>NZ_JBQKUP010000023.1:0-15141 GCF_052156535.1 Nitrospira sp. T9
GGTCGAGATGGTGATGCCGGGGGATAATGTGTCATTTGAGGGTGAACTGATCTCCCCGATTGCGATGGAGCAAGGGGTGCGATTTGCAGTGCGAGAAGGGGGCCGAACGGTCGGAGCCGGGGTGGTCACGGAAATCGTCGCGTAAGAACATAGGGGTGTATCGATGAGAGTCATTATTTCTCTAGCATGCGGAGATTGCAAGCGCCGAAATTATTCGACAATGAAAAACAAGAAAAACGATCCAGATCGGCTGGAAGTGAAAAAATATTGCCGATTTTGTCGAAAGCATAGCCCTCACAAAGAGGTGAAGTGATTGATGGTATGGGTCATTTAGGTCTCGTGCAGGTTGAAGGGGCATGGTGTCAACGGCTAGCACGTCGGTCTCCAAAACCGAAAGTCCGGGTTCGAATCCCTGTGCCCCTGCCATACTTGGCTGTTGATGTAATGTGCACCGAGTAAGGGACGTTTTTATGAGCGTAGTGGCGTGATTTCGAAAAAAGGCTGAGGGGGGTAAGTCGTGTTTAAGAAGCTATGGTTTTCCATTACCGAATTTTTGTCAGACGTGCGTGGGGAACTTAAAAAAATTTCTTATCCTACAAAGTCTGAGACGATCGGGTCGACCACGGTGGTTCTATTGTTTTGCGTGATCATGTCCTTGTACCTCTCTGTGGTGGATTCAATTCTTGTTTGGTTAATTAGCAGGATTATTTAGCATCTATTAGAAGGGATTTCATGTCGAGTCATTGGTATGTCATTCACACCTATGCGGGATATGAGGGACGGGTTCGGGCCGGAATTGTCGAGCGGGCGAATCAATTGGGTATGGCGGATTCTGTGGCGCAAGTCCTTGTTCCTACTGAGGATGTAGTGGAATTTAAAGAAGGAAAACGCCGGGCTTCTAAACGAAAATTCTTTCCCGGGTATGTTCTGCTTGAAGCGAATGGCCCGCTTGGAGATGAAGTCGTTGCTATGATCAAGGAGACTCCCAAGGTGACTGGTTTTATTGGAGGCGGAACCAGGCCAATCCCGCTTGATCCCGAGGAGGTGGCCACGCTATTGAAGCAGTTGGAATCCGGCGTAACGGCTCCAAGGGAATTGGCCAATTTTTCAAAAGGGGACAATGTCCGAATTGTGGATGGCCCATTTTTGGGTTTCAATGGGTTGGTGGATGAAGTGGATCAGGATCATGGTCGGGTCAAGGCGCTAGTCAGTATTTTTGGTCGTTCAACCCCTGTGGAATTGGCGTTTTCTCAGGTTGAACGAGTTTAAAGACAAGTGGAGTATTCCTTTTTTAATTTAAGCAATACGCAAGTCGACGTAAGGTAGGTGAAGGTATGGCCAAAGAAGTAACTAGTCAAATTAAATTGCAGATTCCGGCTGGAAAAGCCAATCCTGCTCCTCCTGTTGGGCCTTCCTTGGGACAGCATGGAGTGAACATTATGGAATTTTGTAAACAGTTTAACGCTAGAACTCAGAAGCAAGAGGGTAGCATTATCCCGGTGGTCATTTCTGTTTATAAGGATAGAAGCTTCAGCTTCGTGACCAAGACTCCTCCGGCATCAGATTTACTGAAGAAGGCTGCAGGTATCATAAAGGGTTCAGGGATTCCCCATAAAAATAAAGTTGGAACAATCACCATGGCACAGCTAGAGGACATAGCTAAGTTGAAGGTAGAAGATTTGAATGCCAGTGATATCCCAGCTGCGATGAATGTGATTGCAGGAACCGCGAGAAGTATGGGCATTACGGTTGAAGGGTAAATAATATTGTGAGGCTTTTAACAGAGGGTATGCGCCGTGGGAAAGAAATTTGAATCGGCTTTAGCGAAGGTAACAAAGGCCCTATATTCATTGGAGGAGGCCAGTGACCTGGTAAAGCAGGCTGCTTTTGCCAAATTCGATGAGACGGTAGAGCTGTCACTTAGCCTTGGGGTAGATCCCAAGCGTGCGGATCAGATGGTTCGCGGGACTACGGTCCTTCCTCACGGAACGGGGAAAAAGGTCAGAATTTTAGTGATTGCAAAAGGAGAAAAGGAGCAGGAGGCCAGGGAAGCGGGTGCCGATTTTGTGGGGAGTGATGACCTTTTGCAGAAAATCCAAGATGGGTGGCTGGACTTTGACTCCATGATTGCGACCCCGGACATGATGGGTGCTGTCGGAAGAATGGGGAAAGTGTTGGGGCCACGAGGATTAATGCCAAATCCTAAGACTGGAACGGTGACCTTTGAGGTCGGGAAAGCCATTCAGGAAATCAGAAGGGGGAGAGTTGAGTATAAGGTTGATAAGGCGGGCAACATTCATGTTCCTGTTGGAAAGGTGTCTTTTCAGGGACAACAAATTAGAGAAAATGCCCAGTCGGTTTTTAATTCCATCATGAAGGCTAAGCCCTCTTCCAGCAAAGGAAAGTATGTGAAAAGTGCGACATTGTCCAGCACGATGGGACCTGGTATCCATCTGGACGGAGCCGCGATTGCAAAGCAGGTCAGTTGAAACTTTAATCTCAGCAGGTGAGTTCGAGGTATGAAAAAAACTGATAAAAATGAAGCTGTGGCAGTTATGCATGAGCAATTCGCTCGAGCGCGGATAGCCATCGTAACGGAATGCGCGGGTATGCCCGTGAATCAAATTAATGATTTGCGAAAAAAACTTCGGCAGGCGAAGTCAAACTTTCAGGTGGTAAAGAACACTCTTGCCGTGAGAGCTATTGGGGGAACAACCCTTGTTCCTTTGCAACCATTTTTTAAGGGTCAATCGGCATTGGTTATTGGATACGATGATCCGGTATTGCCTGCGAAAGTCATTCGTGATTTTATTAAAAGTGAAAAATGTGAGGAGAAATTGCAGCTCAAAGGAGCAATTTTGGACGGAGTCGAGTTAGATGCAGCTCGTCTCTCTTCTGTGGCGGATTTGCCGTCAAAGACAGAATTGTTGTCGATGTTGTTGTCGGCTTTCCAAGGGCCAATTCGTGGGTTTGTCGGGGTTTTAGGTCAAATTGTAAGAAGTATTGTTGCGGTATTAGCCGCAATACAAGAAAACAAAACGCAGAAAGGAGAAGGGGAGATGAGCGCAACAGAGGCAAAAATGTCAAAGGAAGATTTCATTAAGGTTATAGAGGGCATGAGTGTCCTGGAATTGTCGGACCTTGTGAAGGGTTTGGAGGACCGATTTGGGGTGACGGCAGCGGCGCCTGTTGGGGTTATGGCTGCTGCAGTGGGCGCTGCGGCTCCTGCCGCTGAAGAACAGACCGAGTTTACGGTAGTATTGGGAGGTGCCCCAGCGGATAAAAAGATTCAAGTCATCAAGGTGGTGCGAGAAATTACTGGGTTGGGCTTGAAAGAAGCTAAGGATCTCGTTGAGGCGGCCCCGAAGGCGGTAAAGGAGGGCGTGTCCAAAGAAGAATCGGAAACTATTAAGAAGAAACTTCAAGAGGTTGGGGCAACCGTAGAGGTGAAATAGTTTTCCCCTCATTATGAGGACTCGGAGTTGTGACTTAGGAAGGTTCGAGGGCCAGCAGGAAGCTGAGGTGGCCGTTAATCCTTAAGGAGACAGGAATGGGACAACCAGCCTTTGAGGGCAGTGTTCAGCGACATAGCTTTTCAAAAATTCGCTCACATATTGAAATTCCGGATTTAGTTGAGGTGCAGCGCCGTTCTTATGAGGAATTTTTGCAGGCGGAGACATTGCCGGATCGTCGTGAGGACAAGGGATTGCATGCAGCGTTTAAAAGTGTGTTTCCCATTATGGATTATAATAATTCGGCCATTTTAGAATTTTCCAGCTATTCCCTGGGAACGCCCAAGTATGACACGAGGGAATGTATAGAGCAGGGAATGACTTTTGCTGCGCCTTTAAAGCTTCGGGTGCGATTGGTCGTTTTCGATCAACAAGATAAAAGTGTGAAAAACAGAGTCCTTGATGTCAGGGAGCAAGAAGTCTATGTCGGCGAACTCCCATTGATGACCGAGCGTGGCACCTTTATGGTGAATGGCACGGAGCGGGTGGCAGTCAGTCAGTTGCATCGATCTCCTGGGCCTTCATTTGGCCATGACAAGGGCCGGACTCATTCAAGCGGGAAAGTCTTATTTTCAGGCCGGATCATCCCTTATCGAGGGTCATGGCTCGACTTTGAATATGATGCCAAAGATATTTTGTATGTACGAATTGATCGTCGCAGGAAAATGCCTGCCACAATTTTATTAAAAGGTTTTGGTTTTAGCACTGATGACCTTCTCAAGATGTATTACCCTATTGAGGAAGTGCGCGTCGTGAATGGGGGATTGCTTCGTAAGCTTGATCCCGACATTCATGCAGGATTGCGATCTCCGGCAGATCTCTTTGAGAAGGGATCTAATGAGCCGTTGGTCAAAGAGGGTACCAAGCTCAATAAAACCCTCATGGGGCGTATTCGTGCAGCTGGAATTAAAGAAATTCCTATCAAGCAGGAAGATTTGGTTGGTCGAGCTGTGTTAACCGAACTTGTGGATCCTGGAACTCAAGAAGTAATTCTAGAAAAAAATCAACGACTCACGGCACCGGTGATGGAGAGAATTCTGGAAAGTGGAGTTGAAGGATTTAAGGTTATATACCTGGATAGCCCTACGACCAGTCCTGTCATTCTGGACACATTGGAAGCCGAGCGGACTAATTCAAAGGAAGAGGCCTGGGTGGAAATTTATAAACGCCTTCGGCCTGGGGAAATGCCATCCATTGAGTCGGCAAAATTGTTGTTCGAAAATCTCTTTCTGAATCCCAAGCGGTATGACCTTTCCCCTGTTGGTCGGTTGAAAATGAATAAGCGGTTCAACCTTGATTTGTCATTAGAACAGCGGACGTTATCCGCTCAAGATATTGTCGAGGTGGTAAGATGCTTGGTGGATCTTAAAGCCGGTAAAGGTGCGGTTGATGATATCGATCATTTGGGCAATCGTCGTGTCCGATCAGTTGGTGAGTTGTTGGAAAATCAAATCCGTATTGGTCTGGCTAGAATGGAGCGAAGCATTAAGGAGCGGATGAATCTGCTCGATATGGAAACCGTGTTGCCTCATGACCTGATCAATGCCAAGCCTATCGTTGGTGCCATCAAGGAGTTTTTCGCTGGAAGTCAGCTCTCGCAGTTTATGGATCAAACGAATCCGTTGGCAGAGATCACCCATAAACGTAGGCTGTCTGCATTAGGGCCAGGTGGTTTGACCAGGGAGCGTGCAGGTTTTGAGGTTCGGGACGTTCATCCCTCTCATTATAGTCGTATATGTCCTATTGAAACGCCGGAAGGACCCAATATTGGATTGATTACTTCATTGGCTACCTATGCTCGGATCAATGAGTTTGGGTTTATAGAGGCTCCTTTTCGAAAAGTAAGAAAAGGTCGTGTCACAGACGACGTTGAATTCCTTTCGCCATTGGATGGAGATCAAGTTGTTATCGCTCAGGCTAATTCAGCCATGAATAAGGACGGGATGCTCACCTCGGAAACGATAACGGCCAGAGAAGCAGGGGAATTTGTGACGACTACTCCCGATAAGGTGGACTATCTGGATGTTTCTCCTAAGCAGGTGGTTAGCGTGGCAACTGCGTTAATTCCATTTCTGGAGCATGATGACGCAAACCGGGCCCTTATGGGTTCGAATATGCAACGCCAGGCAGTGCCAACAATTAAAAGTGAGTCACCTTTGGTCGGGACGGGAATGGAAGCTGTTGTAGCGAGAGATTCTGGATATTTGGCTATCGCTCAACGAGATGGAATCGTTGAATCGGTAGATGCGAGGAGAATTGTAGTCAGGACCGGACTTAAGGAAAAAGATGATAAGAAAAAAGGTTCTCGAATCCTGGATACTTATGATTTGATCAAATTTCAGCGGACGAATCAAAATACCTGTATCACGCAAACTCCTATTGTTCGAATTGGCCAACCGGTTAAGCAAGGTCAGGTGTTAGCGGATGGTCCGGCTATGGATCGCGGAGAATTGGCGTTGGGGAAAAATGTACTCGTCGCTTTTATGCCATGGGGTGGATATAACTATGAAGATGCCATTCTTTTAAGTGAGAAAATGGTTAAAGAAGACGTATTTACTTCAATCCATATCGAAGAGTTCGAAGTGGAGGCGCGTGATACAAAGTTAGGAAAAGAAGAAATCACTCGCGATATTCCTAACCTTGGGGAAGAGGCTCTTCGAAATTTGGATGAAAGTGGCATCGTACGAATCGGTGCGGAAGTCAAGCCAGGCGATATTCTTGTGGGAAAAGTTACGCCTAAGGGAGAGACCCAGCTGACGCCAGAGGAGAAATTATTGCGTGCGATTTTTGGGGAAAAGGCTGGAGATGTGAAGGATACCTCGCTTCAGGTTCCTCCAGGCATTGAAGGTATTGTCGTGGACGTCAAAATTTTCTCCAGAAAAGGCGTAGATAAAGATGAGCGGTCTCGGACAATCGAGACGGATGATCGCGTCAAAGTCGAGCGGGACTACCAGGAAGAATTGCGGATTATCGAAGAAGAACGGAATCGTAAGATTCGGAAGCTATTGCTTGGGCAATTTGTCGGACGGGATTTAATGGACCCTGATAGTGGGGAAGTAATTCTAAAGAAAAAGGGTCGTATTACCGCCGAAGTTCTTCGCAAGTTATCTGATGATGATGCGCGTCGGGTGATTTTGGCAGATGCGGAAGAACAAAAAAAGCTGGATGAAATTGAACGGGAAGCGAAAGACCAAATTGAAATTTTACAGACACAATACGATGAGAAGGTTGGTCGTCTTCGACGTGGAGATGAATTGCCTCCCGGGGTTATTAAGCTGGTCAAGGTGTATTTGGCAATTAAAAGAAAAATTGCGGTGGGCGATAAAATGGCCGGCCGTCATGGGAACAAGGGTGTCGTTTCTCGAATTATGGCTGAAGAGGATATGCCTTATCTCCCAGATGGGACGCCCGTTCAGATTGTCCTGAACCCGTTGGGAGTTCCCTCTCGAATGAATGTGGGACAAATTCTTGAGACGCATTTGGGGTGGGCGGCAAAAGCGTTAGGAATTCAGGTAGAAACCCCTGTATTCGATGGAGCTTCGGAAAAGGAAATCAAAGAATTATTGAAAAAGGCGAATCTCCCTGAGTCAGGACAATCGGTGGTCTATGATGGACGGACAGGCGAACCATTTAAGAGTCCGGTCACGGTGGGATACATGTATATGCTGAAACTTCACCATTTGGTGGACGATAAGATTCACGCCCGCTCAATCGGGCCATATTCTTTGGTAACGCAGCAACCGCTTGGAGGAAAGGCTCAATTTGGCGGTCAACGTCTAGGAGAGATGGAGGTCTGGGCTCTGCAGGCATATGGGGCGGCTTCCACCTTGCAGGAATTTCTGACCGTGAAATCAGATGATGTGCCAGGCCGGTCTCGAATGTATGAAGCAATCGTGAAAGGTGAGAACTTTCTGGAACCTGGTCTTCCGGAGTCCTTTAATGTCTTAGTGAAGGAATTGCAAAGTTTAGGGTTGGATGTGGAGTTGATTAAATCTGCTGATTAGAGAATTAGCGTGGTTGTCCGGTCCCATCATTCAACATAATCGGAGGAACGAACTTGGATAGTATCTATTCGCTTTTTGAAAAACCTCGTGATGCCGTTTCATTTGATGCCATGCGAATTCGTATCGCTTCGCCTGAGAAGATTCGCTCGTGGTCTTATGGCGAGGTAAAAAAGCCAGAGACGATCAACTATCGGTCCTTTAAGCCTGAGCGGGATGGGCTGTTTTGCGCAAAAATATTCGGGCCAACCAAAGATTGGGAATGTAATTGCGGTAAATACAAGCGGATGAAGCACCGTGGGATTGTGTGTGATAAGTGCGGCGTGGAGGTCATCCAGTCAAAAGTTCGACGCGAAAGAATGGGTCATATCGAATTGGCTGCTCCTGTTGCTCACATCTGGTTTCTCAAGGGTGTGCCCAGCCGGATTGGCATTCTTTTGGATATGAGTTTAAAGCAGTTGGAGAAGATCCTGTATTTTGAGGCGTATGTGGTCTTGGATACCGGCAATACGAATTTGAAAGAAAGAGAGCTCTTGACTGAGGAAAGATATCGTGAGTGTGTCGAGGAGTATGGGGCCAATTCTTTTAAAGTGGGAATTGGTGCCGAAGCTATTCGTGAATTATTGCGCAAAGTGGATATTAATGCTTTGTGGGATGAACGGCATGTCAAGATAAAGAGTACGACGTCCGCTGCGGTGGGAAAAAAACTGACGAAACGATTGAAGGTCATTGAGGCGTTTCATAAATCAGGAAATAATCCGGAGTGGATGATTATGGATGCCATTCCCGTGTTGCCCCCGGAGCTTCGTCCCCTGGTACCTTTGGATGGAGGCCGGTTCGCTACTTCGGATCTTAATGATCTTTATCGTCGGGTGATTAATCGCAATAACCGTCTCAAGCGTTTGGTGGAATTGAAGGCTCCCGGTGTCATTATCCGCAATGAAATGCGAATGCTACAGGAAGCGGTCGATGCGTTGTTTGATAATGGGCGTCGGGGCCGGGTCATCCGTGGCGCCAATAAGCGTCCCCTCAAGTCTTTGAGTGATATGCTCAAAGGCAAGCAGGGGCGATTTAGGCAGAATCTCCTCGGAAAACGGGTCGATTACTCGGGGAGGTCGGTGATTGTGGTCGGTCCAGAATTACGGCTTAATCAATGTGGATTGCCCAAGAAAATGGCTTTGGAATTATTTAAACCGTTTATCTTTCACAAACTGGAAGAGCGTGGTGCAGCAACGACAATCAAAAGCGCTAAGCGTTTAGTTGAGAAGGAGCGTCCAGAAGTCTGGGATGTCCTTGATGAAGTGATTCGAGAGCATCCGGTTATGTTGAATCGTGCTCCAACTCTTCATCGTCTTGGCATTCAGGCCTTTGATCCAATTTTGGTAGAAGGAAAGGCTATTCGCCTCCATCCCTTGGTCTGTGCGGCTTTTAATGCTGACTTTGATGGGGATCAAATGGCTGTGCATGTTCCGCTTTCAGTGGAAGCCCAAATTGAGGCTCGTGTATTAATGATGGCGGCCAATAATGTTCTTTCACCGGCCAATGGCAGACCACTATCTATCCCTTCCCAGGACATGGTCTTAGGATGTTATTGGTTGACCAAGGATCGTGACGGTGCCCGTGGGGAGGGGAAGATCTTTTCGTCTACAGATGAAGTTCGAATTGCCTATGATTCTCAGGAAGTGGAAGAGCAGGCGAGGATAAAAGTACGAATTGATGGAGATATGATTGATACGACGGTTGGACGAGTGATTCTTTCTGAGGTTTTGCCAGGAAGCATGCCTTTTTCACATGTAAATCAGCTTATGACAAAAAAAGAGCTGACGAAACTGATTGATCGTGTGTATCGTCAAGCCGGTCTGCATGAAGTAGTCGTCATGCTTGATCAATTGAAAGATTTAGGGTTCTCCTATGCCACCAAAGCAGGCGTTTCCATTTGTATCGATAACATGCATATTCCGTCTCGCAAAAAGGAATTGATTGAGCGCGCCAAAGGCGATGTTTCCCAGGTTCAGGAGCAATACAGTGAAGGCCTGATTACTAATGGGGAGCGATACAACAAGGTTATCGATATTTGGGCCCATGTTGGCGAAGAAGTTGCCATTGAAATGATGAAGGAAATTAAAGAAGGAGGCGGGCGCGGCGCAGCAGAAGGTCTCAATCCTATCTTTATGATGGCGGATTCAGGCGCTAGGGGAAGTTCGCAGCAGATTCGGCAATTGGGAGGAATGCGCGGTCTTATGGCCAAGCCTTCAGGTGAAATTATTGAAACTCCTATTACCGCAAATTTCCGGGAGGGTCTCACGGTTTTGCAGTATTTTATTTCGACTCATGGAGCACGGAAGGGGTTGGCGGATACAGCACTCAAGACGGCAAATTCAGGATATCTCACTAGGCGTCTTGTAGATGCGGCTCAGGATGTGATTATCAGTGAGCCTGATTGCTTCACTACGGACGGAATTATCGTTTCGGCGTTAGTAGAGGGTGGAGAAGTGATTCAGCCCCTGGATGAACGCATTCTTGGGCGGTTAACAGCAGAGGATGTGCTGGATCCTGTCACACAGGAAGTCATTGTTAAAGCTCATGAAGAATTAGAGGAGGAGCTTTGTAAGACAATTGTTGAGGCGGGAATTGACCACGTGAAAATTCGTTCCGTTCTCACATGCCAATCTCGATGGGGGGTGTGTGCCAAATGCTACGGCAGAGATTTAGCTCGCGGCCGCCTTGTAGAAAAGGGAGAACCTGTTGGGGTCATTGCGGCGCAGTCTATCGGTGAGCCAGGGACCCAGTTGACCATGCGGACGTTCCATATTGGAGGCACGGCCAGTAAGGTTGTGGAACAAACGGTTCTGGCATCCAAGCATGATGGTACGATTAAATTTTTAAGTTTTGACGCAAAGAAAAACGCGGATTTTTATAATCCCAGCATGGCCGTAAAGACCCGACAAGGGGATTGGGTTGTAATGGTACGCAATGGCAAAGTTGCCGTAATTGATGAGACTGGCCGTGAGCGGGAAAAATATCCGGTGGTATATGGAGGAAAGATAAAGGTCCCAGATGGCGGAAAGGTCGAAGTAGGACAGAAGTTTGTGGAGTGGGATCCATATTCACTCACCATCTTGACTGAAGTAGGTGGGAAGGTGGCTTTCGGTGATATTGCCGAAGGAGTCACCATGAAAGAAGAGGTGGATGAGGTCACTGGTTTATCGCGCCGGGTCGTCATCGAGCAGGCAGGGACCAATTTGCGTCCGCGGTTGTCCGTTAAGGATGAGTCAGGAAAAACTGCAAAGCTTTCCTCTGGGTCTCCCGCACGATACCTCCTGCCAGTAGGAGCACATATTTTTGTGGAAAAAGGATCGACTGTATATCCTGGAGATGTGCTGGCAAAAATACCAAGAGAAACCACTAAGACAAAAGATATTACGGGAGGCTTGCCTCGCGTAGCAGAGTTGTTTGAGGCGAGAAAGCCTAAGGAGCATGCAGTTGTCACAGAAATTGATGGAGAGGTGTCTTTTGGTGGTTTTGTTAAAGGCTTACGTAAGGTCGTCGTAGATAACAAGATTGGTGATGTAAAGGAATATTTTATCCCGCGTGGCCGGCACGTAAATGTTCATGAAGGTGATTGGGTAAGAGCTGGTGAACCATTAATGGATGGGTCCGCTAATCCACATGATATTTTAAGCGTCTTGGGGCCAAGGGAGTTGCAAAAGTATTTGGTTGATGAGGTGCAAGAGGTTTACCGTCTTCAGGGGGTTGTGATTAACGATAAGCATATTGAGGTCATCACACGACAAATGCTGAAAAAGGTAAGAATCGAAGATGCTGGCGATAGCGCATTCTTGCCTGGCACTCAGGTCAATAAATCTGTTTTTGATGATGAGAATGAGAGAGTTATTTCCGAGGGCGGGCAACCAGCCCTAGGGAAGCCTGTCTTATTGGGAATTACAAAGGCCTCGCTGAGTACTGACAGCTTTATTTCTGGGGCCTCGTTCCAAGAGACAACCCGAGTTCTTACGGAGGCTGCTATAAATGGACGTACGGATGATTTGCGAGGATTAAAGGAGAATGTGATTGTCGGCAGGTTGATTCCGGCTGGGACAGGTTGGGGGGAGTATCGCGAAACCTTTGTGCCGAAGCGGACAGAGGAAGATGTAGCATTGTCTTCCGAGGATCAGTCAAGTTTAAGTATGGTTCATTCGTCAAGTGAAAAATAATTTTAAATGCTACGTTTAAGATGAATCAGCATCTTGACATAATGAAAATGAATCTATAAGATCAACCGGTTCGCCTGAAGCAATTTTGAAATTTATTAAAAATAAATTGTAATTGGAAATAATATGCCTACAGTAAACCAGCTAATACGTGGAGGCCGTAAGGCGATTAAAGCAAAAAGTAAGAGTTCGGCTTTAAATCAGTGTCCTCAGCGAAGGGGGGTCTGCCTTCGGGTATATACTACGACTCCTAAAAAGCCTAATTCGGCATTGAGAAAAGTAGCAAGGGTTCGGTTGACGACGGGCCTCGAGGTAACTGCTTATATACCAGGTATGGGTCATAACCTGCAGGAGCATTCTATTGTTCTGGTGCGTGGTGGTAGGGTGAAAGATCTTCCTGGTGTCAGATATCATATGATTCGTGGGGCATTGGATGCCGTTGGGGTTGCTAACAGGAAGCAGGGGCGATCAAAGTATGGTGCAAAGCGCCCCAAGTAGTAGGTCCCGCGCTTTTACCTTCGCTTATTTAATTTAAAATTCGTTAATTCTTTAGGGGAAAAAATGCCACGTAGGCCACTTGTTCTTCGTCAAAAGGTTGTCCAGGATGCCAGATATAAGGATCAAGTTGTTGGCAGGTTTTTGAATATTCTTCTGCAGGACGGAAAGAAAAGTACGGCTGAACGGGTTTGTTACGGGGCATTTGATATTGTCAGGGAAAAGACGGGGGATGAGCCGCTTAAGGTCTTCCATGCTGCATTGGGAAACGTCAAACCAATGGTAGAGGTGAAGTCAAGAAGGGTCGGGGGAGCGTCTTATCAGGTGCCTGTAGAAATCCGTCCTGTGCGCCAGGTGGCTTTGGCTTTGAGGTGGATTAAGCAAAGTGCTTTGGCTCGAAGTGGTAAGAGCATGAGGGAGAAGTTGGCGGCGGAGTTAATGGATGCTGCTAATAATAACGGTTCGGCGGTAAAGAAGAGGGATGAGACGCACCGGATGGCTGAAGCCAATAGAGCTTTCGCTCATTACCGGTGGTAGTGTTGGAATGTTGGTGCTGCGGGGGAGCTTGTCGTTTCCTGAATAGAGATGTTTTTTTTCTCTGTTTATCGGTAATGAACTTTGCCCTTGCCGGCATTGTTGTGTGAGGAATTTGTGTCAACGGATTTTATTTTAAGTCGAACTCGGAATATTGGCATTATGGCCCATATTGATGCCGGTAAGACTACGACCACCGAACGTGTCCTCTATTATACGGGGGTTTCCCATAAAATTGGTGAGGTGCATGAGGGCGCGGCGACGATGGATTGGATGGAGCAGGAGCGGGAGCGAGGGATCACAATTACTTCCGCCGCCACAACCTGTTTCTGGAAGGATAATCGGATTAACATAATCGATACTCCTGGTCATGTGGATTTCACCATTGAGGTAGAGCGGTCGCTTCGAGTGCTGGATGGAGCTATAGCTGTTTTCGATTCGGTTCAGGGAGTGGAGCCCCAATCGGAGACGGTGTGGCGCCAGGCAGATAAGTACCAAGTTCCTCGAATCGTGTTTATGAATAAAATGGATCGAGTGGGCGCTGATTTTTTTGCGAGCGTTCAATCTTTAATTGACCGGCTTGGAGCTAAGCCGATTCCCGTGCAATTGCCATTAGGAAAAGAGGATGGTTTGCGAGGGGTAATTGATCTTCTGCTTATGAAAGCGCTGGTTTTTGATGATGAGACTCTTGGCGCCGCTTATACTGTCCAGGAAATTCCTGAAGACTATTTAGAGTTGGCTAATGAATATCGCGAGAAATTGTTGGATTCAGTTGTTGAGTTTGATGAAGTGGTGATGGAACGGTATTTGGCCGGGGAGATTCTGGCCGTAGAGGAGGTAAAGAGGGCAATACGGGCAGGGACGATAGGATTAAAGATTAATCCAGTCTTTTGTGGATCGGCATTTAAGAATAAAGGTGTTCAGCCGTTGCTTGATGGTGTGGTTGATTATCTCCCTTCTCCGGTTGACCTTCCTCCCGTTGTTGGTATTGATCCTCATTCCGAAGGGGAAATTACTAGAAAGCCGGAGGATAGTGAGCCATTTGCTGCTCTAGCATTTAAGATAATGTCTGATCCATTTTCAGGTCAATTGACGTATTTTAGGGTGTATTCAGGGAAATTATCCGCTGGATCTTACGTGTATAACGTCGCAAAGGGGAAAAAGGAGCGAATAGGGCGTCTATTGAAAATGCATGCCAATAAACGAGAAGAGATTGATGAGGTCTCTGCTGGTGATATTGCGGCAGCTGTAGGTCTTAAAGATACTCGAACAGGTGACACTCTTTGTGATGAGAAGCATCAAATTTTGTTGGAAGTAATAAAATTCCCTGAGCCCGTTATTTCATTGGCTGTCGAGCCAAAGACCAAGCAAGACATGGATAAGTTGGGGTATTCTTTGGAAAAGCTTGCTCAGGAGGATCCTTCCTTTCAGGTGAAATCAGATGATGAGACGGGGCAAACAATCATTTCTGGTATGGGGGAATTGCATCTTGAGATCATTGTTGATCGTCTTCTTCGTGAATTTAAAGTTCAAGCAAATGTCGGGAAGCCTCAGGTAGCTTATCGTGAAACCATCAAGGGAAAAGCGGAAGCTGAGGGGAAATATGTAAAGCAGACAGGTGGTCGTGGTCAGTACGGCCATGTGTGGCTGAGGGTGGAGCCGGCAGAGTCTGGTGTCGGTTTAGAGTTCGTAAATAAAATTGTTGGGGGAACGGTTCCCAGGGAATATATTGCTCCGGTGGAAAAGGGAATCCGGGAGCGAATGGAGAGTGGGATCCTTGCTGGGTACCCATTGCGCGATCTTCGTGTCACTTTGTTTGATGGTTCTTTTCATGAAGTGGACTCGAGTGAGATGGCCTTTAAGATTGCAGGGTCAATGGCGTTGGTAAGTGCCTGTCAAAAAGCGGATTTGGTTTTGTTGGAGCCGGTTATGAAGGTTGAGGTTCTTGTTCCCCAGGATTTTATGGGTGATGTGATAGGTGATTTAAATAGCCGGCGCGGGAAAATTCACGGAATGCGTGCAAGGGGAACTTCTCAAATTGTTGATGCTGCCGTCCCATTAAGTGAAATGTTTGGGTATTCCACGGATTTAAGATCCAAGACTCAGGGACGTGCTACTTATAGTATGGAATTTGAGTCTTATGAGGTGGTGCCAAAGCTCATGGCTCAGCAAATAATAAAAAAGAATCAAGGGGAGTAGTTTTCCTCTGGTATATTTTTCAATTCGGTAAGGCAAGGAATTCAAGAGGAGGTAGGGCATGGCGAAGGCGAAATTTGAGCGGAAGAAGCCGCATGTCAATGTGGGGACGATCGGGCACGTTGACCATGGGAAGACGACCCTGACGTCGGCCTTGACGAAAGTGATGGGGGATACGGGGAAGGCGAAGTT
>NZ_JBQKUP010000024.1:0-109864 GCF_052156535.1 Nitrospira sp. T9
GGTATTCCAGCTGGTGCTATAGGGATTAGTCGTATCTTCAGCCCCGAGGTTCGCGCCCTGGAGACGGAATTGGACGCCTGTAACACCCACATTATCGCTGGCACTGGCGCTAACCGTTACCGTGCCGGAGATAGTTCCAGCGCTGGGGGACGTCAACGTGATGGTCGGGGGCGTGGTGTCACCTGGGGTGGCACCATCTGCTTTAACAATGACGGAATACATGCTGCAACATCCACCGCTAGCATTGCCCCCGAGGGTGATGGTGCCGGCTGGAAAGGAGCGCACAAACAGGCTGAAGGTCGCATCCGAGGTCACCAGATTTGTGCCGGTATCGGTAAACGTGTTCAGCCACGCAGGTTTCGAGGTAATGCGATCGCCATGGGCGACATACACGGATACAGGTTGATTAACTGTAAAGCTGAGGAAGGCGGTATTGGTCGCTGCTTTGTCATCATTTGCCGTACGGATATATGCCGCACCCTGCACGAGAGTGGGGACGGTCGTAAAGGTATAGGAACGGTCGATATATACGGTGCCACCCGCTTGCAGGCCGGAAGTGGGCACAACATAGGCTTTCCCATTGGACACGGTCAGGTTCGAAATATTGAGGGTTGAGGTGGGTGGGGGGGGAGGGGAGGTACCTGTAGGGATGGAAATCTGCTTTTCAGTGGAAGGGGCGCTTTCATTTCCGGCTGTGTCAAATGCTGTTGCTATAAATCCATAGGTTGTGCCCCCATTGAGCCCGGAAACGGTTGTTGCGGGCGAGGATGGATTGCTGGGCATTCCTGAAAATATGGGTTGTCCAAAGTCTTGAGAAGGTAACGCCCGTTTGTAAACTTTATATCCGGCTAAATCCGATTCGGTATTTTTATTCCAGGTCACCGAAACGTTAGCTGAAAAAACCTTGGCGCAAGGTATTACAGTTATCAATGCGAACAAAAGCATATAAAACGAAAGTATTTTTGGAGATACGTGAGAAGCCAGGCCCAAGATTAATTTTGTAAAAAGCTGTACGACGATGTTGGAAAGCCTCTGGCCCATTTGCACAAGTTGAGACATCACGGCCCTGGGAATTTTGGTGGAGAGAGAATTTTTAAATAAGGGGATGGTGCTTTGGAATTTCATTATTCATCTCCTGCATTGGTAGACTGTTTCCCATTTCAAAAATAGTTTTCTCGAACGGTTTTTTCTCTGTGCGTGTCTATTTTCAACTTGCCCTCTCTAAATGTAAGTTCAATCAGAGAAGAAAGCATGGCTTTCTTAAATTACTCCTAGGAGGAGAAAGGCAAGCCGAATTGTTTAATCGGGCAATAAAATCTAAATTTCCAAGTACTGTCTAAGAAAACTTGGAAGGTGTTTTTAATTCAGGGGGAGGATGATGAAAAATTATGAAGATGGATAAATTGGGGGGGGGGAAATAAAGAGACACGCAATGAGTAGATAAAGTAATTGTCACGATAATAAACATGCCCCATTAAATTTTCGCATCCGACAGGTGGGAAAATTCAAGGAGTGGGGTTTTTGATAGAATTTGAAAATCTTTCCAATAATTAAGTTAGCTACGGTGGCACATGCAATAAAGAGACCAGTGAAGCCAAGGTCTAAATATTTAATTGTTTCTAAACAGAAAAATTGGCAGGCGCTTTTATAGAAACTTCATGAAATATTGGATTTTCGTGTAGGATTAATCAATCTTATGTAGGAAATACAATTCAGCATTGCTACGTAGCCAACTTTTATGTGAAAGTTCTTTGGTGTTTTCGAGGAAGGGGGATAGTTAAATTTGCAATGGAGAGAACAAAGCAGGTTGTTTGGAAATTTTTTCACTCAGGTCTAGAGTCAACAGATACAAATACTTTTGAAACGTTCCTATTCGTTTTGGTGTTTTAAAAATGTTGACACGTCTATCTATATTTTGGCGATTAACCCTTGGGTACCTGACAATCCTTGCATTGGTGGTTGGCGTGAATTTATATATTCTCCATCAATTTCGTGCCTTAACGGAATTAGGCGCTGAGTTAGCGACTCATCACTTTCCAGCTGTGGAAACGGCTAAGCGTCTCATTACCAGTCTGTATGCGCAATTAAAAAGTGACAAGCAATATTTGGTACTTCGGGATACCACACTTCTGAAAGATTTTCTTCAGGAGGCTGAAAATTTTCGCAAAACCTTAAAAGCGCTTCAAGATCAGGAAAACCCTGGCAGTACGCTGGAAGCACTTGCGAAAACAAAGGAACTTCACGAAGAATTTCATACCTTATTTTTGAGTGTTGGCGTTGAGCAAGCCGACCGTTCTCCTCAGGCTATCGCCAGCTATGAGCAAAATCGTGATACCTTGATTACCGCTATAACCCAATCCATCAACGCCTATATCACTGCTCAGGAAGCCAGTGTCGGCGCGATTCTCAAGGATTCCCATCTTCGTTCGGTGCAGGCCCAGGAAATTACGAAACAGCTTCTGGTGATGGCGTTGGTTCTAGGTCTTGGCTTGGCCGGGATCGCCAGCTATAGTATCCTCCGGCCCCTTCGACGAGTTAAAGCTCAAATCCGCAGAATTGGACAAGGTCAATTTGGAGGGACGATCTCCCTTTCTGTTCCACAGGAGTTACGTGAACTGGTTGGCCAGGTAAATTGGATGGGCGAAAAACTACAAAAGTTAGATGAGATGAAATCGGAATTCCTGGCAAATATTTCCCATGAGTTACGGACCCCGTTAACGTCTATTCGTGAAGGCTCACAGCTTCTGCTGGATGGAATTCCTGGAACGCTGACGAAAGACCAACGAGAAACCCTCACCATTATTTCTGAGAGTAGTCAACGGCTCAATCACTTAATCGGGAATCTTTTGGATTTATCCCGGATGGAGGCCGACATGGTCTCCTATAATTTTAGTCCAACCGACTTAAATCGTTTGGTCGTCCGGTCGACAGAAAAAGTCAAATTTCTCGCAGAACGAAAAAACATTCATCTGACCCTCGATTTGTTTCAGAACAAGGTGAGGTTCTATGATCTGGATGGGCCGAGGATGGAACAAGTGTTGGAAAATCTTTTATCGAATGCGATTAAATTTAGTCCTGAAGGAACGACGGTGCTGATTCGATCAAGGCCGGATAGTGCCGGAGGAGGGTTGCAATTTTCGGTGTCTGATACGGGACCGGGAATTCCCGAAGCTGATTTGCCTCATATTTTTGAACGATTTTACCAGGGGAAAACCCAAGAAGGCCGTGTGTATGTGGGGAGTGGAATCGGGTTGGCCTTGGCGAAGCGGGTGGTCGAAGCCCATGGTGGAAAAATTTGGGCTGAGAGTATTCTGGGAACCGGGACTGCCTTGCATTTTACCATTCCCAAGCGAAAACATACGGGGAGTGTCAATTGACACGCAAAAAAATTGAGTCGTTGATCCTGGTGTTTTTAGTTTCCGTAATGCTTCTTGAATGGGGTGGGTCTAACCTCACCGATTGGGATCGATCTGCCTTGGCTCAATCTGGTTCAACCGGATACTCTTCGGTGTCCTCGGTGTTAACTCCTGACCCTGAAGATGTTCCATTTTTTCGGGCAATTGCAGATGATCAGGAAAAGAAGCTGAGTACTTGTAAAAGTGAAGATGAATGCCGTGCGGTCCATTTTCTTCGTGGAGTCGTTGCGTTATATGAAAATAGGGAATTAGCTGCGCTGCATTTTCGAAAAGTGGTGGCTTCCAACCCCAACAGCGTATTGGCGGGTGAGAGCCGATTTTGGTTATGGTTGTTGGACGTATTGAATGCTCCAGGAGGAGGGATCGCTTCCGAGGGCTTAACTAAGCGATTGGTTCGTGAAATAGTGAATAAGGAATTACTGGTCCATGAATTAAGTCGTCAATTGGAAACAGATTCGGTTGACGCACTGAAGATAGAACTAACGAATCGGGAAAAGGCTGTCGACGAATTGAATCAGGCACTCTCGAATCTTTCCAAACAAACAGAACAATTAAAAAAGGAGCAGGCACTCCGCCAGGATGTGCAGCAGGAACTGAAGTCCAGTGAGAGAAAAGTTCAAGAACTGACGAATCAATTAGAGGCGTTACGACGTATCGATCAGGAAATCCGCGAGAAGGCCCCACCGACCCGCCCGTCTGAAAAAATGGCCCCAACCCCCAAACTCGAAAGAGCCGAGGAGAAAGAATTCCCAAATGAAGGTGAAGGAAAAAAATAGAGGAATTGTGATGGCTGATGAACGAATTCTTGTTGTTGATGACGATCCGAGTTTACTGACCCTCTTGAAAATGCGCCTGCATTCCATGGGATTTGTGGTGACGGCCTGTGGCTCCGGGGGGGATGCGTTGAGCCGCGTTCAGGAAGATCCCTATGATTTTGCCATTCTGGACCTTCGATTGCCGGATGCTGAT
This sequence comes from Nitrospira sp. T9, assembly GCF_052156535.1. Lineage (NCBI taxonomy): Bacteria > Pseudomonadati > Nitrospirota > Nitrospiria > Nitrospirales > Nitrospiraceae > Nitrospira > Nitrospira sp. T9. The sequence continues at coordinate 4,386 of NZ_JBQKUP010000024.1, forward strand.
GGCTTGGATCTGATGGAAGAATTGCATCAGCATCAAACGAATCTTCCAATCCTGATTTTAACGGCGCATGGCTGTATTCCTAATGCGGTGGAAGCCATGAAAAAAGGTGCGTATGGGTATTTAACCAAACCGTTTGATGACAAAGAGTTACTGGAGAGTATTGATAAAGCCCTCACCACCAAACGAATGAGTCAGGAAATTCATCGACTACAATTGCTTGTGAACGAATTATATGGGCTTGAAAATGTCGTGGCCCGGAGTGCAGAAATGCATACGGTGTTGAAGCAGGTGGCGCAAGTGGCGAAGACCGATACCACCGTCTGTATTTCCGGAGAAACCGGAACCGGGAAAGAAGTTATTGCCCGCGTGCTTCATTGTAATAGCCCTCGAGCTTCGAAACCGTTTATGGCCGTCAATTGTGCAGCTATTCCAGAAACGTTGTTCGAAAGTGAGTTGTTCGGGCATATGAAGGGTTCCTTTACCGGCGCCCATCAAAATAAAAGAGGATTAATCCAAAGTGCTGATAAGGGAACATTATTTTTGGATGAAATTGGTGAAATGCCTTTGTCATTACAGGGGAAACTCTTGCGGGCCATTCAAAATCGAGAGGTGGTGCCCGTCGGAGGGCAAGTGCCCGTGAAGGTGGATGTGAGAATTCTGGCCGCAACCAATAAGGATCTGGAATTAGCCGTTCGGGAAGGACGATTTCGAGAAGATCTGTATTATCGGATTCACGTCGTGCCTTTGTGGATTCCTCCGCTTCGGCAACGACGGGAGGACATTCCTTCTCTCGCACAGTTTTTTCTTAAGCGGAGCATAGAGCATCACGGTAAAATCGTCAAAGGATTTTCCCCTGAAGCCATGCAGGCCTTAATTACGTATCCTTGGCCCGGTAATGTTCGAGAACTTGAGAATATGATTGAACGTGCGGTTGTCATGTCTCCTCAAGACATTATTACGGCCGAATTCCTTGCGCTTTCTCCACAAGAACAGAGCAAGCCAGGTGGCCTTCAGCCATTAACTGATGCGAAAGAGGCATTTGAGAAGGAGTACCTCCAGGATTTGCTGAAAGCTACCCAAGGAAACATCTCCAAGGCGGCACAAATTGCCGGGCGCTATCGGGCAGATTTTTATAAACTGCTCAAAAAATATGGACTGCATCCCTCCGATAGACAGGAAGATGCGTCTCCTTCAAACGGCCAACCAGGACTCCAGTAATTTTGGTGCAGCTGTCAAGAGGCTTATTTCTTAGCATGGGGTCGGGAAGGCGCCAAATTCTCTCCATTTTAACAACGGCAGTTAAGTCGGTTTACGCTGGTTCATACTTCGAAATTCTCGGCAGGAATGGGCTGGAAAGGCCCATATATGCCTGATATGTCATCCCAGTAATTCTGACACGTCACTCCTGTCGGATAGCCTCATGTTCCCATTTCTACATGATTAAATTTATTGGCTGAAACGGGACGGCTTTGTTCTATAGTAGATAAAGAAGCTGAAGATACTCCTCTTCATCAAAATCGAACCCTAGCCTTCCTTGTCCGGCGAGAGGCGAGGTCGATTTGAGAGGCTGAACCCTACAGTCCCCCTCCTCATCTTCCGAAAAAAACTACTACAGTTTTATTCTGATTAATGTCCTGTGGAGCAGGCTAGGATGGTGCTCCATCTTGACCTCTCTCTCCATGATAAAGGTGTCATAAAAACCTGTTGGGAGAAATTCCTTCATTTATTAAACCAGGCTTTTGTAGCCTGGTGACTGAATCCTCATGACCCAGGCCAGAAGAGAAAATCTTACCTTGATATGTAAAGGGCTCGAAAGCCAGCGTAGGTATCCGAGTGGTTCTTCCATAAATCCGGGTGCGCCCGAGAGATGAAAGCATGTGTTACGTAGCATGTCTCCATCAATCAGAATAACGAAAAGACTGTGGTCTTTGGTCACACCGAGAAATGAACGTGTCTGTCTCTAACTCTCAATAGGAATTTGGGGCATTATGAGTGTGTGGGTTATTCCATCTATTCTCACGGCAGGAGTTTCCCTGTTTTTGGCCACGATCATATTTGTGAAGAGAAAGGATGGGGCACATTTTTTCCCTTTACTTTTGCTGATGGCGGTTATGATTTGGATCCATGGGCTGAATGGGATACAAGAAGTGTTTCCAGCCCATCTCATTATTTCCAAAAAACTTATTCTCATTGGTGAGGTCATGCTGCCGGTCATGATCGGCTTGGTCGGTTTTTCATTGTTACATGAATTTTCTGCGAATTCTGTGGCATTGGGCGGAGGGTGGTGGAAGATTATTGCCTGTGGAGCTGCTCTTTTAGCAATGGTGATCGTGGGTACTCCAGATGGATTCATGCAGGTCAATCCTGAGGGGGACATTGTGTTCAGACGACCAGAGGGATTGATGATCTGGGGGTTTATCGTATTGGCCTCCTGTGTGGGAATATTTCAGCTGGAACGTATCCTTCAGTCTTTTCCCGATCCTCTACGATATCGATTGAAATACGTGCTGATTGGATTGGGAGGTCTGGCCTGCATATCCATCGCGCAGGCCTTTCATTTGGTCGTGGTTTCGGTGTGGCGATCGGAAGATGTGTGGGCAGGGGGGATCGCATCGTTGAGTTCTCTCATGGTTATGGCACTGGGATTGAGGCGATGGCGAGGACCGCAGGTGATCCAGAAGATTCAAATTAGTCACCAGGCATTATATGCTTCCCTGGTCGTCGTGTGTGTGAGTGGGTATTTCCTTCTTGTCGCTATGGTGACCGTAGTGGTGCAACAAACCGATTGGGAGGTCAAGGAATCACTGGGAATGGTTCTCATGTTTCTTGCCGTTATGGGTTTGGTGGTCGCCCTGCTTTCCAGGCGTGTTCGTGTCGAATTTCTGCAAGTCGTTTCTCGCCATTTTTTTAAGGCGAAATATGATTATCGAGAGAAATGGTTAGAGGTCACTGAGACATTTTCGGCCTGTCAGGATGGCTCCGAACTTTTAAACCGATACCTTGAGTGGCTCGGTCGAACATTTGGAACGTCTCGGGTCACAATTTGGAAACATTTTGATGTTGATGGACGGTATCATCAAATACGAATGGAACGGCGTCGAAGGAAATTAACGGAGAATAATCGGTCATCGAATGTGTCAGAGCCGATTCCCATTCCTGGAACACACCCTCTTGTTCATCTATTGAAAAAAAAACAAGAACCCTTGTTGGTGCAAGTGGGGCAGCGGACGGGTGAGGATTGGAGGGAATTTCTTGATGTCACTCACGCCCATGTGTGTGTACCCCTGGTGACGGAGCAAGGCCGACTGCTTGGATTTTGTACGCTTAGTCAGGAATCGGTTCTTGACGATTACGATCATGACGATTTGGATTTACTGCGAGCCATTGCGCACCATGTGACGATGCTGCTCATTCAATTTGAGTTAGTTGAAGAGCGTAGTTCATCCGCTAAATGGGAAGCCGTGCATCGGTTCTCGGCTTTTTATTTACATGATTTAAAAAATTTGGCGTCGAGTTTATCTATGGTGGCTCAGAATGCGGCGCAATACGGGAGTAATATTGAATTTCAGACAACGGCAATGCAGACCGTTAAAAGTACGTCTCAGCGAATTATCGATTTAATGGGAGAATTATCTCGTCAGGCGAACGAACCGAATTTGAGTGAGGGAGTCCCGACAGAGTCGGTGGATGTGAATCTGTTGATCAAGGACATTCTGGTGGCCGTCAACGGCCCTGGATGCCAACCGAATTTTTCCCCGGGGCTGGAGGTTCCGGTCCTTCAGCTCAAAAGGGAGGCAATCAAACAAGTTCTGCTAAATCTCATTCTAAATGCGCGCCAGGCGATTGAGGGACAGGGCACGATTGAAATATCCACCGCCTATGATGGCAAGGAGGTGATCGTTGAAATGGTCGATACAGGGGGTGGAATGTCCGTGGCCCAGCTTGAAAATATTTTTCAGCCATTCAAAAGCTCCAAAAAGAATGGATTGGGTGTAGGACTGTTTCAATGTAAGCGTATTGTAGAGGACCATCATGGCGTCATTCACATTGAGAGTCAGGAAGGGCGGGGCACATCGGTGATGATTACATTTCCCGTACAAAGTGCCGATAATGCAAGTACTATGGTGTTTGGTGTGTCTCAAGTCGGGGTAGAATATGACTCAAGAAGAAACAAGTGACCATGAAGTCTGATCCGCTTGCTGAAAATTCACATCTTCCTTCACTTCTTCTGGTTGATGACCGGCAAGAAATTCTTGAACAGATGAAGTGGGGATTAAAGTCCTCCTATATGATCTATGAGGCAGATCATCGCGCGGCAGCTGTCGATATTCTGCAACGGGAAAAGATCTCAATGGTCACCTTAGATTTAGGTTTGCCACCTGATGCCGGTGGGGTGACGGAGGGATTGTCTGCCTTGGAACAATTGCTTGCGGTGAATCCTTTGGTGAAGGTGGTCGTCATCACGGGAAATCAAGATCGAGCGAATGCGCTCAAGGCTATTCAATTGGGCGCATATGATTTTCTGGAAAAGCCGGTAGACTTGGAAGTGTTAAAAGTTGTTCTGCAGCGCGCCGTATATTTGGCCGGTCTGGAAAAAGAAAACCAAAAACTTCTGGAGCGTGAGGCGAAACGGGGATTTCCTGAAATTATCGGAAGCAGCCCGGTCATGGTTAAAGTTTTCGATACCATCCGGCGAGTAGCCGGTTCGGATATTTCTATTTTAATCGTCGGAGAAAGCGGTACAGGAAAGGAGTTAGTGGCTCGGGCGATTCATCAGCAAAGTCACAGAAAGGACGGCCCTTTTATCGCGATTAATTGTGGGGCTATTCCCGAAACGTTGCTGGAAAGTGAGTTGTTTGGACATGAGAAAGGTGCGTTTACCGGAGCCCATCTCCAGCGTTCAGGTCGAATTGAGTCAGCCCATGGCGGGACGCTTTTTCTAGATGAAATTGGTGAGATTTCTCCTGCATTACAAGTCAAGTTACTTCGGGTTTTACAAGAACGAAGTATCGAGCGGGTAGGCGGACGGGTAGAAATTCCAGTTGACACAAGGGTTCTGGCAGCCACCAATATGGATCTTCAGCTGGCAATGAAAGATGGCCGCTTCCGGGAAGATCTGTATTATCGATTGAATACCGTGACCATTACGGCTCCTCCCTTACGGGAGCGGGGTGGCGATATCGTGATGTTGGGCAAATCCCTGCTTCAGCGTTATTCAGAAGAAGCGAAAAAGAAGATTTCCGGATTTACGCGGGAAGCGCTGATGTCTCTCGAGCAATATCATTGGCCCGGAAACATTCGAGAATTAGAAAACAGGATTCGTCGCGCCGTGACGCTAACCGACAATCCAAGAATTGCTCCGGAAGATTTAGATTTATCCCCTCCGGATGAGAGTCAGGATGGGCTTACCTTGAAAGTAGCCAGAGATACGGTCGAAAGGCGAGTGATTGAGCAAACTCTAGCCAAAACAGGTGGAAATATTACCAAGGCTGCGACCATCCTTGGTGTGAGCCGCCCGACCCTGCATGATTTAATTTCCCGCCATCACATAAAAAAATAACTATCCCTCCTCGGTAATAGACAATTCCCAACTTCCAAATTGAGCAGAGAAAAAGAGTTAGGATCGATAGGATGCGTTGATTTTTACGTAATCGTAAGTCAGATCCGTGGTCCAGATCTTGGAAGATCCTTTGCCCATTCCGAGTGAAATAAAGATGGTCAGGAAGGACTTCTTCATTTCCTGTTTAATTCGGCGTTCCACATGAGGCCCCAGCCCTTTCCCGTTTTTGACGATGGGAATCTTATTGAATCCAATGAGAAGTTTCTCCGCTTTAACAGGGACACCGGCTCGTCCTAATGCGGCCACAATTCTCCCCCAGTTGGGATCCGTCCCAAATATAGCGGTTTTGACTAAAGGGGAGGTGGCTAGGGTATTGGCAAATTGTTTGGCGGCCCGGTCACTGGAAGCCTGAGTGATCTGGAATTCAATGATTTTGGTGGCACCTTCGCCATCCCGAACAATTTCCATTGCCAGATGGTGACAGACTTGAAATAAGAGGGCTTCAAATTTGCTATGTGCCGTCGTTCCGGTTTTGATGGGTAGGTTTCCGGCTTCCCCGTTGGCCAGACATAAGGCCGTGTCATTGGTGCTGGTTTCCCCATCAACAGAAATACAGTTAAATGTTTGGTTGGTGACAGCGCGAAAGGTAGTTTGTAGCGTTTTTTGGTCAATGGCTGCGTCTGTTGTGACATAGGCCAACATGGTCGCCATGTCAGGGTGGATCATTCCTGAACCTTTGGCGATTCCCCCTATTGTCACTATTTTTCCGCCAATTCGGTCTTGAACCGCGATTTCCTTAGGCCAGGTGTCTGTCGTCATGATCGCCTTGGCAGCTTCCTGGTGACCAGCCTTGCGTAGTCGTGAGATCAAAATGGGAATCCCGTTTCGTACTGCCGGCATCGGTAGGGGAACCCCAATGACACCAGTGGATCCGACAAACACATGGTGAAGGGGAATTGTGAGTTGGTCGGCAACTCTCCGACCCATTTCCCTGGCGTGGACCAAACCTTCTGGTCCGGTAAATGCGTTAGCATTGCCACTATTAACAATGAATGCTTGACCTGTGCCTTTCTTGAGATTAAGCCGGTCGAGAATTACGGGAGCGGCTGGGAGCCTGTTGGAGGTGAACACCCCGGCGATAGGTCCAGGCTTCTCTGACACGATCAAGGTCAGATCAAGCTGCTTGGTCTTTTTAATTCCTGAATGAATCCCTGCGGCTAGGAATCCTTTGGGGGCAGTGATCCCGCCTTTTATGCGTTTAGACATGAAAACATCCCCTTCTCGTCAGGAGAAACTGGTGAACGTGGTCTAGGGAAAGAGCCCTGGCGCGGTCAATCCGAGTGTTTCGGGAAGTCCTAACATAAGATTCATACATTGAATCGCTTGTCCGGCTGCGCCTTTTACGAGATTGTCCAGCGAACCTGTGGTGATGAGATAGCCCGTTCGAGAATCATAGGTACAACTGAGGTCACAAAAATTTGATCCTCGCAGATTTTTCGGATTGACCCCTTCGGAACTGGGAAAGAGTCGAATGAAATATTCGTCTCGATACCGACTGTTATAAGCTGCATCCAGATGGGATTGTTCAATGCCGGGTTTCAATTTGGCATAGGCGGTGCTCAGAATGCCTCGGTTAATCGGTATTAAGTGAGGTGTGAAAATTATAGATGGACTGGGAAAAGCTGTTTTTGATGATGGAGCAGGAATCAGTCGTGCCAACTCCTGTTCGATTTCAGGCACATGGCGATGCTTGCCAATTTTATAGGCATGAATGGCTTCATGCGATTCAGGAAAGTGAGTGCCCAGTGCAGGTGTGCGACCGGCTCCTGAAATTCCCGACTTTGCGTCAATGATAATCGAGTTGAGCTCAATAAGGTCTTGGGCCACAAAGGGCGCGAGTTGCAAAATGGCGACGGTGGGATAACACCCGGCAACGGCGACAAGGTTGGTTTTGGCGATAGCTGCGCGATTGAGTTCTGGTAGTCCATACACCGCATTTTTGAGCAGGCCAGGGAAGGTATGGGGGGTTTGATACCATTGCTCATACACCAACGGATCCTGAAGACGATAATCGGCACTCAAGTCAATGACATGTTTCCCCTGTGAGAGAAAATCGGCTACTGGCTGCAAGGATTGCGTATGAGGAAGCGCGAGAAAAACCACATCGACTTCCTTGGCGATCGAGTCGATATTCAACGAAGACAATGAACAGTCATAAATCTTCGTAAGATGAGGAAGCAGCGACGCGACAGCGCGGCCCTCAGATTTTTCAGACGCCACCACACGGGACAGTGTGACCTGAGGGTGGAGGGTGAGTAATCGAAGTAATTCCCCACCTGTATAGCCACTAGCTCCAATTACAGCAACGCGAATTTTTCTATCCATGGTCTTTTTTCTAGAAAGTTGATTGAGGGGAGAAAGTTTGAGCAGGATACCTATCGGGAAATGATTTTCCTTTGTGACAATTGATTATTTGCGAACAGTTTGATTGGAGTGGCGACGGCATCAGACAGAAGTCGGATTAAAAAAATGGGGGAGGCTGGAAGGCCTCCCCCATAATTCTGCGTGAATGGTGTCCGGCCAATTATCGTTTGGAGTATTGGAACCTGGCTCTGGCGCCTTTTTGCCCGTATTTTTTCCGTTCTTTCACTCTGCTATCTCTGGTGAGCAATCCATTTTTTTTCAGGGGATCCCGTAGCGAAGGATTATATAAGGCCAATGCCTTGGCAATCGCATGGCGAAGGGCTCCCGCCTGACCTGAAACGCCTCCCCCTATCAGGGTGGCTTTGACATTAAATTGCCCGCTTGTTTTGGTGACCTCGAATGGCGTTTGTATCTGGATTTGATGCGTTAATCGTGGAAAATATGAATCGACTGATCGTGCGTTGATGAGAATGTCGCCTTGCCCTGGTTCTACCCACGCTCGGGCAATCGCGTTTTTCCTTTTTCCGGTTGCATATTGAATGGTATCGACCATGTGAGAATAAGTCTCCTTTTTTTCGTTGGAACAGTTACTGATGAATTTAGAGATTCAAAGGCGTTGGGCTTTGCGCTCGATGCAGATGCTCGGCACCAGGGTAAATTTTGAGCTTTTTGGCCATTTGTTTCCCTAACGTACATTTTGGAAGCATCCCACGAATGGCTTTGGTAAGGACTTCGGTTGGTTTCTTTGCATGAAGATGCTCGGCGGTAATGGCTTTGATTCCTCCAGGGTAACCGGTGTGATGATAATAGATCTTTCTACGAAATTTATCGCTGGTGAACTGAATTTCACTGGAATTGATGATGACGACATGATCGCCCGTATCGACATTCGGCGTGAACGTCGGCTTATGCTTTCCACGAAGGATTGAGGCAACCTTGGCGGCCAAGCGTCCAACGGTTTTCCCTTTAGCATCGACTAAGAACCATTGTCGTTCAACTTCCAGCGGTTTAGCTTGATAAGATCGCATGAGTGTCTGAGTTCCTTTCCTCTACTTGATTACATATCTAGATATCGGTTTGTTCTAATCCTTTTTGATCGAGCTTGGAAAGCCAAGTATCCAGATCCTCCCCCCCGCGACGTTCCAGCACCTCCGGGGTCACGTAGATGGGACATTGACATCGGAGAGCTAGGGCAATCGCATCACTCGGCCTTGAATCGATCGATTTTTCCAAGTCATCTTTAGACAAAAACAGCGTTGAAAAATACGTATTATTTTTGACTTCCGTGATTACGACTTTGTTGAGGGTAAATCCAAGGTGCGAGGTAAAACTGCAAATAAGGTCATGGCTCATGGGGCGTGGTGGGATGACGTTCTCCAAGGCCAACCGAATCGATGTTCCTTCGGCGGTTCCGACCCATATGGGAAGAACCTCTGAATTTTTTTCATCCCGTAAGACTACGATTTGCGTGTCGGTATTCGGATCGACCAGGACCCCATGGACCTTTAACGGAATTAATGTGTTTATTTCAGTCATCACCCGCACACTCACTATCAATCGTAAATATTTCAGATGGCCACATGAGCATCAGCTAGACGTCTGATTTCCCAAAATCCTCAGGCTTGAGGTTTTCCAGCCATCGTTCCAATTCTTCTGAGTTTTGTTTATGGAGCACTTCCCCTGAAGCAAAAATAGGAGCATCCGTGCGAAGGGCCACGGCAATCGCGTCACTTGGCCGAGAGTCAACGGTGAACTCGGAATCTCCAAAAAGGAGATGGATTTTGGCGAAGTACGTATTGTCTTTCAGATCTGTAATGACGGTACTGATGACCTTAGCGTCCATATTATCCAGGACCGTTTTCATGAGATCATGGGTCATCGGCCTTGGAGGAGCGATCCGCTCTAAGGCAAAACTAATCGCGCTGGCTTCGGCCTTCCCAACCCAGATTGGGAGCATATCAGAATTTTGTTCATCTCTCAGGATGACAATATAGGCATTGTTGTAGGGGTCAAATAAAAGACCCCTCACGTTCATTTGATTCAACATACGCTAGGCCAGTCATAAATAAAGGACGTGTGTTTTACTTGAAAATCAAACCTTGAAAATTAGCATTCAATGATATGTATTGTCAATGAAAATAAGGGCTTGTCCATCTCCCTATGCTTTGGATTGAGATCTCGTCATTGGTCGTCCTTAAGATAAAGAGCATTTTGGTTTAGAAAAATTATACCATGCGTGAGTGGGCATCGGTAACCAACCTGCATTTGATCTGTTTTATTTACTTTATCATGTCTGAAATTCAAGTTTTGCTCTGACTGTGCCAGTTATCCACTCACATGCCTCCTCACGGGCAATGTGATGCTTTTCGCCAGTTTTACGGTCTTTAATTTCAATGGTGTTCTGTGCCAGTCCCTTATCCCCCAGGATAATATGGAAAGGAATGCCGAGCAAATCTGCATCGTTAAACTTAACTCCACCCCGTTCCTCACGGTCGTCAAGTAATGCCTCTATCCCGTTTTGGGAAAGGTCCTGATAGAGTTGCTCGGAAGCTTGACGGACATTTTCTGATGCGGTGACCGAAAGGATGTGAACCTGAAATGGAGCAATGGGCATGGGCCAACAGATGCCTTTGTCGTCATGGTTTTGTTCAATGGCTGCCGCCGCTGCTCTGCTGACACCAATTCCATAGCATCCCATCACAGCAGGAAGGGTCTGACCTTGAGCATCAAGGTAGGTTGCCCCCATTTTTTCACTATATTTTGTCCCTAGCATAAAGATATGCCCTACTTCGATTCCTCTGGCTGTTTGCAGCGAGCTGCCTCCACGTGGGGAAGGGTCACCGGCCTGAGCCTGGCGAAAATCTCCTATGCTCTCAATGGCAAAATCCCGGTCAATATTGACATGAATAAGGTGGACGTCTGGTTCGTTTCCACCCACAATGAAATTTCTCAAAACAGCCACGGCCTGGTCAGCCAGAATTCGAATTTTTTGAAGACCGATCGGGCCGACAAAACCAACTGGGGCCGTTGTGAAGCGGAGGACCATCTCTGGGGTTGCCAAAGATAATTCATGAATACCAAGATGTCGTTGAATTTTAATTTCGTTCGCTTGATGGTCCCCTCGGATCAGGACCGCGGTTATCTCATTCGTGCCGGTCTGATATAGAAGGGTTTTCACCAGGCGGGAAGGAGGCACGTTAAGTAAGGCGCACACTTCTTCAACTGATTTAGCATTGGGTGTGGAGACCTTTTCCAGCGGTAGTGCGGCCTCAGGTTCCCTGATGATGGGTGGGGCAATTTCGGCCCGTTCGACATTGGCTGCATATTGCGTGTCCGGATCAAAAACGATGAGTTCTTCGCCGGTATTGGCTAGGACCATGAATTCGTGAGAAGAGATGCCACCGATTAAGCCGGTATCGGCCTCCACTGGACGAAATTCGAGGCCCATACGAGAAAAAATGCGGCAATAGGCATCGTACATGTCCTGGTACGTATGTTTGGCTCCTTCCACATCCTGGTCAAAGCTATATGCATCTTTCATGATGAATTCGCGCCCTCGCATGATGCCAAACCGGGGGCGGATTTCATCGCGAAATTTCGTTTGGATTTGATATAGAGTGACGGGCAATTGACGATAAGAACTGACCTCTCGGCGGAATAAATCGGTGACGACTTCTTCGTGAGTGGGGCCCAGGCAAAAGTCCCGCTCATGGCGATCATGTAATCGGAATAGTTCCTTTCCGTAGAAATCCCAGCGATCTGTTTCTTTCCAAAGCTCGGCCGAGGATAGAATCGGGAGTAACAGTTCTTGTGCTCCTATCCGGTTCATCTCTTCGCGAACAATGGTCTCAATTTTCCGAATGACCCTCAATCCTAGAGGAAGGTAGGAATAAATGCCGGCCGCGACTTTTCGGATCATACCCGCGCGAAGCATGAGCCGGTGGCTGACCACTTCGGCTTCCCCGGGATCCTGTCGCATCGTGGGAATTAATGATTGTGATACATGCATGAAGACACCTGGTTATATGGTTAAGGAAAGACTCAGCCGAAGGGAAAACTTACATGGATAGCAAAAGGCAGCGAGACGTTCAACTGGGTGGAATTATTGGAGTAGGCGACTAATGTCATTCCAGGTCGCATAGGCCATCAGGAAGACCAATAAGACCAGTCCAATTTGTTGCGCCATTTCTCTCGACCGGTCTCCTAACGGGCGACCTAAAATGCCTTCGCAGGCAAAAAAGAAGAGATGCCCTCCATCAAGAATGGGAATGGGTAATAAATTCAAAATTCCCAAATTAATACTTAAGATCGCAATAAGCCACACGACGCTGGCAAGGCCCTGTTGGGCTTGTTCGCCTGACACACTGGCAATCATTAGCGGGCCACCGAGGTGCTTTGAAGAAATCTCCCCCGTCAAGAGTTTGTATAAACCAATAACGGTGAGTTCACACCATTTCCATGTGGCCTTGAGTCCATCCCAGGGGGCGAGAAATAGAGAAGTGCTTTTGAGCACCGTACCCGCACCGGCTAGTTTAATCCCAATGCGGCCAACAGACTTGGTTTCCCCATCGGAAGAGGTAACGGTTTGGCCTTCAGGGGTGATGCGAAGAGAGACAATCTGTCCTCCGCGATCGACCTGAACATCTAGAGGGGTTCCAGGGTGTTGGCGAACGATCTCGGTCATCTGAGACCAGGTGACAATCGGCGTGTCATTAATTTGGATAATTCGGTCATCTTGTTGAAGCCCCGCGGCCATGGCAGGGGTGTCCGGCATGACTCCTCCGACAAGCGGAGCATGATCCTCAATGCCTAAGGTGTATTGAGGCTCGTCCGGGCGATCTGGCACCATTTGAACCGTTGGAGTGATGATCAGCGTTTTAACGGTATCCCCACGGATGACATCCAGTGTGACGGGACGCCCATGGGCCTTGCCGACCTGTTGGTATAGTTCACCCAGAGTCGAGATGTCTTCTTCATTGGCCCGGATTACACGATCACCGATATGTAATCCGGCAGTTTCAGCTGGGGAGTCTGGTGTGATCGCTTCAATGACCGGTGTGATGTTGTCGATGCTGGGCACAAACAGGGGTGACCCTAAGGCCAGCATTCCCGTAAAGATCAGGTAACTGAGAATAAAGTTAAATCCTGGGCCAGCCGCCACAATCAACGTTTTGTGGGGAAGTGACTGGTGAATGAAGGATTCACGTTGTTCAGCAGGTGAAACAGCCTCTGTCACTTCCTCACCATATAATTTGACATATCCTCCAAGAGGAATCGCTGCCAAAAGATATTCGGTATCGCCAATCTTGCGACCAATGAGTTTTGGTCCAAAACCGATGGAAAATTTGAGGACCCTGACGCCTACCCATCGAGCGGCCAGATAATGGCCGTATTCGTGAAAGGTTACAAGGACTCCCAGTACGACCAGGAACCACCATAACTTTTGCCCAAATAGAAAGATGGAATCTGGAGAAAATGACAGGAGGTTATTCATGGGTGTTTATCGCGGGTTCATATTGGTGAAGAGGAACAGGCTTTCATCATTTCTGTGGCTGTGCGTCGGGCCCATTGGTCTACCTCCAGGGCATCTTCAATGGATGTGACGGGAGTCGCGATATAGGCATTCATTGTTTCCTGAATCACTCTGGGAATATCCAAAAAGGCAATTTGTTCCTTAAGGAAGGCATCAACGGCGATTTCATTTGCGGCGTTTAATGCAGGTGGAAGTCCGTCCGCTCCTGCCAGTGCGTCATAGGCTAACTGGAGACAGGGGAATTTTTTCGAATCCGTTGGATAAAATGTAAATTTCCCAATTTTTCCTAAATCCAGGAGTGGAGGATTCAAAGGAATGCGTTCCGGGTATTTGAGAGCATAGGAAATTGGTGTTCGCATGTCCGGGTGCCCTAATTGCGCGATGACTGACCCATCACAATATTCTACCAAAGAGTGGATAATACTTTCTCTGTGAATGACGACATCAATTTGATCGTGAGGGATATCAAAGAGCCATCGGGCTTCAATCACCTCCAGGCCCTTATTCATCAAGGTGGCGGAGTCGGTGGTGATTTTAGCACCCATTTTCCAATTTGGATGTTGCATTGCTTGTTCGGGGGTCACGTGTTCCAGGTCATTGATAGGCCAATCCCAAAATGGCCCGCCGGAGGCGGTTAACACGATCCGGCGAATATCTATTTTTCGGTGGCCTTCCATTGATTGGAAAATGGCGCTATGTTCACTATCGATGGGAAAAATGGTGACGCCATGTTTGTGGGCTTCCAGTTGCATCAACCGGCCTGCCATGACCATCGGCTCTTTATTGGCAAGCGCAACCTGCCGGCCTGCTTGAATGGCTGTCAAGGTTGGCTTGAGTCCTGCTCCACCGACGATCGCAGAAATCACTAAGTCACTTTTCGATGCACTGGCGACGGCGCAGAGCCCCTGCTCTCCGTCCAAAATTTCCGTGGACGTGTGTCCCATCCGTGCTCGCAATCGATTGGCAGCATCCCGGCAGGAGAGCGCAGCCACTTCTGGCTTGAAGATGCGGATCTGTTCCTCAAGAGCCTGATCATTTGATCCGGCAGCCAAGCCGACTACTTGAAATTCTTCAGGGAATCTGGAGATCACATCTAATGTACTGTTCCCAATCGATCCGGTAGATCCTAAGATGACGATGTGTTTCACCAGATTCTCTCCCTATGGTTGTGCACGGTCTGGTTATTAGGTTGAGCCCGTGAATAGGGCATAGTAGTAAAAGGCCGGTCCGGTAAAGAGCAGACTGTCCACACGATCCAACACTCCCCCATGTCCTGGAATGATTGTGCCTGAATCCTTGATACTCACGCTACGTTTGATCGCGGATTCTGCAAGATCCCCAAGCGCTCCGATTATGGCCATAGCCATGCCGAGAATAGCGCATTCCCCCAAGGAGAAAAAGGGGAGAAACCAAAAGTGGCTGATAAGACCTCCCAGCAAAGAAAAAAGTACCCCTCCGATCAAACCTTCAATCGTTTTTTTAGGACTCAGGGTTGGCGCCAGGGCATGTCGTCCAAGAGATAAGCCTACGACAAATCCACCGGTATCAGCTAACCATGTGATCGCCAAGACAAAAAAGATTAAGGCGATTCCATGGGGGAGTTGCCGGAGGAGTATGAAATGCCCGAGCAGAACCACGACATAAAGTATTCCAAAGGGATAGGCCGCCCATAAGGGGAGCCGTTGCCTCATGGCAGTCGGGGCTACAAAAAACCCCGTTAAAACAACCAGAACGATTCCCAAGAGCCAGAGATTCAAGCCTTGGGAGTAGCCGGTGTACATGGCAACAAGAAGCATGACGGCACCAACACAGGAGATTATCTTGGTGCCAAGGGTTCCGGTTGGTCCGAAGTAGAGTGTGAGAAATTCCCATAATGCGAGGAGAGAAGCTGTGCCAATCAGGAGAGAAAGCAGCCAAGGTGGAGAATAGCGTATTCCCGCATAGAGCAAAGGAATAAATACGATGGCTGAGTACAGTCGACGGGGATCCATTGTTTATAGGAGTAAAAGGGGCAGTGCGTCAGATAAACTAGAAGAAGGGTGCCTGGTATGCATGCAGGAGCGCCACAGACGGTTTATGGCGAAACAGTTTGAGTGATTCGGCCAAAACGACGCTCCCGTTTTTGATAATCGAGTAAGGCGAGAAGAGTCTCAATGCGACGGAAATCAGGCCACAGGGTTTTGGTGAAATAGAGTTCGGTGTAGGCAATTTGCCAGGGAAGGAAATTGCTGATTCGCGCCTCTCCAGAGGTACGGATGAGCAAATCTGGATCCGGTAAACCCCATGTGCTGAGATGTTGTTCGAACAAGTTCTCATCAATTTGGTCTGGTGTGAGCGATCCCATCTGAACCTCGATCGCGACTTTCCGTACGGCATCGACAATTTCGGCTCTTCCCCCATAGCTGAGGGCGACTGCCAGTGTGCGCTGAGTCAAATGGCGGGTTTCCTCTGCCACCTCTAAGGCCAGCGAACGGACGGAAGAGGGCAGTTGTTCCAGTCGTCCAATTGGCAGAAATCGTACCTGGCGCTCCTGAAACCGTTGGCGTTCTTGATGCAGGTACTGCTCAAGTAACCCCATAAGCAGTCGAATTTCTGAATGAGGCCGTTTCCAATTTTCCTGAGAAAATGCATAGATGGTGATATAAGGAATCGTGAGCTCATGCCCGATTTCCAGAACATCTTGAAGTGCCCGGAGCCCTTCTTTGTGACCGGCAATTCGAGGCAACCCGCGTTGAGCGGCCCATCGGCCATTGCCATCCATGATGATAGCGATATGTCGTGGAAGGGATGTGAGGTCAAGTTGATCCAGCAATTCGCCTTCAGCAACTTGTCTTGCTTCCACCGCCTGAAATTCATCCATGGAATTGTGCTGGACCCGATCGTAAGGGTAAGAACTGCGTTGGAATCTATCGAAAGATTATTGGAGTTAGGCAAAATTTTACAATAAATTCAGTCTAATAATGAAAGCGATTCTTGTCAAATTCCCACGAGACGATCTTCACCGGAAATTGCGCCCACCTGGGAGATGGGCTATACTCCTTCTTTGTTTCATTCTCATTTTGTCCTTCGTTGTCATTGATATCCTATGGTACCCAGCCTTTCAGACTTCGCCCTCCAAGAAAAGGATGTCCTTCAGGCCTTAAATAAGGCCACCGCTCGGGGAGTGGATTACGTGGACATGTATGTCGAGTCCTGCGTGACCGATTCCGTTTCTATGGAGGAAAGCCTCGTCAAGCGCGCAGTCAAAAGTATTTCCCAGGGGGCGGGTGTTCGAGCGGTGGCTGGAGAACGAACCGGGTTTGCATATTCAGATGATCTATCTGTACGAGACCTGGAAATTGCCGCTGATACGGCACGGTATATTGCCGATTCTCCCCAAGGGGACAATCCCATAGCCGTCACTCATCGTTCTCAGCCCTCCCAGAATCTCTACCCGTTGTCCCAGCCGCTCACCGATATTACGACAGAAGCTCGGGTTGCCTTACTGAATGAGATTGACGTGGAAGCCAGACGATATGACCCGCGAATTACCAAGGTCATGGCCTCTTTTAACACGGAACAGAAAATATTCTTAGTCATCAACTCCCAAGGACAACTGGTTGGAGATGTGCAGCCTCTATCTCGTCTTCAGATTTCCTGTATTGCCGAAGATGGGGCCAATCGCCAGGTTGGGTCTTTTGGAGGAGGGGGACGAGTCGGATTTGCTTTCTACCTGGAGCAGAATCGCGCGATGGAGTTTGCCCGGGAAGCTGCACGTCAGGCGATTGTGAATCTAGGCGCGGTCGAAGCTCCGGCCGGCACCATGCCGGTTGTGTTAGGTGGGGGATGGCCGGGCATTCTGCTTCACGAAGCGATCGGACATGGATTGGAAGCGGATTTTAATCGTCGCAAAACGTCAGCCTTTAGTGATTTAGTGGGAAAAACCGTCGCGTCCGAACTATGCACAATTGTGGATGACGGGACCCTCCCATTTCGGCGAGGTTCGATGAACATTGATGATGAGGGGACGTCGACGTCACGAACCATGCTCATTGAAAAAGGTGTGTTGCGCGGCTATATCACGGATCGGCTCAATGCCCGTTTGATGGGTATCCCGTTAACAGGAAATGGAAGACGTGAAGATTTCCGGAGCATTATTCTTCCACGTATGACCAATACCTTTATGTTAGCCGGAGAATCCGATCCACAGGATATCATTCGGTCGGTGAAAAACGGTTTGTATGCCGTGTCGTTTGGTGGAGGGCAGGTTGATATCACCAGTGGGAAATTTGTCTTTTCAGCTAGCGAAGCCTATCTAATCGAAGATGGGCAGGTGACCAAACCGGTCAAGGGGGCGACGTTGATTGGGAACGGTCCGGATGTGCTCAAAAAAGTTTCGATGGTTGGACATGATATGAAATTAGATGAAGGAATTGGGACCTGTGGAAAAGATGGGCAATCGGTTCCGGTCGGCGTGGGACTTCCTACCATTAAAATCAATGAAATGATCGTCGGTGGCACGGCGATGGGCTGATGGATAACCCTCCTGTTTTGTTTCTTTCCATTTAATCATTTAATAATGTCAAATCTGCCCACCACACATGGTGACCGGTTCCCGGAGTTAGCCGCCACCGTTCTCAAGCGAGCCAAGGCTTTAGGGGCGACGGAGGCGGATCTCCTTGTGGCGGAAGGCGATTCAGTCTCGGTGCAGGTGCGGATGTCGGAGGTGGATCGGCTCTCCAAGGCCCGCGAGAAGGTCTTGGGAATTCGGGTGTTTTTTGGCAAGCGTTCAGCCAGTTCTTCTACATCCGATTTTTCCAAAGCCTCGCTGGATCGTTTAGTCAGTGACACATGTAGTTTGGCCAGAGCTGTGGTTGAAGATGAAACTTCAGGATTGCCGGCGCCGGATCAAATGGTAGTCGATATCCCAGACATGGATATGAAAGATGATCGGCAATTGGCAGTTGATGAGGAAATAGACCTGGCCAAGCGAACCGAACAATCCGCGTTTTCCGCAGATCCCCGCATCACCAATTCTGAAGGGGCTGAGTGTTCGGCTGGCTATGGATCGATTTTGTTAGCGAATTCCCATGGGTTTGTTGGATCGTATGCCAGTTCTTCCTACTCACTCTCTGTGTCGCCCATCGCGATGGACAGCCAAAATGGCGGTATGCAGCGGGACTATTGGTACTCCGTGAAGCGTAAATTCCATGAATTGGATAGCCCGGAATCGATCGGCCAGGAGGCCGCTCGCCGAACCGTGAGGCGGCTAGGCAGTCAGGCCATTACGACACAAGAAGTTCCCGTGATCTTCGATCCGGAAACGGCCAAAGGCCTCCTCGGGCATATTTCCTCAGCGGTATCCGGGTACTCCTTGTATAAGGGGGCCTCGTTTCTTTTGGGGCAACTCGGAAAATCTATTGCTTCAGATTTGGTGACAGTGGTTGATGATGGTCGATTACCCGGAGGGCTGGGGTCTCGACCATTTGATGGTGAAGGGTTGCCCACGAGAAGAAACCTGGTGATCGATAAAGGCGTGCTTTCGAGTTATCTGTTAGACACGTATTCAGGACGAAAATTGGGGATGGCATCCACAGGGAATGCATCAAGATCGGTGGGCGAAAATCCGACAGTGGGCACCACGAATTTATTTCTCTCGCCAGGCTCCTATTCGCCCGATGAAATTCTCAAGTCAATGAAGCGAGGGTTGTACGTCACGGATCTGATTGGATTTGGTGTCAACCTTGTCACCGGGGACTATTCCAGGGGAGCGGTGGGGTTTTGGGTTGAAAACGGAGAGTTGACCCATCCGGTGGAAGAGGTCACCATTGCCGGGAATTTACAACAGATACTGAAGGATATTGAAATGATCGGGAATGATTTAGAATTTCGTGGCCGGGTGGCCAGTCCTACGGTTAAAATTCGCAAGATGATGGTTGCCGGTCATTAGAGGTATACAGGATAAGAACTCATTCAAGAGTTTATCGATTGCTGATCTATTTCATGAATTCAGAAATCGGCCAGAAGGCCATAAGGAGTCAGGATGCCACTGGAAAAAGAGGATGGGGCAAAAGTTCTCCAGTTGATCACTTCCCGGTACAATGCACGGGAATGGAGAAAGAAAATTGAAAAGACTTTAAGTTTGCCCCCATCAGGGTTGAAAGACGAAGATCAACGCAAAGCGTTTCTTTACCTTAAGGTCGGGCTACAAGCCTATAAATCCCGCCGGGCCGATCCACCTTCTTGGATTGTGGGCGGCTTTGCCACCAAGGAAGTGATTGACCGGGCATTGTTTAAACCCACGGTCATTGATCCGGGTTTTACCAAAGACCAGGTGACAGAATTTTTTGGAGAAGATCCCGGTTCGGAAGTCAATGAGGCCTGGTGGGAAGACATGCTCGTCAATTGGTTTGAAGAACCAGAAGAAGAGGTCGAAGACGCTCCAGACGCCGGGTCGTCTGAAGATTCGGAATCGTTGGCTGAGGCCGACGAGGCCTCAAGTCCTACAGACGCCGCTCACCCCCAAAAAACCATTACCTAAATTCATTTCTGTCCGATTCCTTCAGGTCCCTTGAGCCTAATTTTTTAGAGTAATGGCATGGGGGACCATGGTGGGAACAAAACTCCTCCGGCCTTTCTCGTCTTCACCGTTGCCAGTTCCAAGCACCTTGCGGGGCTTCGTCCATACTTCGTTACATCAATTGAACTCCTGGGTCTGTCGGCTCATGTATGGTGTGACGGTGGCGTCCTCATGCCCGGTTCCAGCTCAGGGACCAGCGTTGATTGTGTGTGACCATACCTCGATGGGGGACCCATTGGTCTTATTGGCCACCGTAGGACGTCCTATCCGGTTTTTAATGGCGAAAGAGATCTATGCGCAGTCACACCTCCGTTGGGTGTTTCAGGCGTTTCGTTGTATTCCGGTACAACGAGGCAAGCGGGATATCCGTGCGATTCGTATGATGTTAGATGGCCTGGCAGCGAAAGAGGTGATCGGTCTTTTTCCCGAAGGCGGATTGGATCGGCATCGTTTAGATACGGGGTATTTAGGTATTGGCTATCTGGCGATAAAATCAGGTGCCCCAGTCATTCCGTCGTCAATCGTGTGGGACGGCCCCCATTCGGTGACGTCGATGGTCAAAACGTTATTGGTTCCGAGTAAGGCGAGGATTCGGTATGGGAAACCTCTGCAATTCCCTCAAGAGGTTCGTCCGAGTAAGGAATCCCTTCAATTGTGTACGGGGGAAATTATGAAGCAGATTGAAGAGTTGAGGAAAAGCTTGCTGTCTGATGTATCCTAAGCCGAGCTTACCTGGAAGCTTATTCTAGGGGCATACATCCATTTCCGTCTCCAATACCCGCCATAGTAGAGCTTTTCCCTGTAGCTTTTGGTAGGGGCGAGTATCCATTTTCTTCCCAAATAGATCCTCGATAACAAATGGTAGGGAATCCCCATTACAGTTTGCCGGGTTTCGGCTCGGCAGCCGAGCTACTTTTGTTTCGGCAAAAGTAGCCAAAACCATCTTGGCCATGCTGTGGCCCTTCGGGTTCCCTGTGCGGTTCGCTGACCCCGGCGTCGCGCAAACTCGCAAGGCTCAAGCAATGCGCGCCTTTTTTCCGGGGTCGGCTGCACTGCTCGGCCACATCACAAGGCCAGGGGAGTCTGCTGAAACTATGCTTTCTTTAATTATAGAGGACCGACTCGCGGAGCCTGCCCTGAGTTTTCGAAGGGCTCAGACAGGTGCTCGCCGGCTGATAAGCGCGTCCGCCCATGGGGCCGAACGGCAGGCGTCGGTCAAGGAAGGAACGGAAAAGGAACGAGTAAGCTTCGGGGGTTTATTTTTGAAGGCAGGTATTGCAATCACGCAATCCGCTTTGGGCCTTACTCAACGATCCCCAAACGTGACACTTTCCTTTCAAATGGCAAGACCTGACCACAAACTCTCAGTGACCCATCTCATCCTTCCTACTCAGCATTGCCTTCACTTCCTCAATTGTATAAGGGGGTTCGCGACGATGTACGACAGCGTGGCAGTTCGCACAGAGCGGCCGGAGATCGAGGATGGGATCGACGGAGTAACTTCCACCCGCTGTAGCCAACGGCTTTAGATGATGAATATGAATGAAACCGGAAAGAAGGGGACCATAGACATCTGCAAAGCTGAACTCGCAGATCGTACAC
Source organism: Nitrospira sp. T9 (assembly GCF_052156535.1). NCBI lineage: Bacteria > Pseudomonadati > Nitrospirota > Nitrospiria > Nitrospirales > Nitrospiraceae > Nitrospira > Nitrospira sp. T9. The sequence continues at coordinate 26,064 of NZ_JBQKUP010000024.1, forward strand.
ACTGGCCCGTAGTGTTCAATGCAACAGGCTCTTGCTGTTTCATCTCGCTCGTAGCGATTAACTTGAATTCGAAGTACGGCCCCCTCTGGATACTCCAGGGTCGGAGGGACTTCCTCTGGAGCCATAACCTCAGGTCGAGATGTTCCATCGGGTACCACGGTACTAGGAGTCTCAAGAAAAGCGGCAACCATAACTTGCTCACTCGGAGTATCTGGGGCTAGCATGTTTTTGAGTTGTTCGAAATCACCAGAAAGCCACCGCGTTACAACTTCATCAAATTTTCCAATTTCCCCCATAGAGCGTCGGCCGCACGCATCATGAATCGACTTTTCAGCAGAATATTGGTTGCTAAATCGGCGACGCTCAAGTTCACGAGTAGCTACAATATTCACTGCCTCACGACGAAGGTCTTCAGCGGTCGCGTCGGGCACGGCTGTTGTTCTAAGGCGTCTGATCTCACGAAGGACTTCCAGAACGTCTTCCAGCCTGCTCCGGCGCATTGATTTGCCTTTAGGAGCCATAATTCTTTTCGTTTGTCCTGTACATCTACCGCCATTACGTTTTCTGGGATCAGATCATAGCTAAAGAGGTCGCAGGGGCTAAACGGTTTCTGTGGTACAGCCTAACAATAATTTCACGGACTGTTTAATTTTGAATGATATGAATTAGATGCCGGGTGTCGGCCCGGCAGCCGAAGTCTCCTTCGACCGGGCTCAGGACAGGCTTTTTGTTTCGGGAAAAGGACCCAAAACCATTGAGGCCCCGCCCGCCTCAACAGATTGATGGAACGCGAAGCAAAGAGACGGGCTAACGCGCAGGGCTCACACATGCCCGTCAAGAACAAGAGCGTCCGACCAGGGGCCAGACGGCAGGCGACGGTCAGAAAAAGGGTGGAAAAAGGAAGAAGAAAAGCTCCGCAACCTAACTCAGCATGTGCTGGATTTTCAGATTCTCTCCATACTGTATTGCAAGACCTGCCCCTTACCCCAGAAAACATAGCGGTGCGAATCACTGCTCTTCCTAGACATAGACTGCGACTCATTTTCAACCGATTCCACGTACGCCACTGCGCTCGCGTGGCATGGGACCAGTTGCCGGCGGCGCGGCAGTCCGTAAAGCTATGGTCCGAATGTGCTTACCAAACTCCATGAATTCCCCAGCACGGGCCGTTGCGCGCCATGACGGTTCTGTATTGCTATGACCCCAATAGTCGCCGTGACCAGCGCCCGGAATTTCGATGGCATCAACTGCGCCCGCCACAGATGGTATTGGCCGTTCGTGTCCCAAGGCTGTAGGAAGGAAGCCTTCGCCACTTCCAGCCGCGAATTGGCCTGGAGGAAACGTAAGGGTGAGCACGATATCGCTCCCGGAGTAGAGCACCAAAACCTTCCTGGCACGAACCATGGCCGGCTCGAGCCTTCCGCCCCATTCCACTTGGAATACAGGTACAGCAGCAGCCATCAGACACACTTTGCCGACTTGAGGCCGAGCACCCAAAGCGCGAATGGTTTCGAGGATAACCCGGCATCCTAGCGAGTGTCCGATGAAATGAACAATTTCAAGGTTGGGCATGCGGGCAAGATGACTTGCGAGAACAAGCCCGGCTTTCTTGGCTGTAGTCACGGCAACCGGATAGACAAGAAAATCGACAAGGTCCGCTATTCCCCACGCCGCGTCGCCTGGCCAGTGCGCGTCCGCAAGAACCGTCTCCAGTGCAGGCGGCAGAAGGCTAGGATCCCGCCGGTACTGTTGCTTGCGAAATCCCTGAAAGGCGGTTGCCGCTTCGCCATAGTGGTTGTTGAATCCGTGCACAAGTATTATCGCCTCACGGCCGGCTTTGCTGCCCTCCTGAGGCAATTCGAGCACGATCGGCCTTAGATCCCCTCCTTCAAGCAAATGACGAAGCTGGAAAATCACTCCCGGCCGATAGTCGATCGGGGGGTTGAAATATTTAGCCACCTTCGCGGACTTTCTTGAGGGCAACAACTAAATCCTTGGCAACGGGCGCCACAATGCCACCTACAAGTGACGCGATAAAGATTCGCAACCAAGTCAGCGGGTTTATCAAATTCAAGGCGGACATACTGATCTCAATGTACGCCAGGCTTATAAACAAGAGAACGGCGCCCAGAACAATGGAGCGTAGCTGGTTCCAGTTCGCCCATTGGTAGTTCATTGTTATCTGCAAGCTATCAAGGCGCCGCTTAACAAATTGGCTCAACCTACTGAATGCATCGACACGATCCTTCATGGTTTGGCTGTTCTCGGTTTCATGGGGTACCCGTCTCGATTCCACTTGCCACAAATTAATGTCATACTCACTCGCACCCAAGGTCAGAAAACTATAAAATTCTGGATAGACGGCCGGATTTGAGAGAACAATATCCGCAGCCCCCTGGATCTGTCCCATCATGCGTTCGATTTCCAGCGCAAACAAAGCGTTTGAAGGATCGAGTTTGAATCGGCCGCCTTGAATCCTATCAAGAGCATACCGTGGGTCAAGATCCTGGCCTGTCGTAAGCAAAACGAGCTGGCGGTAAACTTGGTCATGAAACTTGTACGGACCCTCATAGTTTGGGGGCATTCGGCCTTTGCTGATCCATCGGTAGAGTTGATGCATAAGGAAGCGCTCGCGTGTTTTCCGGAGGCTCTTCCATGCTTCAAGCAGTGCCACCGCAAGGACACTGGTCGCGGTGAGCGCCAGCGCATATTGCAAAATGAAGTCGCTCATGCTGCCGACGACCTGTAATATCTTGTCGGGCAAAAATTTTATTTCAGTGGACATCACCTCTCCTTTCTTTGAAAAGGGAAGAAACAACCCATGGTTGTTCGAGCTCGCAAAGCATGGCTTTTTAAGGCATCACGTCCCAGCCACAACACGACCTTCCAACATTAATGGAACTGTTGAATACTTGCAAAAATGTCGGTTTTTTTGAAAATCGCACCTCTTAATTTAACAGCCCCTGAATGGACAGGAAAGCCAATCCCCCCGATTAAGAACCATTAGAATAGCTTTCGGAAGATTCAATTTTGAAATATTTTATGATACGTCGAAATATGTCAAGGAAAGTTGCATGCCTCTTCGAAAATTATTCGAGGCCGAAACCACCTGCCTAATCTACCTGATGTCTTTTTAGGTACGAACATCATCGTCAGGCTGGGCCCAGATTCTTCGCGGAGCCTGCCCTGAGCGGAGTCGAAGGGGCTCAGAGTGACAGAGTAGCTGAGAACTCCGACGCCATCTGTCTGGTCAAAGGGAGGGACGCTTTTTTCCCCTGCGGACCTTGTTTGAGCCAGGCGAGTTGGTCCGCTCTCCGCAAGTTGGCGTCCGTCCCCTCTCATGAGGCCAGACGGGGCGTCAATGGTTTTGGCCACTTTTGCCGAAACAAAAGTGGCTCGTGGCGCGGGGGCGAAACCCCGCATTGCATTTAGGAGTTGGCTGTCAGTTGTAGGTTTGTTTTTCTGGAGTCAGGTCTGGCAATCACACAATTCGCTTTCTATTTCAATCCACTATCCCAAAGCGTGACCATCCATCATTTCGCAAGATTTGATCCAAAGCACCAGCAGATTGTTAGGTGACATTTTTCTTTAACTCTTTTAGGTAGCGGATAATCGCTGAATCAGGTGCAGAACGGGAAATAGATTTGTAGTGTTTATCAATTTCCCGAAGACCGGAGTCCTCATAGATCAGCGATTTCGCCTCCTTAAACCTCTCTAATACCCCGCTTTTCGCTGCCGCTCGCTCAAGGCCATTGTCAATATCAAGAACATCTTCCGCGCCCATAAACGTGGCCACCACATGTACTGATATGTACTCATCGATAAATAAAGCATGTTCGTCTGTAAATTCTGCGAGCTTAAGTATAGCGGACGAGATTAATTCTTTTCGTTCTTCGCCACTGAGTTTGTCGTTCTCCATTACTTCGGTTGCGATCCGATACGCAGTATTCAGCATTTCGTGAAGTTTCTCGTATATGCCCAGACGGCGCTCGAACACCTTTTGTGCATACGACTCAATGCGATTCTTGCGCCGAAAGTATTCGCTCAAGAGTGCTCCCACGAGTAAGCCGACCAGACCAATCAGAGCACCTTGCATGTTCAAGTCCAATGTCATCTAACAATGTTTAGGCGGATCCGCACACGAGCCGGACCTGTGTATTCCTGTCCGTCTAACCAATTTTCAGAAAAATTCCATGTTTGCCGTCGTTTCCATGAGGTGTACCTCATGGTCTATTTATCGCGGCATGTTATCCGGATCCGCATAACATCCCCTCGTATAATTAGCTCAACTTCAAACCACTGGCCTGCGGTTCCATCTAATAACTCCACCGAACATTTCAAGTCAGGAAATAATTTAATAATCGTCGAAATAAGTCAAGGAATGATTCGTGTTTTTTCGAAAACTATTCGAGGCCGAAACCAAACACTCAAATCCACCAGGTCTTTTTGCAATTACGAATACGTTCGTTGGCTGGGCACAGATTCTTCGCCGGTGGCTCAGAATGACGGAGTAGTTGAGAACTCCGACGCCTGCCGTCTGGTCAAAGGGAGGACGCTCTTTTCCCTTGCGGACCTTGTTTGAGCCAAGCGAGTTGGTCCGCTTTCCCCAAATTGGCGTCCTTCCCCTCTTATGAGACCAGACGGGGCGTCAATGGTTTTGGCCACTTTTGCCGAAACAAAAGTGGCTGGTGGCGCGGGGGCGAAACCCCGCAACTAACATTCAAATTGACTAGATGGTTTCTAGAACAGGCTCATTTGGGTGGGGGGATCGGCTGGGGTTTCTTCTTTGGGGGAGGCTTTGGATGTGGGAAGGGTTGGTGTTGACGCGGATTGCGGAAGCGTGGGAGTTTTGCTCATTTCTTCCAGAACCGTCTTGAGTTTTTGGAAATCTTCCTTAAGAGGAATGCGCAGATTGCCCTGGTGGAGTGCGGCTGCCGGATGAAGCAGTGGGAACACGATGAAGTTTGGCATTCGGATGACCTGCCCACGTACTTTGGTGATACCGACTTTTCTTTCCAATAACGTTTGTGTGGCAAAGTTTCCTAACGTGCAAACCAATTTAGGTTTGATGAGTTCGATTTGTTGAAGCAAAAACGGTTTGCATGTCTCGATTTCCTCTGAAAGAGGATCTCGATTGTTGGGTGGCCGGCACTTAATGACGTTAGCAATAAAAATATCCGCGCGACTGAGCCCGATAGATTGTAGTAACTCGTTGAGTAATTTTCCTGCGGCCCCGACAAAAGGCTCTCCCTGCCGGTCTTCATAAAAGCCCGGGGCTTCTCCGACAAACATGATGTCGGCCTGAGGATGCCCTGTCCCAAACACCACCTGCGTGCGTCCTGAAGACAAGCCACATCGTTGGCAGTTGTGAAGGGATGATTTGAGTTCATCAAGATCCATTGAGAGGGGATCTTAGGTTTGACAGTTTAGGATGTCAATGCGAAGAGGTTTGGACCCATTCAGTTACAGCCCTGGCACAGGCATAGGCACTCAGGACGGTGCTTTCCAGAGAAGGGGGGAGTGGGGTGGCCGTCCAGGGACCGGCAAGAAAGAGATTGGGAATGGGTGTGTTGGACAGAGGACGAAAGGTGCGGAAACCAGTCCGGCAGGGAATATAGCGGTAAACGGATGGCGTGTCTGATGACCCACTATATGGCAATGACGGCTTAGGGGAAATGTTGAATATCTTATTGATATGAGGCCAGACGGTTTCTCTCAGCCAGTCGTTGGTGTGTAACGCTGATGGTGAAGAAGAGAGGCTGATGCCCGTAATCAAGGTCGTTGGACCATCCGTGTATGGAACGGCCTGGCTGGTGACCCAATCAAATACACCGGAATTAAGGATAAGCCGAGGAGGAAGAAGTATGTCGTTAAGGGTCAATCGGACTAGTGTTCCCGATGATTCCTGTAGTTGAGCCAAATGGGAAAAACACGAAAAACGTGCCGGGGCTCTTTCCGGTAAGAGTCGAAGTAGTTCTGGAGGGGAAAGGGGCGAGACGTAGATGTCGGCGTTAAGGCGCTCGCCTTTAGCCAGGCCAATGGCTTGAATCCGTTCTGTGTCGGCATGGATGCCGGTGATGGCGTGTGAGGGATAAAACGTGACCCCTTTTTCTATTAAGACATGTCTGAGTTTTTGTTGAAGATGGCTCTGCATGTCAGGTGAGGCTAAGAATGTTTCTGGTCCATTCGGTTTGGATAACCAGAATCGAGAAAGTACTTCCAGGAAATACCCGAGTGATGCCTGGGTCACATCACACCCTAAAAACAATCGACAGAATGGATTCCAGATACGTTGTCGTGCAAGAGCCGATTGTTGAGTGGAAATCAGCCAGGATTCAACCGTGAGCATATCAGGGTGGTGATCTGGTGAACGGGGTTCCTCCCATTTTTTTTCTAAAAAATTAATCAAGTGCCAGCGATCTGACCAGGGAAGAGCGCGAATGCCGGCGAGTCGGATCATGGGGTGAAGAGTCGCAATACCCTTCGCGGCGGGGAGGGTGAGTGTTTGACCTTCGGATGTCCCAAACTCCAGGTTGACCGGTTGAATGCCTTGGGCTGCGTGCTGGAATGCCAGTTCCTGAAAAAGTCCCCATGTGGCATGGTAATACCGTGGGAGAATAAGTGGGAACGACTGCGTCGTGAGGCGTTGAAGGGATGGTGGATGATCCGGTTCTATCGGTTTCGCAAAATAGGGAAATGATGGTGCTGGAGAATCAGGGTTGTCGTCCTCAAGAATGGTGATCCGGAATCCGTAGGGAATGAGCCGGTAAGCCGCGAGTAATCCTGGCAGATTTCCGCTCAGTATCAGAATGTGGTGTGTCACACTGTTGGAGCACTGTTATGGGAAAGAAAAGACCGAATCCAAATATGAGCGGCAATCCCGAGTCGTTGTAGGGGGGCGACTCGAACCCGTGGGCCGAATACCTGGTAGTGCGGGTCTTCGAGTTGTTTGAGGATGCGGCGGTAGACTCCACGCATGATTTCTGCAACCACCAGCGATTTTTGATCGGAGGGGGGCAGGGATTGGAGAATTTCTTGAGCTTGGCGGTAATAGGTGCGAGCTCTTTCGCATTCAAATTTCAGAAGTTCAACCAGCGCCGGCGACCGTTGTTGGTGCAGGAGAGCATGTTCCGAATAACCAAAACGCTGTAAGTCTTCGAGCGGAAGATAGATGCGGTTCTGTTCGGCATCCCCCTTGAGATCACGAAGAATATTCGTTAATTGAAACGCCAATCCCAAGTTGACCGCATAGTCCTCCGCCGCAGGGGATTGGGTTTGGAAAATCTTGAGGCAAATCAGTCCAACCACTGAAGCGACCCTGTAGCAGTATTGATACAGATCGGCAAACGTCGCAAACCGATTGGAAGTCAGATCCATTTCTACACCGGAAATTAATTCTTGAAGGAGCGTTTCCGGGATGTCAAAGGTCTGCAGGTGGGCGGCGAGGCTCGTCGTGACCGGTTGGGTCGGATTGCCTTGATAGGTGGCCGTCACCTCTTGTCGCCATTTGCGGACTTCTTCGATGGGATGGCTTCCCGGGGCCGGTTCATCAACGGCGCTATCCACCATTTTGCAAAAGGCATAAATGGTATACATGGCTTCCCGCCGTTGCTGTGGCAGGAACAAAAAAGAGTAGTAGAAGTTGCTGCCACTTTCTTTTGTATATTTGGTGCAGAATGTCTGTGCTTCAATAGGAGTCATGGGCTTCATGGAGTATTTCCCAAAGGCCGTGGCCAGGCAATGATCGTGAAACGCGGGGACAAATGTATAACTGGATGACGGTGTTTTCTCTATTCCAAGACAAGGAGTGTGGGGCTAAGCCGTCAACAACGTTCGCTCCCTACCGCGTTGAACGGTTATGTTGAGGATTCCCTTATTTTTTCGCATAGCGCTTGGTGACTCATAGGTGGGGCACTGGGCTCCATTATGACAACAATCTCATTGGCGAATACACTACTGTGAGCAAGAGCCCAGAGTAGCAAGGATTGCGAAGCTCTTCAATGCATGGTGAGCGGATAATATCCAGGATGGTGTGGAATGTTTTGCGGTTGATTCAACAGAACACCGGATGATTCTCTATAACCGATTCCTTGATCCTTTAAGTGCCATAAGGCCGACCAACGCAATGAAAATTTGGAGGGTTCCTCTTACTGGGTGGGACCCTTTCCCGTATTTTGGGCCTGTGACTTGAGTTTTTCGGCAGAGATCCAACCTGTTTTTCCCGTTGGCGTTTGAACCTGATAGACCCATCCGGTTGCCTGATAGGCTCCATCCAGAATCGTGAGTGTTTCGCCTGGTTTCACTATGGGACCAGGCGTAGTGTTGGCAGGATCACCCATCAGCATGGACCTTCCAAGGGTATCTGTCAGCGACACTTCCTGATTCTCGTGAAAGGTCGGAGGTGTGATCCCAGTCTGATCTTGATTTCTGGTGATGGCAGCCGTATCGGTGGCGGTGCCTTGAGGCATAAAGGTATTTGAGTTGAGAACCCAATAGGCCACCCCAACAAACAACAATAAAAGTACAATCCAGAGAAGCGGTTTCCTTGAAGGAGGCTTGGATTGATTGAGATCGTCCTCTTCCAATCCTTCGTCAAATTCCAAGTCTTTGTCAGGCTCCTGGGCAAAGAGCACGTTCCATCGAGAAGGTTGTTCTGGGGAGAACACCGCACCCATTGTCGAGGTCATCATGCCTATCTCCTTTTTGTCGTGAGGTCTGCAAGCAGTGTCAGTGCCGGATTGGCGTGGTATGAAATTGCCAAATCCAGGTCGTGTACGAAGAAATACCCACTCATGAAGTTTATTAACATCACTTCTATTTCCTGTCAAATCTTCCCAACATATTGATAAGGAAACATGGTTTCTTCTTGTGGCGAACAGAGTGCATAGGATGAAACGATCCAGTCCATTCCAAGGGTAAAATGATCCGAGTTGCCTGTTGTCCCTGGCCATGAGGATTGATATGAGGATCAGTGTTATGGAAAATACACCTCGGATGGAATCTGTGGTTGGGGAGGGAACATGAAATCATATCGGGAAGAACTCTGGTTTCAGACCAAAGAACGCAGGGAATATCGGAATATTACCTCTCAGGTGGAACGTGTGGTACAACAAAGTGGGATTCAAGAGGGATTCGTCCTGGTGAATGCCATGCATATCACCGCGAGTGTCTATATTAATGATGACGAAGCCGGGTTGCTGCAGGATTATGAACAGTTCCTTGAGCGCCTTGTGCCGCAGACGGGAACGTACCGGCACAATCTAACCGGAGAGGACAACGGTGACGCTCATATCAAGCGTCAAATCATGGGCAGGGAAGTCGTTGTGGCTATCACCAAGGGACGCTTGGACTTTGGTCCATGGGAACAAATTTTTTACGCGGAATTTGATGGGAGACGTCGCAAGCGGGTGTTGGTGAAGATCATTGGAGAATAGTGAGTTGGCAAACGGGTTCCAGTCATGTGAAAATACCGTGGAAATTTGGATGATCTGCCTTCTCAGAAAATTTTTACCTTCGTCTGGAATTGTGAAAACCCATGAATGCAATGTCTAGTTGGTATCGTCCTGATCCCCTCACCCGGGATTTGATTCATCTCATTAATGCCCGGCGGCATGAACATGGGGATCCCAGTTTGGCCATTGAAGTGTTACAGGCCTTATTAGATCAGGATCGTGAACATGAGGTTCTCACCGTTCTTGCAGCCTTAGACGAAAGTATGGCGGAGTGGTTATTTGATTTGCTGGCGGAAGCGGCCAGCTCCTGTCTGATGGAGGATGAGAGCGAAGACAGCGAGATGTATGGAATTCTTGCCTCATTTGAATTATCACTCCAAGCCAATTTGGAGTATCCTTTGAAATTGAAAATTGATCCTGTGGAAACGGCGGATTTGTTGCGGAAACATCTGCATGTCCCGCCAGGGGCGGTGATCACGGTCGAACCGAGGCTTCTCACCGATTCCACATTGGAGTTTTTAAGCTTGCAGAAGATTCACGACCATATTTCCAACCTGGCTGAAGGACAGCCACGTCAGACGATTGCGGCCAGGCTTCATCCACCCGTTGAAGCCACCGCATTTTTATTTTTTGAAATTCTTGGCGTTCCCGATACGACGTTGCCGGAAGCCCTTTCCGAGGACGACTGTCAGGCTATTATGGATCATCTGGTGGGTCAATGCCCCGAAGTCGCCAAGGCGCCGCAACTTCTGGAGGCTCCTAATTACGCGGCCTATGCCTTGTATGATGCACAAAACGCCGTTCGTCTTCATCGATTGGCTGATGAAACCGCTGCGGTGTGGCATGACCTGGAAGGCCCGGTTCGAAGCCGAACCGTGGTGCATCTCCATACCCAATGCGGGAATGGCGTGTATATGCCTGTGTGGACCGATCTGTTTGATCCGGATCTTCCTGAAGACCATGGACCGATTTGGACATCCCCGGATGTGTGGGTGTTTACGGCAGATTTGCCAATTGAATGGCCGGGGGAATTGTTAACCAATCGCCTGCTGGCTGAGGGCTGCACGCGATTTGAAAATCACATTGTGGAAGCCACTGACAATTAAATATCGACCTGGCGGTCATGGGGTCTCGTTCATTGTTTGGGGATCTGACCGGCCAGCCGCCTGACGTAAGTGATCGATCAACTTGGGAGGAACCCGTAGCGAACCGCGCCCCGTTCCGACCGAAATCTCAGGCTTGAAGGCGCCGTGAAAATCACTGCCTCCCGTCATAAGTAAATCGAATTTGCGGGCTAAGTTGAGATTGATTGAAATTTGGCGAGCGGAAAACGTTCCATAAAAGACTTCAAGCCCTCGTAATCCCTGCTCAACCAACGTCCGGCATGAGTCCGTCGTCTTATCGGCACCTAATCCCTCCCAATAGGGGTGAGCAAGGATTGGGATGCCGCCGGCCTCAGTAATCCACGTCATGATTTCAGCCGCCTCGGGGACGACCCGCCGAACATAGGCTGCGCCTCTGACTCCCAGGAATCGATCGAAAGCTTCTTTCATCCCCTTCACGTACCCCTTTTCAATTAACATGTGCGCGATATGTGGGCGACCCATGGTTCCGCCTCCGGCAACATGCTCCACTTCAGCAAGAGAAATCTCCACTTTGAGGGTGTGAAGCCGGTCAAGGATGTGGTGAAGGCGATCAACGCGTGTCGCGCGAAGCTGCTCGAGTCTGGCTTGAAACTGAGGATCAGCGAGATCAATGAAATAGCCGAGCATATGCGTTTCCCGCCCCTGAAACTCTGTACTTAATTCAATACCCGGTATGATTTCAATCGGGAGATGATGAGCCGCGTCCATGGCTTCCGGCAGGCCCTCAGTCGTGTCATGGTCGGTAATGGCCAGGATGCTCACGCCTTGTTGATGAGCAAGTTCCACAAGTGCGGTGGGCGAAACACTGCCGTCCGAGAAATGAGTGTGAGTATGCAGGTCGATACGGCTCATGAGATCGGTTGAGTTTTATGGTTTCCGTGCCAAAATGCGTGCGGTAAACGCCCGTGCTGAAGAGCTTTCATGATCCCCTTCGTCGTAATGGAGAATGCTGAGCCCTTGAAGAAGTGTGAGCAATTCATTGGTTTCCAGGCAGAACTCCTTTCGGCGCGGGTGTTGCCGATGAATATGGTTGTCCAGAAGGAAGGTCTCATACATGATGATGCCACCGGATTTCAGGGCGTTAACCAGTTGAGGAAAGAGCGGCCGGTACAAGTAGAAGAAGACGATAATCACATCGTACAGGGCTGTGCCCAAGTCCGGGGGATGTTGCGGATTCGCTTCTAAGTCTATGCATTCCGTCGTTATCGAGGGTAGGGCCGCTTCTTGGGCTTTCTCCTGAAGCTCATGGAGCGCGTCGGCATCGCGATCGATGCCATGAACTGAAAACCCTTTGGAAGCCAGATACATGGCATGACGACCACGTCCCGTTGCCACATCCAACACCGTTCCATGAGGAAGTCGGGAGAGCTGGTCTACTAGAAATGGAGAAAGATGCTTGTGATCAAGGGAGGCGATTGGTTTGCGCGATCGGATCAATTGGACCCCGACAGACCCCTCAATACTCTTCAACGGAGGGCGGATTTTTCTGACCCATATTTTGAGACGGGTAATGGGAAATTCATGAAGCAGGGCTTGGCAGATTGTCTCAGCCAATGTTTCAATCAGCGAAAAGGCCTGCCCTTCCCCAATGTCTAGAATTCGTTGCGTGATTGTTCCGTAATCGACCGTATCGGAAATGTGATCACTCTGAAAGGCCGATTGATTGGGACATCGGAAGATAAGATCGACCAGCAGAGGTTGGGGTTGCTGTCTTTCCGTTTCAGTGACCCCGCATCGTGCGGCCAACTGGATACCTTTGAGGACGATAGATGAAGACATGGGCCATTATGTCAGAACTTCCTGGTCGTGTGCATGTGATATTTGAAGGGAGGCGATTCGTAGTCCGGATCGTGTTCCGGAATAGAGTGCTTGGATGGATTTCATTCGGGAGGTGTTGATGAAATTCGGTAAATGGATCTCCCGCCAGCGGTGGATAGGTCTAAAGGCCGGCCCTGGATTTGGGTGGATCATCGGTTGCCTCTCTTGTCTCCTTCTCCAGGGTTCGTGTGAATGGGGTGGGTCATCCACCATCATGGTGACGGCTGAGGAGTTTCGATTTAATCCTACCCGGATTGAATGGGTATCCGACCAGCCTCTTCGTCTTCTGATTAGAAATCAGGGACGGGAACGACACGTGTTTCATAGCCGGGAATTGTTCGGGCCGGAGTCCGGCGTCCTATGGCATCAGCCAAAGGTGGCGCTTCAAGAAGCCAATGCCGTTGTCCTTGAGCCTGGTCAATCGATTGAGTTGTCTTTCACCCCGTCTGCCGGTCTCTATCCCTTTCGCTGTTGGATAAAAGGGCACACCGGCATGGAGGGCACGATCCTCGTCAAAGATCGTTCTTCAAAATTATGAATGCTTTATCGAGGAAATCACAAAAAGGTCGGCAGGCAACCGCAAAGCCTTGGATTTTTTATTGGCGTAGGTCGGAAACTTAAGCACCTCTAAGACCTGAGGGACTTCGATTGTCTGGCGAAATTTAGAAATACGAATGGAGACGACTGGCAGAATGCTTGCTGGTGTCAGTCAGTCACCAGCAAGCGATATCTTATTTGCCTGGGACAGCGTCAATGGAGTTTCTGGCCTTGGCGTCACGTTCGCAACTCATTGTGGCGAGCATTTTCTGGCCAGCAGTCGCATCACTCGGAATTCGGGAAAGACAGGCTTCAAGCGTGTCGCCTTGCGTGCCGGTGGAGACTCGAGTCGGTCCGGTCGTCACGGCTTTAGCTTCCGCGTTTGACGATGGTGAAGCCGGAGAAGCTGCCGAGCCACTTGCACCAGTTGCGCCGCCATTCATCTCAGCGCAGCCCATGGTCAAGGTTGCGAGGCCGAAGGAAGCATAGAGGAACATTGTAGAAAATGGTTTCATTGGTCGAACCCCTCCTCAATGGATAAACAAGTCGCGAAATATACTTGAGACTCCAGAAAAAAACAAGGTGCGGACGTCAAAATCTTCTTTCCTGATCTCTTATGCGTATGGGTTGTTTCCAATCTGATTATCTTGACTGGTATAGGGTTTATTGCTACGGTAAAATCTTTCTCTCTACGTGCAGAGAACGAACGGAATTATTCATGGCATACCTCATTGCTCGGCTGTTCCAGGGTCAACCTAGGGGCCAAGGTCAAGTGTTGTGACCTTTCAAGATATTATTCTCTCCCTTCATCAGTTTTGGAAATCCCACCACTGCATTTTGACTCAGCCGTATGACACTGAAAAAGGGGCTGGGACGTTTAATCCGGCTACATTTCTTCGCGCGATCGGCCCTGAACCCTGGCGTGCGGCCTATATTGAACCCTGTCGAAGACCAACCGATGGACGATATGGAGATAATCCGAATCGCCTTCAGCATTACTTCCAATATCAGGTGGTGTTAAAACCGGCTCCTGCGGATTCGCAAGATCTGTATCTCCAAAGCCTTGCCCATTTGGGGCTAGATCCCTATCAACATGATATTCAATTTCTTCAGGATGACTGGGAGTCTCCCACGTTAGGGGCTTGGGGGTTGGGATGGGAGGTCCGGTTAGATGGAATGGAGATCACGCAATTTACCTACTTTCAGGAGATCGGGGGGTTGGAATTAGATCCGGTCACGGTGGAGTTAACCTACGGGTTGGAACGCATTGCCATGTATTTACAGCAGGTCGATAACGTATATGACCTGATGTGGACAGAAGACGTTCGATATGGCGAACTCTATCATGAGTCCGAAGTTCAGTTTTCCGTCTATAACTTTGAGGCGGCGGATGTGGATTTGATTCAGACCAGCTTTGATCGCTACGAAAAAGAATGCCAACAGTTACTGGAGCATCCTCGGGGACTGGTGTTACCGGCCTACGACTGCTGTATGAAATGTTCCCACCTCTTTAACTTGTTGGATGCAAGAGGGGCGATCAGTGTGGCGCAACGGACAGGCTATATCGGCCGGGTCCGAAATCTTGCCAGGAAATGTGCTCAAGCCTATCTTGGTCAGCGGGAGCAGATGGGTTTCCCACTCTTACGCCACACGGCGGCTTCCGCCCGTCCTCATAGAAAACAAAAGATTATTTGAATCAATGCCCGGATGCGGGGCTGTGGCAGATACGCTTATGACAACATCAAGAACTACCCGTAAAAATGTCAAGGCCAAGTCTGTCTCGAAATCTCAGCCCAAGACTGCAACTTTTTTGTTAGAAATTGGGACGGAGGAATTGCCGTCAGCTGTTCTTCCACAGGCATTGGAAGACCTGGCAAATCTTGGCCAACGGCTCTTGGCGGACAGTCGGTTGAAGTATGAGTCTTTGAAGACCCTTGGCACACCACGGCGCTTAGCTTTGCTGGTCAAAGGGGTGGAACCTCAGCAAGCTTCTCTGACTCAAGACATCTTGGGCCCACCGGTGTCTGCAGCCTTCGATGCTTCGGGACAGCCCACCAAGGCGGCATTGGGATTTGCCAAATCTCAAGGGGTGCCCGTTGACCAGCTTCGTATGAAGGAAACCCCAAAAGGGACCTATATGGCGGTCGAAACGCATCAACGAGGTCAGTCGGCCAAACGGGTGATTACGGAGGCACTTCCGCAGGTCTTGAGTAAATTAGCCTTTCCGAAATCAATGCGCTGGAATGCCTCGCGGGCAAAATTCGGTCGTCCGATTCGCTGGGTGGTCGCCCTATTAGGGAATCAAGCGATCACCGTAGAATTTGCCGGAATTCAATCCAGCGCCATGACAAGAGGGCATCGATTTTATCGGGCAAAAGGCAAAAAACGGGGACAGACGTTTCCACTCACCACCGCCAACAATTATATCGAGACCATGAAACGACTGGGGGTGCTGGTTGATCCGGAAGAGCGTCGGCGTCTCATTACGCAAGAAGTCTCTCTGTTGGCCAAATCTGCCAAGGGTCAGGTTGACCCCATGTATCGGGATGAGCTGATTGAGGCAGCCGTCTTTGGCGTGGAATACCCTCACACCATTCTCGGAACGTTTCAGAAGGAGTTTTTAGCGGTTCCCAAGCCGGTTCTGATCTCATCGATGAAAGAGCATCAAGGGTTTTTCTCGCTGATGACAAAGGATGGAGCCCTCCTCCCAAAATTTATTGCGGTGACGAATATGCCGTGGGGAAATACCCCACTCATGACCAAAGGGAATGAGCGAGTCCTGGCAGCCCGTCTGAGCGACGCTCAACATTTTTTCAAAGAGGATTCGAAACGCCCACTGCATGAACGAGTGCCGGCATTAGAAGGCGTCCTTTTTCATCACAAGCTGGGAACCGTGCGTCAAAAAGTGGATCGTGTGGGTCACCTGGTCGGATGGATGGCTGAGCAGATCGGTCGGAAGGATCTGGACGAGGTGTGCCGACGCGCCGCTCTTTTGGCCAAGGCGGATTTGACGACCGGAATGGTTGGAGAGTTTCCGACCCTGCAAGGAGTGATGGGGGAAGAATATGCCAGGCACGATGGCGAATCTGCAGAGGTCTGTCGCGCTCTTGGCGAACAGTATTTCCCCCGATTCCCAGAAGATCAGTTGCCGACTGAACTACCTGGTGTTCTACTCGCGGCGGCCGATCGGTGTGATTCCATCGTGGCATTTTTTGCGGCTGGAATGTCCCCCTCCGGCTCGGAAGATCCGTTAGGGTTACGTCGAGCCGCGTATGGGTTGGTGCGAATATTTGCAGAAACGCCACTCCGGTTGGCTATCACCTCTGTGGTGAATCGGGCGTTGGAGATCTTGGATGGACAAGGTGGGCGGGTGCGTGGCACTCCTCAGACCGGGGCAGAAGTCGTGGCGTTTATTTTCGACCGGCTTCGATTTTATGGCAGGCAACACCTGGGATTACGGGAAGATGTCATGGAAGCGGTCATCCGGGTTCCTCATGCGATGGACTGTGACATGGGTGATCTGGTCGCACGCATGCAGGCCTTAAAAGCCATGGTGCCTCAACCGGATTTTGATCCGCTGATGATCGGATTTAAGCGGGCTCACCGAATTGTCGAAAAAGAACAATGGACCAACGCCCAGGCCCTGTCTGAACAATTTGTGCATGAATCGGAGCGTCGGCTGTTTCAGGCCTTGGGGGTGATACAACAACAAGTCCGCAGTTCCGTGAATGACCGGAATTACGGAAAGGCTCTTCAGGCGTTGTTGGAACTCAAGGGGCCAATTGATGAGTTCTTCGGAGCCGTCATGGTCAATGATTCAGACCCCCAGACACGGGCCAATCGCCTTTCCCTGTTAAAGGCGACGGATGACCTGTTTCTCACGGTAGCCGATTTGTCCTGTCTGCAATCGTCAAGTGGGTAACAGTCGTTAATCGAAGAAGATTCCTGGCCGCCCCTGTGAAAGCGAGACGGTCATGGGAAGGAACATCCGATGGGGGATGGGACGGACCGTGCAGAGAGCCCCGAGATTTCAAGACGGCTGAAGCGCTTTACTCTGGTCGTCACGGTGGCCCTTATTATCGGCTGCAATGCCTTAATCCTGACAGGTCTTTGGGTGAGCGGAGTTGATTTGGAAAAAATCTTCTCAAAATCGGAACTCTATGATCCCATGAATGGGCATTGTGTCCAGGTCACCTGGTTAAAGGTTGTGGGCGCGGATGGGTTAGTGAAGGTCTGCTCCGAATGGCTTGATTTTTCCGATATCTCGGGTGAAACGCATCTGTTGCCGAAAGGAAAAACCCTGGCTATGGGGCCGGATGGGAATCTGTACGTCTCCGGGAATCCAGCCGAGATTTACCGATTGATTGCGCTCATGATTTTTGCCATAGTTGTCATAATTTCCGGCATGTGGACCAAGCAGATGCTGATAGCTAAATATCAGGACCGTCTTCAATCTGTAAATCATCATTCAACCTGAATGCTCGTGTATCCTACCTTTTTTCTGACAGCCAGCTCATATATTCATATTCATACACCACGCCTGTCTCAGGCATTTTTGAGAAAAAAGACTGTTCCCTGTGAGGGTCCCTATTCATGGGGGAAAAGGGTTGGGAGAAGAATGTCAGACATTCAGTCTCCTCCTCTGACGACGTCTTTTTTTTCAAGGGGCCGAAGGGTCGGGTAAAGGAGAGCGAAGAAATGCGGCACAAAAAATATGTCTATTTCTTTGGCGGCGGCAAAGCCGAAGGATCCGGCAACATGAAGGAGCTCTTAGGAGGGAAAGGGTCGGGATTGGCTGAAATGACCAACCTGAAAATTTCTGTTCCTTCCGGGTTCACCATTACCACTGAAGCCTGTGTGGAATACTTTCATGCCAAAAAGCGCTTTCCCGCCGGGATGTGGGATCAAGCGCTGAATGGCCTGCGGCAGGTGGAAAAAACCATGAAGGCCAGACTCGGGGATCCGGACAATCCATTGCTGGTGTCGGTACGGTCAGGGGCGCGAGCGTCGATGCCCGGTATGATGGATACGGTGTTGAATCTCGGCCTCAACCAACAAACGGTTCAGGGTTTAGGCAAAAAAACCGGCAATCACCGGTTTGCCGTTGATGCCTACCGGCGGTTTATCACCATGTTTGGCAGCGTGGTCATGGGCATTTCCCGTGAACGCTTTGAACATACCCTTGAGGCGATGAAACACGCACAAGGGGTCAAGCACGATACCGATTTGACTGAAGACGCCTTGGCGCAGTTAGTGGTGCAGTATCAGGAATTGGTCAAAACCGAAACCGCGCGAGATTTTCCGCAAGATCCATTTGAACAACTTCGGATGGCGGTGGATGCGGTGTTTGATTCCTGGTTTGGGGATCGTGCCGTGACGTATCGCCGGCTCTACGATATTCCCGATGAATGGGGAACGGCCGTCAATGTCCAGTCGATGGTGTTCGGCAACATGGGTGACACCAGTGGGACAGGGGTGGCCTTCACCCGGAATCCCGCGAACGGGGTCCCGGTCTTTTTTGGCGAGTGTCTGTTGAATGCCCAGGGCGAGGATGTCGTGGCTGGTATTCGAACTCCCCTGCCGGTCGTCGCGTTACAAGACACGTTGCCGGAGGCGTATAAGGATCTCATCAAGACCCAGCGTACCCTGGAAAAACATTATCGGGACATGCTCGATCTGGAGTTTACGATCCAAGAGGGCAAATTGTATATGCTGCAAACCCGGATTGGAAAACGGACGGGTATTGCTGCAGTTCGGATTGCCGTAGATATGGTTCGTCAGGGGCTCATCGACCGGAGGGAAGCCGTCAAGCGGGTTGCCCCGGAACAACTTTCCCAATATCTGTACCCCATTTTCGAAAGCAGTGATGAGGCGAAATTTCAGTCAGTCGGTAAAGGGCTTCCAGCGGGTCCGGGAGCTGCGGCCGGCCGTATTGCTCTCACTCCGGATCAAGCCGTGGCCATGAAAGCCAAGGGGGAACGAACCATCCTGGTTCGTCATGAAACCAGTCCTGATGATATTCAGGGGATGCATGCAGCCGAAGGGTTTCTGACAGCCAAGGGCGGGATGACCTCACATGCCGCTGTGGTGGCCCGTCAGATGGGAAAAGTCTGTATTGCCGGCTGTGATGCCGTGGAAGTCCTGTCGAACGGAAAGGTTCAATTTGGATCCATGATTCTGTCTGAAGGAGACTTTCTCTCCTTGAACGGGTTTGCCGGACAGGTTTATGCGGGAGACATTCCGGTGGTGGATTCCGAAGTGATCCAGGTCATTCAGGGAAGAATGGATCAGAAAGATTCCGAAAAATATCAGTATTTTTCCACGATTTTAAAATGGGCCGATGCGTTTAGAGTGCTCAAGATCCGGTCCAATGCGGACATTCCCGAGCAGGCGCACATCGCGCGAGGATTCGGTGCCGAGGGCATCGGCCTCTGCCGGACGGAACATATGTTCTTTGCCGAAGACCGGGTACCCATCATGCAGCAGATGATCCTGGCATCTTCAAGGGAAGAACGGGAGCTGTATTTAGAGCAACTCCTTCCCCTTCAACGGCAGGATTTTATCGGACTCTATCGGGAAATGAAGGGATTTCCCGTCACGATCCGCTTACTCGACCCTCCTCTCCATGAGTTCTTACCCAAACGCGAACATCTCCTGGTTGAAATCGCGAAATTGGAAGTGACCAATGGAGATCCGCAGGTCATTCAAGAAAAACAGCGCATTCTGGATCGAGTCGAAGAGTTACATGAATATAATCCCATGCTGGGTCTTCGTGGATGTCGGCTTGGGATTACCATGCCGGAAATTACCCGCATGCAGGTTCAGGCGATTTTTGAAGCGGCCTGTGAAGTGGCGCGCGAAGGCAAAAAAATTGTGCCGGAGATTATGATTCCGTTGGTAGGGATGCCGTCGGAGATGAAAGCCCAAAAGGAGCTGATTCAAGACGTGGCGGAAAAGACCATGGCGGAATATGGCATGAAGTTGAGTTACTTGATTGGCACCATGATCGAACTGCCTCGTGCGGCTGTAACGGCAGGGCGAATCGCCGAACATGCTGAATTCTTTTCCTTTGGGACCAATGATCTGACGCAAACGACGTTCGGGTTTTCTCGTGATGACGCAGGACCGTATATCGGGTTTTACATGGATCGCCAGGACCGGTGCCCCGTCTGTCAACGGACCAACGTGGATTGGAAGAAAATGGTGTGCCGGATGTGCAAGGCCACGATCGACAAAAAGGCCGAAAATATTTTGGACGCAGATCCCTTTGCCGTGTTGGATCAAGAAGGGGTTGGAGCCCTCATGAAATGGGCGATTCAGGAAGGGCGGAAGACGCGCCCGTTAATTAAACTTGGAATCTGCGGAGAGCATGGTGGTGAACCAAGTTCCGTGGCCTTTTGTCATGAGTTAGGCCTGAATTATGTGAGCTGTTCGCCCTATCGTGTGGCGATTGCACGCCTCGCTGCGGCTCAAGCGGCAGTAGCGGTGCTCGAACGTGAGGAGAGTCAACGTGAGTCTCGATCAACGTTCCGCATAATCAACAAATCCCGGGCGGTGTCGTCCAAATCCGGTTCCGCCAACACGCCTAAAAAGGCACCATCAAAGAAAACGACTGGAAAAAAAGTTACGACCAGGAAAGTCGTGGCCGGGAAGAAACCGGCCACAAAGAAAGTAGCCGCCAAGAAACCGGCGGCGAAGAGCACCGTGAAGAAAAATGTCGTGACAAAGACAACAGGCAAGAAGAGCGCATCCAAGAAAAAGGCTTCTCCCTCTCCTACACGTAAAAAACCGACTGCGGCTGCTAAAAGGCGGTGACGTCCGTCCCATCAGATGACACCTACATGAAGCGAGCCCTTTCCCTCGCCGCCAAGGGGAAAGGGCGTACGAGTCCCAATCCCATGGTAGGGGCCGTGATCGTCAAGGATGGGCAGATCGTAGGAGAAGCCTATCACCGACAATCCGGCGAACCTCATGCAGAAATTTTAGCGCTCCATCAAGCGGGCCCTCGAGCGCGAGGGGCCGTCCTCTATGTGACGTTAGAACCCTGTTGTCATAACAACAAACGCACGCCTCCCTGTGTCCCACTCCTCATTCAGTCCGGGTTAGCCAGAATATGCGTGGCGATGGTCGATCCCAATCCACAAGTCAATGGGCGCGGGCTTCAACAACTCAAGCAAGCCAATGTTCCGGTATCGGTTGGGGTATTAGAACAGGCTGCCTGGCAATTGAATACGGTTTATGCCTATTGGATCACGACCGGACGCCCGTTGGTGACTCTTAAAGGGGCAATGACCTTGGATGGAAAAATTGCGACGGCCACCGGTGAGTCACGGTGGATCACAGGGGAACGTGCACGTCAGGATGTCCATCGTTTGCGTAACCAGATGGATGCCATTCTGGTTGGCGTCGGAACGGTCATTGCCGATGATCCTGAATTGTCGGCTAGAGGAACAACGATGACAAACAGACGTGTGGGACGGCAACCGGTCAGAGTCGTTCTCGATAGCCGATTGCGCATTCCCTCCAATGCCAAGGTTTTGCAATGGGTGGGTGAGCAGCCCACCATTTTATGCACGACCACACAGGCTCCACCCCAAAGAATCGCACACTTGAGAAAACGTGGCATTCAGGTGTGGGTGTTGCCCGGGCAAGCCGGACGAGTTTCCTTGAAGGCCTGTCTATCCCGATTAGGGAAAGAGGGTCTCGCCTCGGTGCTCATCGAGGGAGGGGGTACGGTGAATGCTGCGGCGTTTCAACAGGGACTGGTGAATCAGGTAAGATTGTATATGACTCCAAAGCTGCTCGGAGGGCAGGATGCCATTGGCCTCATCGGGGGACAGTCCCCGAAAACGCTGAATCGGGCCTGGCTACTTGCTGATTGCCAACTCAAAAAGCTCGGGAATGATTGGCTCGTCACGGGAACGATTGAACCACGAAAGTGAGGGTCTACTAAGTCATAGACAATAAGCACGTTGATGGTGTCTGCTATCCATTACCATAGATGAAACTCCAATCGTGTGTCGAACAGAAAAACCGGGGAGATCGCGCTTATGACCACTCTCAATCACATCGACGGGCAGGATTTAGCATTAGCGGTAGATCTCTTAGAGAACCCCAGCTTTGCCGCCAAAGTTACGAATCTCATCGGAGGGCCGGTTGAAAGGGCCATCACCATGCTGCCCGAGGGATTTTCCAACAAACTCCTGACGACTACGCACAAAGCCCTGAACAAAGCGTTGGATCTGGCTGTCTCCAGTATAGATGAACGGTATCGGGGTGAACCCGCCAATGGGGCCCACCGGGTTTTGACGACCGTCAGTGGGGCAATCGGGGGAGCCATGGGGCTCATGGCATTGAGTGTAGAATTGCCGATCTCTACGACACTCATGTTGCGGTCTATTGCCGATATCGCGAGAAGTGAGGGAGAACCCATAATGGAGGCTGGGAGCAAGCTGGCCTGCTTGGAGGTGTTCGCCATGGGGGGCACCAGTCAAGCGGATGACGGGGCGGAAACGGGATATTTTGCGGTGAGGGCCGCGTTGGCGGGTGCGATGACCGAAGCGGGCAAGTATCTACTCGAACGTGGGTTGACGAGGTCAGGCACCCCGCCATTGGTCAGATTTCTGTCTGAAATTGCCTCACGGTACAGTATCCAAGTATCAGAGAAAGCGGCTGCCCAGGCGATCCCGTTGTTGGGGGCCGCAGGGGGAGCCACCATCAATTTGCTGTTTATGGATCATTTTCAAAATATGGCACGTGGCCATTTTATCGTGCGGAGATTGGAACGCGCACATGGCAAAGAGGCCATCCAAGAGGCCTATCGAAAGTTTGCCGCCAGGAATTAGATTTGTCGCGTCCCGGGCGCGTCATCCCCGCAGGTGGGAGACATCAGCAACAGCATTGTCATGCTAAGCCCCTTCGACTCCGCTCAGGGCAGGCATGGCCTGGTTGGACTGGGCTTAGATCCTTCGTTGCTTTCAAGAGGACAAGGGGAAGTGCGAAATCTTCTAGCGCCTGCTCTGCGCTGGGCCGAAGGGTTTGTCCTGCGAGCAACGTCGAAGGGCTGGAACCATAATTTCCGTATGATCCCCAAAAAGTCTACTTCGAGTTCAGCGATTACTCCACTCCCTCTATCTTCTACGAAAATCCGCATAGTCTTTGTTTCATTCTCTTTTGAACCTTTCAGGAATTTTTATCGTCCGACAGTGGCACTGAGCCCATAGGAATGTCCGGTAAAATATGAGAAGATTAAGTACTGAAGCCTCAGTGATTTGAAAGGCTTCATTGTCAAAATTGTTAGAGTAACACGGTATGAAAAATCTTATTGTCCTGCTTTCAGGCTTAATGGTGGCCCTGGTGGCTCTTCCCATTTTGGCCCATTCCCCGCCGGAAATGGAAAAGAGCGAGGCCTTCGAGTCTTCGGGCAGGAGTCTGTCCACATTGGTGAAAGCCTATGTGTTGGAAGACTCTCCGGAAAAAGCCAACGAGCTGTTAGCTGACATTCAACATATGCCGGAGGCCAATGTTGACTCCATTTCAAAAATTCTTCAGCAGCCGACCCCGTATGAGGCTCAACCGGTTGGGTCCCAACCCCGTCGCTCTATTCGGGTGAGGGGAGTGGATGCTGAATATGCTTTGTATGTTCCGCCTTCCTATTCACCTGAACAGCCAATGGCATTCATTCTGTGTTTGCATGGGGCAGGGTTTACGGGTGAAGCCTATCTGGATCGCTGGATTCCACGTCTGGGTGATAAATATATTCTGGCCTGTCCTTCGGTGACCATGGGGTCATGGTGGACCAGATACGGCGAGGATCTGGCGTTAACGGTCTTACAGGAGGTTCAGAAGGATTACCATATCGATCCGGATCGGGTCTTTCTCTCCGGCATGTCCAATGGCGGTATTGGAACCTGGATTATCGGGATGCATCATGCGGATCGCTTTGCGGGTATTGCGCCGATGGCCAGTGGTATTGATGATGTGCTGTTTCCCTTCGTTGAAAATTTAGTTCATACGCCCGTCTATGTCATTCATGGCGCGGCGGATCAGGTTATGCCTGTGCAGTTGAGTCGCGATCTTGTTAAAGAGATGGAGCGCCGCGGCATTCCCTATCAGTACCAGGAACATACCTGGACACATCCCCATGCGGGAGGGCATTTCTTTCCCAGGCAGGCCCTGCCGGAACTGATGAACTGGTTTGATGCTCAACAACGAGAGCCATTACCACGGACTATTTCGTTGGTTCGGGATGCGACCCATCTCACGCCATTCTCGTGGGTGCGGATCGATATGACGGATCAGATTGCCGCCTTTACCGAAAACCTGATTGACAGCCGCGATGAATTTATTACGGGAGGGGTGTACGCCAAATTACACGCGCGAGTCACAGCTCCCAACAAGATCGTGGTGAGCACCAATCGTATTCGCCGCTATACCCTGTTTCTGAATCAGAACCTGGTCGATTTTTCCAAACCTATTATGGTGGAAACGAATGGGGTGATATCTTTTGACGAGATGGCCAACCCTCGCATCGAAACGCTTTTAAAGGAAGTCCGACACCGCTCTGACACCCATACACTCTTTCCTGTCAAACTCACCATAGATGTGCCCTCTCCTGATATTCTGAATGAGAAGTAGTGGCCTTTCAGGATCAGTCTGGTTGGTCGATTTTTCCTGTTGTTAACTCGAATGATGACCCGCCTTGCTTGAAGAGTGGAACAGGCCTTGTTTCAGGAAAGCTCCCAACCACATGCCAACAAGTAGAAGGATACCCAGGTAACTGCCCGTATCACGGAACCAACTGGAATGTTCGTGAAATTCAAGAACATCTAGTTGAGTGGGCGTGACAAAACGTCCACGAATCGAAACAGAAGCGGAGTGATCCAGAATTTCCTGAGCGCTCTTGATTTCTTCACCATTGAAGAGACCAAGCATATCGCCTTCCGGGGTTTTCACATAGGAAGATCGATCCGATTCCAGAGGACGTCCTGGACGAGCCTCCAATTCTTCAAGTGTTCGGATGAAATGGTTATTGGCGTTTCGAGGTCCTTCAATGAGAACCAAAGGCAGCGCAAAGTACAGTAGGAGTAACGACGCCGATATCCCCACTTTGAAAGGAGACCAGGTCGAGATTGGCAGCGGCTGTGATATTCCCTTTCGCCATTGCCATCCTATATAAAGTAGGCCTCCCCCGGTCATGATATAGGTTGTAAGACTTTCCGGCCAGAATAACCCCACATTCCATAAGTCCCATGACAGTGGGGCAAAAAAATGGACCCCATTGGCCCATTTTGTTTGAAGGCCATCAAGCACGAGATGAAGGAGGACGTTGACGCCGAGAATCATGAACACGGCTTTTGGCGTTTTTGAAAGGAAGGCTAAGGCCCC
This sequence comes from Nitrospira sp. T9, assembly GCF_052156535.1. Lineage (NCBI taxonomy): Bacteria > Pseudomonadati > Nitrospirota > Nitrospiria > Nitrospirales > Nitrospiraceae > Nitrospira > Nitrospira sp. T9. Next base: position 51,403 of record NZ_JBQKUP010000024.1, read on the forward strand.
GCATAGCACCAACGTGACGAATAAGGATGCTTGGGCAATACAGTAGAGTCGAATGGTATAAGGATCGCTTCCCGGCAAGATTCCCAGTAGGACTCTTTGAAAAATCCATGGGATGTCCGGAAGCAAACACCCCAGGCACACCAGTTTAGGGTCGATCCCCGGTTTAACGGCCTGATTCAGAAAGCCTTGCACTCCGATGTGGGCTAAGGTGTTAGGCACGTCTTCCTCGTAAATAATAGTGAATTAAACGTTAAAACTTGGCATCCGCGATTAATCCTAAAAACGGCAGTTGGCCATCTCGAAACCCTTCTAATGCCGCGGAAGGCGGGGCGCTCAGGGCGAACGGACTCTCACCCAACGGTTGACCACTTCGATACTCCGTCCGTGCTGAGGCTCTCGAAGCATGAACGGGCTCGCGGCCCTGTAACTCCCGTTTTTAGGTTAATGATAATCAATTGCCCTTTATAAGGGGAGTATCTCTCCAGCCATTACGCTCTCAGACGCGATTTCATTGTATGCCTGCCCTGTCACTCTGGATACTCTTACAGGTATGAATGAAGAGCTTGAAGGTTTCCCAACGGTTCTATCGTGATGCAACTATAAGAAAGCAGGGAACTCAATAAGGATCCGGTTCATTACTTACTCCAAGGATAGAAGAGGCGATGCCGTTTCATGTGTATATGGAGGTATCGGTTAATTTGCAAAACAGGTTGATGAGTTTCATGTCGTCCAGGGAGCCGGGAGGAGTGCCGGCGATCCGGGGATCAGCAACCACGATGGCCAGGCATTGCGCCCGGGAGATGGCCACATTCACACGGTTGCGGTCAAGGATAAAGGCCAGTCCGCGTGAACCGTATTCCCCGTAACTGGAGCAGAGTGAGAGGATGCAGACAGGGGCTTCCTGTCCTTGAAATTTATCAACGCTTCCGACGCGTGCCCCGTCTGGGAGGGCGACCTGAAGCGCGCGGACTTGCGCGTTGTAGGGGGTGATGAAAAGGAAGTGCTTCAGGTCCAGTGGTCTGGTGATGCCGTCCTTGTCGGTGTAGAGACGTCCTTGGAGTGCGTGATAAATCGCCGTGACCCGTTCCACTTCTTCATCGCTCTGTTGGATATTGCCATCGTGCTCCACGCCGCTGAACATGATCCCGCTTTCGCAGGCGATGAGGCCGTTTGCGCCGGGCGGGACCACGATCTTCTGCCGGGCGCAGTCGGGATGTGATCTAAGGCGGCCCTCGTACATGCTCTCTGAGATGAAGCGGCAAACGGCCGGATGCATCCGGCGGGATTCGCCGAGGAAAAGCCCGTAGTCCGGAGGTATCACGGCATGCATGATAGGGGAATCGGGCTGGCTGGCTTCCAGGTCTTTGAGCGCATATTGAAGGGCGGAAAGACCTGCATCGCCGGGGTGGGAGCCTTGCACAGGCTGTTCAAGTTGCATCTGATCACCCAGGAGCACAAGGTTCTTCGCGCATCGAGCCATCGCGATGGCGTTGGCCAGGGCAACCTGTCCGGCTTCATCGATAAACAAAAAATCGAGTGCGCCTTCCCACTCAGGCCTGGTAAAGAGCCAAGCCGTTCCGCCGACAACTCCGCCGGTATAAGCCTGGTGCGCGGAGGTGGCGTCTTTGAGATATTGCAAGCCGGGGTTGCAGGTAAACAATGGATCTTCGGCGTCCCCTCCGACTTTTATTCCCTGGAGCTGAGAACCACTCTCTTGAGCGGCGTCGCCGCAGGCAGTGAGAAGATTCATCACGGCCTTGTGGCTGTTGGATGCGACACCGACTTTTTTGCCGGAAGCGAGAAGTGACGTGATGACCTGTGAGGCGGTGAATGTCTTGCCGGTTCCGGGAGGCCCCTGGATGACCAGGCATTCACCGCCCATCGAACCGGCAATCCTGATGGCCGCATCGGTTGGCGTTTCACCCGCTTGTTGCAGGGGGGTGACGGGTGGCATCCGGTTCAGGAGGGCGGACACCGGGGCATCAAGGCTCCCTGCCACGTGTCTGGAAATCACTTCCGTCAATGCAAGCTGAATGGCCGTTGCCGGGACATGCTCGTCCGGAAGCAGTGAACCCTGCGAGGGGAACGCGCCTAAAAATTTCTCGCTCAGAGATTTCTTGCCGATCTTGAGGCTTAGACTGCCCGTGGATATATCCAGCTCCAAGAGGGTGAATTTTGCCCTCAGATTATGGGTGAACATCACTTTGGAGTTATCCCCGGCAGCTAGTTTGCATTCCTGAGAGGGATCGAATCGATATTCTTGTACAAGTGAAAGTTTTTCGGGCATGGGAGGTCCCACGGCGCAGATCCCCTCGAGGCAGGACGGGTCATCCCGGAGTTCTTCTGGTGTCGCCGTGGCGCGGTCAAACATGCGCCACCACATGGGCTTTTCTTCCCGGCGATGGAAGTCGATCACATTGGCAAGAATTGCGGAGATGGCATCTCCTTGCCTACGAAGCTGTGCAGCGGTCTCCAATCGCGTCACGACCTCCGGTGGCAATTCTTTTGGCGCCAACGGAGCCGTTTCGGAATCCAGGCTGACCGCAGTGATCTGATGTTCGACGACCACTTTCCGTAACCATTGCAGCAACTCTGCCGTGGATGTGCAATCGTCCTGGTTGTAGTCGCGGATATCTTTCAGGATGGGGCTGTGATTCCAATCACCCGGCTGTTGGCTTTCGATCCACCTGGCGTATTGCACGATCGAGTCAGCCGCTGTGGCCACCTCGGTGGCGCGTTGCGGTCGGTAAAGGCGCTCGACTGTCTTGAGTGAGTAGCTATTCTCGCCGAGGCGTAGGCCGTTACGGACAATCTGAAACAGATCAACGAACACCTCGTTCCGGAGCATCACATCCACCTCGTCCTGACGGGTATCGTGACGGGTGCTCAATCGGCGCACCGCGCTGACCTCATACGGGGCATAATGGTAAATGTGCATGCCGGGGTTACGCTGCCATCGATTGAAGACCCAGTCCACGAAGCCCTCAAAGGCCAGCTGTTCTTCCTCCCGGTTGTGTGCCCACCAGTCCATGAACTCAAATGAATCCGGCTGCCCGGTTCGCGTGCAGACTCCAAACAGATATTCCAGTCCGCCGGCAACCAGCGGGTACCCCTCCATGTCGAAGAAGACATCCGCCGGATGATCCGGCGGAAGAGCGGCCAGGCCCACCGGTTCGCCATTCGCACCGATTGGAGGCAATATTTCGTAGCGCGGGGGGGCATCGGGATTTTCAGCCCGGTCCGCCCGCGTTTGGCATTGAAGCCGTGCCTGGGCGACAAGTTTGGCAAGTGAGTCGGTGGCCAATTTACGAATGGAAGCGCCTGAGGCTGCAGAGAGATCGGCTACCGTGGCGATCCCACCTTTCTTCAGCTTTTTTATCTGGCCCATGCTGATTCCCGCCACCTGCACGAGATGGTCCGTGTCCTGGAAGAATTTTTCCGCATGGGAAGTCCATCGGCCGTGATCGGCTCGCGGTAGAGGCTCCGGGCGATCCGTGATGTTCCCTGTGAAGCCTTTCTGCATGGTCAGGAAATTTATTTTTATTCGGCGGTAGTAATGGATGAAATCTTCGATCCGGAATTCAACCCGTTCCTTGGTGCCGAGGATGAGTCCGAACTTTTCCGGCATCGGGGCTTCAGTGGCAGCGGCGAGTAACTCCGAATAGCAACAAAGTTGAATCGCATAATAAGGCTTGGGTGAGCGGGCCAGTTTCGTATCCCACACCTGATACCATCCGGTTTCATCGAGCAAAAGAAAGTCGGCAAACCCCGCGAACGGTTCATGTTCCAAAAAGGCCTGATAGATAATGGGGAATTTTCCATTGATTGCGGAGAGGGTCGTTGTCCGGGCAACGGTAGGATCGGTCCTTGGAATTTCGGCCAGGTTGGCGCCAGATGTTTTGAATTCATCAAGCACCGCGCGTTCATGCTGTGCGCCGGTTTGCGCGATCAGTCGTCCATCCTCGGTTTCCTCATCAGGCGCAACGGCTCCGGGTTTCTCCAAGGCGTATCGGTCCATCCAGGACGCGAACGGTGATGCCAGATAGCAGATGAGATCGCTCGGCGAAAACACCAGTTGCCCTGAGAGATCTTTCTTCATGTGCGGAGATTGAATTCAGTCAGCAGGTTGCAATGGGCGTTGGGATAGTTCGCGAAAATGATGAGAGAGATCGAATACATGAAACGGGGCGATGGAAACAATTATACCGTTAGTGCTGGTGACCAAATATTATCCCCTGATCAACTCCTTCAATTTGACCACCATAATCGGTTATTCATTATTATGGTGACATGGCACCGCGATCAGGACAAGACGGTTGCATCCTTGGCATTCGGCAACTCGAATAGCACGCCGACGACTTCTAACGCTTCCGTAATCTTTGGCAATGCGTGAGAGCCGTCGAGGCTGAGAACTTCGGCTGCCGTCGATCCGTCAGGATTGAGGCTTTCCAGCACAACAAGCTTTTTATGGCACCGGAGGCGTTTGAAATAACGCGCACCATCCTCGTCGATGCCGACCACCAACCGTCCATCAAGTGAAGCTATGGCGTCCGTCTTGATCACCTTTCCGCGCGTGATGAGGTATTGTCCCTCCAAGGCGATAGGTTCTGCGCTACGACCCTGCACCTTAAAAAGCCGTGCGCCTTTTAGCGTTTGTTCGATAATTCCTGTATTGGGTAACGCGATAAACTCCCTATCAGGGTCGCTTGGTGGCACAGGTAACAGATGCGCAACGAAGAGCGTCCCCACAATTTTTCGAAATTGGTTATCAGGCTGAACAATGACCGGCTGTGGCAACGTCGATGGATCAACCGCCTGGCCAGTCAAGACGACGATCTCGGAATGGTTATCAGGCCTGTTAAGCCGCCGGGCGAGCAGTGTGCTTCCTGAGGCGACTACGACGAGGTCGAGCGGATTGGTCTTCGCGTAATTACTCACGATGATGAGGTCACCGATACCGGCAACGGGATCGAGCGTTCCTGCGGCAAGCTGGAACAATTCATGATTCGGAAGTACGACTTTCTCACCGGCTTCCCATTCCTCGACAGTCAGCACACCGTCCCCCGCTCGCCCATTTGTCTTCGCGGCGGCGGCCACACCGGTCTGCTGCATTTCTGCGGATTTGACCTTGCTCTTATGCCCATCGGGGAACTCGATGACGTTCTTCGCCCATGGGAAAGTCCGAGGTTCACCTGTAAATAGCTCGAACGTGTCGAACACGCCGAAGGCTGTATGAATTTTATCGAGCAGGGTCTTTTCCCAATACTGCTTCACAACCTCGGCCTCGGCGATACTGTAGGTCCCGTCCTCCTTATGATGAGTTTCGTTGAGATATTGGATGGCCTTAATGCTCTCGTTTAGAGCATTGATAAGTTCTTCAAACGCCTTGCGGTCATACGGTGCAACATGGTCCCTGCGTAACTTTTTCAATTCCTCTTTTAGCTTGTTGAGCGTCAAGTCAGTAATCTCATTGCTCACACTGCGTAGCATGAACTTGATTAGGTCTTCGCAGTAGATACGAACCTTGCGGATATATTCACGCGCCTTGGCGTCGTCGTTGGTAGCCTTGGCTTCGTCATAACTCCGCTGAAGTTCGCCACCATTGGCGACGGTAGCGACGCCGGATATTTTATTCACGCCGCCGATGAGGCCTTCCTGCGCAAAAAGTTTTTCGTGTTCGATCAACATTTGATAGAAGTTGCGCTCGTGTGTTGTTACAATGAGCTGCGAGCCCATCATCTCGGTGATCGGCATGTTGGCGCAACGGGCCAGTTCTTCTGCCCATTTTCGTTTGTTGCGGGGATCGAACATCACCTGCGGATCATCCAGTACGACCAATGGAAATGGATTAAACCCTAAAGCTTGAATCGTTTCCTCTCGCAAGGCAAAGACGAAAGACCAAAGGATTGCGCGCAACCACGATGTATTAGCAACGAGTGCCGCGTCGATTCTCATGCCGGGACTAAAACTCCCAGTAACGGTGACTTCTTTTCGGCCGATAGTAGCTTCTTCGTAAACCAACCGTTCCTTAAGGCGAATACGTTCACAGATTGTATTGATGGTGCTCGACAAGCGGGCGATGGAACTGGCAGTTTCGGCTGCCACCAAGAGCTTCAAGTCCTTTAGCGGCGCAAGTGACTTGGCAATTTTCTCACGGGTATTCTGAACGGTGTCGATCTTCGCCCAGGTTGTTGAGGCGGTTGCGGCGCTCGACAAGTGTTTGGAGAAATCGTCCAGTGGGCGGGCATGTTCTAAAGCTTGTTCTAGCACCACCAACTTTCCTTCGACGCTTTCCAAGGGAAAGGTGCCATCTTCCAGCTTCTTTCCGATCAGGTTGCACCACGCGTCGGCAAATAATGGGTGATTGGTCTTCCACCAATCGACGAGCATGATCAGGCGTTCGAGCGCGTGAATCTCGCGGCGCAATTTTGTGACTACGTCGAGCTCGCCATCGGTCGGCGTATATGCTACGTAGGAAAAGTGGGGTAACTCTTTAGCATGTGTCTCGATCATGGTCTTTGCCGAAGCGGCCAGTCCCGTCAAAACATTGGAAAACCGCTTTTCCGTGACAAACATCTCGGTCATCGCGGCGGAGTAACCCTCCACCGGATTCAGGGCATCGATAGTGGTGCGACTGTTTCGGATGGCTACCGGGACTGTAGCGGTCACCGTCTCTTGAATGCTACGGCAAACATCGGCAACCTTCCGTTCCGCCGCTACGGCGTTAATCTTCAGGTCTTGCAGTTCCGCCGCCAAGCTCCGCTTCTGCTCGTTATCGAGCGGTGATGTGCAAAGTGGGCAATCGGAATCCTTATCCTTCTCGAGAACGAAGCTCTGCGCGGCAAGTGCTTTCAGGCGGAGCTTCCCGTCCCTCATCTGCCGCTCGTGCCATTCCAATCCTTTAGCCAAGTCGGCCTTAGCGGTTTCCAAGACCACAGGCAATTTGGCGAATGATTCATCCGACGCTGCATCGGTTAGCGTTTTCCATGTCTGGAAGAGTGGAATGGACCTGGCGTCTTGAGTGACAAGCCCGCGCACGGTCGTGACCGCATTCTTAACGCTGGCGCGTCCCTCGGTGGTGGCGGTGTCGATGGTAGTCGAAATCTCACTCTTCAGAGTCGTAAGAATCTTGCCTGCACTCTCCGAGGCATTCTTTGCCGCCGCCTTGAGCGTGGTGTCCATATTTTTGATGCCGAGGGCGATAGGGTCGGGCAACTCGAACTGGAATTCTTCCGCCAGTTGCTTCGCGGTGGTGATACTGTCGCGGAATCGTTGTGCGTGATTCTCGATCCCTTGTTCTTTGGCGTATTTCATAAATTTTCTGTTGCCCGCGCCAAGGACAGAACAGCCCTCGGCAATGTCCGATAACTGGTCTAGCCCAGTAAGCTGCTTGATCGCTTCGAAAAGCGACTGGCTGCTTTTGCCAAAGCCGATCTTTGCGAGCCGTGCAGGCATTAATACGCCAATTTCTGCAGGGCGAGACGCCGTCTGCAGCCGGTCATCGATTTGTTCTTCCATCTGCGCATAGCCATTCGGCGGGCTCACCATCCGACGGTAGGCGGTCGCGATCTCGCCGTCTTTAGCCTTGAAGGTTAGGCGCACCCAAACTTCGGCTGAATGGCCTAGCTCGCCTACGGTTGGCGGATAAGCAGCCAATGGCGGCCACTTTCCGATCGATTTGCCCTCGTCGTTTTCAACAGGCTCGCGTTCGCCCCGTTCGTCCACCGGCCCTTCATGTTCTCGAATTCGCTTTCCGGTCAGCGCCCAAAGAATCGCACTTACAAGGGAGGTCTTACCCGAACCGTTTTGGCCTTCAAGGCACCAATTGCTACCGCCAACGAAAAGATCAAACTTTTTTCCACCGCAAACAGTAAGGCCACCGAAGCCGAAGGCCTCAATCCGGTCAAGTCGCCATGATTGCGAGTTGGTTGGGGCGCTTGTATGGACCTTACGAGTCGCAGGATCGTGTCCTTCGTTTTCCCAAGTATTTACAATGCCTGCAAAGAGATTTTCGCTTTCCTGTGCGACATCTGCGGAATTGCAGCTAAGTAAGAATTCGAGCAAGCGGCGCTGCTCCGGCTTGTCAAGGGTGATCGATCCGGCCTTGTGGACTTTGTATTTTTCCCATGTCAGCGTCTTCCCCGTAAGTAACAACGTGGTTGCTTCGCTTAATGATATCCCCATAATAGCGTCTCCCGGCCCATTGCATCCGTTTCGTCTCGGTTGCCCATTCTCACGATTGTAATTTTATTTATTACTCGCCTAGTTCAGGTGAAATTGACTTTTGTTCTTGGGATACCCATTCCTAAATTACTAAGCTTGGGAGTGTAATACTGAGTTTGTATGGTCACCATCGTTGTCCCGAACAATGGCATGAGTGGCTAGGATTTTCTTTTCTGTTAGAAAAGCCAAGCCGCTCTATCTGTGAAGAAGCGCCAGCTTGCTGATTTTGATCAGGGTTATGCCTTCCCTGACGAGAATGACGAATCCTCTCTAAGTGAAATTGGGCAATTATAAGCAATTGGAGTAAATAATTGGATTAGAAGGGTTTACGGATGCATGCGCAAGGAAATTAGATATCACTCCTAATAATGTCAAGTTTTGCTCCTTTTTCCTGTGCTGTGCAGAAGAATACTGAAAGCCTGTTGTGCCGATGGCCTCACAATTGCTGGAATGAGAAAATTTCGATTTCTCACCTCATGTCTTGCACTCAAAATTTTAACAGCCTATACGGGTTTGAATTCTCTTGAGGCGATTCTTCAAGATCCTTGGGCCGGACGGCAGGCGTCGGGTTCAAGAAAGTGGAGGGTGGTAGGGTGTAAGAATATCTTGATTGAGGATTTCTATGAGGAAGGAAGAGCCTTGCTACTGCAATGTTGGTCACGAAGGGCGAGGGCTTCGGGCATCCATTCTTGAAATTGTTTGATGCGGGTCCCGTGGCTGGGGTGGGTGGACATGAATTCGGCCGGCTGTCTCCCTTGACTCATTTCTCCCATGCGCTCCCAGAGTCTTGGCGCTTCCGTGGGATCGAAACAGGCACGGGCCACAAACAGCAGGCCCATGTAATCGGCTTCCGACTCGTGGTCGCGGGAAAAGGGGAGGAGCACGCCATATTGTGCGCCGACTCCTAATGCACCCATGACCATTCTCTGGGTATCGTAATCCATATCCCCGACGGCCACCGTGGCGGCGATGGTGCCGATCTGGACTAATTTTTGATGCGCCATCCGCTCGGCGCCATGACGCGCGATGGCATGGGCGATTTCATGGCCCATGACGACGGCTAATCCGTGTTGATTTTCCGCAACCGGAATGAGCCCGGTATATACGGCGGTTTTCCCACCTGGTAAGGCAAAGGCATTGGCTTGTTGAGAGTCAATCACATTAAATTCCCATTCGAATCCGGGATCCACATCGGCTGCCGCATTTGCCAGACGGCGGCCGATGGTTCGGACCAGATCTACGACCTGTCCTTCCGGAATGACCCGGGATTGGCTGAGGATTTCCTGGTAGGACTGGAGACCCAAGGCCATTTCCTGCTCATGAGTTATGTCCACCAATTGGGAACGACCGGTCAACGGTACGGTTTCCTGGTTCGAGACGTAAAAATACAGTCCGTATATCGCGAATAAGACGAGCGGGATGAGCCGCATTTTCCAACTCATGCGTGCACGGGGTCGTCCCCTCATTCCCCTATTTTCCCCAAATAATCCTAATCGCATCGTCTGTGTTCTCCTGGGGCTCAATGAAACGGTATCGCTAGTAAAATTTTGCGGTAGAATAGGCAGGAGGGTGAAAGCTTACTGCAAACAAGCCAAAAGAGGCTAGCGTTGATAATCCTAAAATGGGCATGCGTGTTTTCTGCATGATGGTCACCTGGGAAAGGGAGAGGCGATGAATACTGAGACATCCCAAGTCGTGGTTTCACGGCGAAAGTTTAGTGGGAAACAGGTTATTCTTTTTGTCGGGCTTGCGGTGTTGGCCACGGGGTTGGGTGTCATATGGTGGATGAACCAGTACGTGTATGCCACAATGTTTCAACCGACCCGACTGGCTGAATCGGAGCAGCAGGTTTTGAATGCCAAAATGACTTACTTACTTCAGTCGGCCGATGCCGCTTCTTCATCTGTGTCCCAACCTTCCCCGTCCACACTAGACGCGGCCCTTGAACCAGTGCCCTATTCTGAAGCCGATGGGAATCGGGAGATTCAATTAACCGAGCGGGAAGTGAATGCCTTGATTGCCACCGATTCGTATATGGCCAGACATGTGGCTGTTGATATGGCGGACGACCTCGTCAGTGTCCAACTGGTGGTCCCGATTAATCACGAGATGCCCATTGTGGGTGGAAAGATGTTGAAACTTAATTTTGGACTGGAGCTCAGTTATACGAATGGGAAGCCTGTGGTGGCGATGCGGGGTATTAGTCTCGGTGGCATTCCGCTTCCCAGTGCCTGGTGGGGAGATATTAAGAATACCAACCTGGTGGAAGAATATGGTGGCTCAGGTGGATTTTGGGATCAATTTTCGAAGGGTGTCGAGGATATGAAAATCCAGGATGGTCAATTGTATGTCATGTTGAAAGAGTAGTCGTCGCCCATTTCCAGCGCAAGACGGTTCATTCGCCTAGAACATGGCTGAATTTCAAGCATTTCAGTAACATCATCCTCTCTCCTTTCGACTTTCGCGCCGCCCCAGGCGAAAAGAAATTTCCCACCCGGTGCCGTTTATCTCCAGCCGTTTGGGTTGAAGTGCTCACGGCCGCCTTGGAGTTTCCGTTCTCCGGTTGCTGCTTTTTGGTGGTACAGTCTCCCTCGTTGTCTTGTATGCCATCTTCAATCCTTCGGATAGTATTCCCCCTCTTTTTTTTTCATGCCCAGCGTAGTTGGTAGATTCTGAGCTTTCATGTTTTGGGTGATATCGTTGGCGAATCTTCAGCCACTGGTAGAAAACGAACCATAGATCACTGAATGAGAGAACGGGCTTTATTGGTCTGCGGGATTTCCCGGAATTACCAGGCACGTCATAGGCGGGATGGCGGCCCAATATAAGGCTTGCGCTTCGGCAGGATCAAGTGAGAGCACCAGGTATTGGTGTGACCCTCCCCAGGACGCCATTCTGGCTGTGACCTGTCGCCCCCAGCCGGCAATTTGATGCCCCAGGTTTGCCCAAAAGGAGGGGAGGTGAGGGGGTTGGACCAGAATGGTCAGGGATTCTTGAAAGGTGAGCTCATAGCGAGTGGGCATGTTGCTGACGGTTAACGGAGTGATGGGATCTTCCGGCGAAGATTCCTGAGATAAATCTGATGGGGGAGAAATGGGCAGGGGAGAGACCGATGGGTCTTTCGTCTGGAGGTGCAGTACGGTTGAGTGGGTGAGAGGGGCTCCGATCCACTTGGCGCCGGTTAGAGGAAATGTCCGCAGTGGGATGCCACGGGCTTTGAGCAATACGATGTTTTTGTCGGTATCGACGATGAAATAGAGAGATTTGGTTTTTGCCATTTGCAGCTCTTGTTCAGCGGGAGGAGAAGAGGTTTTTTGTTGAGCCCCGCTCTGGGAAGAACAGGCTTCTCCCAGGACAAGCATGAGGAGAAGCATCCACACCAAGTAGGAGCTGATGGTTTGGAGTGGCCAGTGGATGAAAAACGGCTTGTGAGGATTCAATAGATGATCAGGGTGGTGCCAAGGGGCACGTGGTGAAAGACATATTCAAGCGGTTCATCTCCGAGTCTGATGCAGCCATGGGTGACGTTGGTGCCCAGCGTTCGCGTATACAGCGTGCCATGGATGAAATAGCCATTGCCGAAACCAAGGGCATAGTCTCCCAGCACGCCCGTTTCAATCCGGTCTTGGGGTTTGGTTGGAATGGGTTGCCCCTCTTCAATGAAGGCCCAATCGGGTTTGTTCCAGGCCGGATTTTTAATTTTACTGGAAATCGTAAACACCCCACGCGGAGTATCGAACACCCATCCGTTGCCGGGATTGCGGGGATCTTGCAGTCGTGCCCCGCTGCCGGTTGAAGCCACGGCACTGTAGAGAATTCGATTGCCCTTTCGAAGGGATACCCGATTTTGAGCCGTATCGACCACGAGGTAGATGCCCTTGGGTGCCGTGGCAAGGAGATCGAGACCGGAAGGATAAAACGGGATGTGTGCTTCCTGGGGGTGGATCGTCACCGGGACCACGGCTGGGGTGCGCTTTGGAGCCTGGGGAGGAGAAGCCCCAAGTGCCGTTGTCACGACGACGAGCAGGCTCAGCAGAAGTGTCTGGCGTGAGTGGGGGGGCATGAAGGATATCATCTTATTCTGTGCGGGCGAAGGAGGCGGCAAGCGTACGGGGTTTGTGCCACCGTTCATTCCGTTCCTGAATATGGACTTCCAACTGGTGTAAGGAGGTCACGACGTCATTGTCCCGGTTCAGTGCCCCTACGATGGTGACCGGCGTTCCGACGTTTACCCGTTCGAATACGTCACCCATCGCGGAATTTTCCAAGGCAATGCACCCGTTGGTGGTTTCTTCGTTATTGGGATCTTCGCCATGAATTTCAATCAGGCTGCCGATTGACCGTTTCTGGGGCACCAGGCCCTTGGCTTTAGCCTCGTCGAAGCGCTGCTGATGGGCTCTCGTGGGGTAGTCCAAGAGTAACGCTTTATAATAGATGGTCCCCGGTCCTTCTTTTTTGTGCATCACGCGAAATTGTCCTTCCGGTGTGGCTCCGTCTCCCTCGTAGAGCTTGTCGGCCAATCCTGAAAATCCCACCCGTGCCGGAAACTCCGCAACCACCCGGCCGTGTTGGTAGACGAGGAGGCGACGGGGGGCCTTGAGGACGATGACGGCTGTGCCGACTGATCGTTGTAGGGTCTGCGTGACCCATTCCTCCCAGCGGGCAATTTGGGCCTCGTTTGTGTAGCGGTTCATTTGTGTGACGACATGGGCTTCCACGCGGCGAAGATGTTCAATCGCCTGCTCTCCGGCTGACCTGGCCTGCATGTATTGTCCCTGCTCCAATCTCAACACACTTTCTCGAAGCAATCTCTCTGCCCGGGACAGTGCCGGCATCTCGTCCTCCAGATCGAATACATGAGAAAGCGCTCGCAACCGTGTGAGCTGCGCCTGTTCAGGCAGAAGGAGCTCCTCGACCTCCAGGCGCAGGGCAATGATTTTTTGGCGGGAGGCTTCAATCAGCAGAGACCCTTCTTCCACCAGTTGTTGATAGGTCTGGTTGAACTGTTCAGCGTCGCCGGTTGTCCACCAGTGGTTGGCCTCTGTCCGCCATCGGGCACGGAGTTCGAGCATTTGTGTATGGAATTGTTGATATCGATCAGGAAACAGGGTCTCTGCGCCGTTGACCCACGCCTGTCGGTCCAGGTCTTCGACCAGTGAAGGAAAAGTGTCGGGATAGTCCGTGTGTCCCCACCAGGCAAACGTCAACGCTGGAAGCAGGACCAGCATGAGCGTGATCATCCAGCGCCGACGCCAGGCCGACTGAAACCTGGTTGGCGGAGTGATCATATAATGTTCTCCATCATCATACGTGTTGCTTTGCGGCAAGCCGTTTGACAGAAATAATCTGTGCTTGAATTCGAGTGGCAAAAGATTCTACGGAATGGGAGGTGGTCATCACGTCGATGAAGTGTTCTTGTGCCATAATGGATTCGATTTCAGCGAGGAGGGTTTCCGTGTCCTGAAAGGCTTGTAGAAGTTGGTCCAGCTCCCCGTGATCAGGCGTGGAAGCGGAAACATCAGCCAGGAGCGCACGAACCTCTTGAAGATGCTGTTTGGCAAAGGCGAGAGCCACCTCGGCATTGGCTTTGGACTCCTTTTTGTTGGCGATGGCTTCGATTTTGGCCTGCGTGGCGTTGTTGAAGACTTCCGACAGCATTGTGATGACAGGATCATAATTACGAAAGAGCGGCATCCGATCTCCTTGTCAATCCAGTTTTTGTTGTACCTGTCGGAATGCCGTTTCTGCTTCAGTGAATCTCTCAATGGCGTAATGTTCGGCTTCTGATATTCTCGCGTCTTCAAGAGCTTGGGTGGCTGCGTTCAATTGGGAGATAGGCGGTTCCGCGCAACCGGTCAAGAGCAGCCAGGTCAGGAAAAGCACATGTCTGCCCCAGGGAAGGTCAACGGTTTGAGGCATGTGCCCGTTGAGGGATTTCCAGCCGGCGTTGATTTGGATTCTTTCAGTCACGATGATTGGGGTATCCTTATCAGTCCGGAAGGTCGGTTTTTCTTTAGGAGGAAGAGGGGCCGAACCATTCCGGCCCCTCTTGTTTTCGCCCGAATCAAAACCTGAACAGGTGGGGCCTTTTCCTTGATGGTAAAAGGTCGTGAATGGCAGGTATCGGGTATCGTCCGGATACCTATTTGCCCATTGGCTTTTTGGCCGGGTTCTGCTGTGGCTTAGTGGGGCTCGGGGCGGCAGTCGGTTTGCCGATTGGCATACCCTTTTTGGGATCTTTTGGATTTGATTGGTTCACAGTAGCACCTCCTTTAAAGGTTGGGTAAGCCGTCATGGCTTACTACTCTTAGATATATCAGCAAACGTAATGCCAGATTTTGACCTGCTGGGTAAGAGGAATTCCTGGATTTTATTGAGATAAGGCGGTGAAATTTCTTGCAAGAACATTATGCGGAGAGACATCCTGTCCAAGGAAAGAAATCTTGTCCATTTTTCCTGAAGATTCTGGTTCAGGTATGGAGTGTCTCTGTGAAATATTTTCCGGCGTTTCGATTGAGGTCCGGAGATGGTTTCCGGCTTAAGGGCAGAGGGTTGATCCCGCTTTTACCATTCTTTTGCCGGTGCTGCTTGACACCCGGTAGGTCCGCACGAAGGACCTTTGATTCGTGTATGAAACAGGAGGGGCTTTGTGCCTCTTATGGGGATTGGCGTTGTAAATATTGCGCCGCGGCATCCAAGGCCCGGCTTAGCAGTTCAGGCCCGGCCCAGGTTCGGGTGTTCCGGGTTTGATGGACTGTGGCCCAGTCCAGTGCATAGGGGAGGGGAATGAGACGAACCGGGCCCTGGTAACAATCCGTCCAAAGTTTGCTCAGGACCGTCCCGATTCGAAACGGGGAAGGAATCAGTTGGATGGGGTTTCGTATCAAGTCTTGGCAAAGTTCCGCAGGGGAAGTAACCAGCAATTCCCGGCAGGCGGATGGCCGCTGTTCATAGATTGAGCAGATTTCATCTTCCAGAAATGGACAGGGCATTCGCAGCGCATAGTACGCGCGATTAAGAGGTTCCAATTCTTCATCTGTGCCTTGATCCTCAGAAAAGGTCAATCGTTGCAACCCCTCCTCCAGGCCGGCCTCACGCAAGGTCCTTTGAGCCGCCTGAAATCGCTCAAGCAACCGCTCCTTTTTTGGAGATGGGAGGGCTTCAACAACCGACAGGAGCGCAAGGGCCTCCGGAGGGGCGACGGGAATCATCATGCGACAGCAGGCGGCGCAGCCTTTTTGGCAGGATATGGTGGCACCGGTTTGAGTGGTGTTGTCGATGGCCAGCTGGTGAGCTTGTTCTCCAAGGGACTGCATGAGGGGAATAATGTCGGTAATGGGAATGAATCCGGTCGGTACCGCAACCGACGCCGTCAGATGCCCGACAGGGGTTTGAATATCCAGGTTGTAGGATTCGTGAGGAGTGGAAGATTCCATGAGACAATCTATTGGAGAAGTTCTCTGGTTAACGAATAGGAAGAAACGCTGTGAGGCACCGGATTCGACTTTCTCGGGAAAGCAGATTACACGGAAATTGTAGAAGAAATCATGGCAAAAAGAAACGCTGATCGTTCCTGTCTACAGCGAGTGAGCTAAATGAACACGTTCCTGCGAGCTGTTCCCTCAAGTGAATCCACCCTGCCCTGAGCAGTCCTGAGCTTCCAGTCTGATATGGGGGCATTGGATGGGTGGTGTGCCTGGCGTTTATCGGACTCGTGGTCTCTGTCCCCTTTGGCAATTACCAGAGAAGGCAGAGAAGAGAGAGCCTGCTTGCCATTTCAGCCCGTGCCTAAGTGCTAATGGGGTTTCACCCTGGTCATGATTTTATCGGTCCAGGCTAACAAGATGGCCGAGCCTAAAAAGGTCAGATGGATAATGAGTTGCCATTGAATATGTTCAATGGGCACATTGGCAATGTTGACGAAGGCTTTGAGTAAATGAATGCTGGAAATGCCAATCAACGAGGCTGCGAGTTTCACTTTGATCGTGCCCGGGTCAATATGGCTGAGCCAATCCGGTCGATCAGGATGACTCTCCAGACTTATTTTACTGACAAATGTCGCATATCCTCCGATGACGACCATGGTGAGCAGATTGGCGACCATGGTGATATCCACCAGGGTGAGGGTTCCTAACATAAACACGGTTTCGGTGAGGTCCCCAATGTCGTGCACCATGTGCCATAGTTCGGTCAGGAATTTCCATGCATAGAGCACTTCAGCGAGGATCAATCCACCGTATAAGGGTGCTTGTATCCATCGGCTGGCAAAAATGCCCATTTCAAATACGTGTTCGATCCAATGGGGAATGTCTTCCGGTGTGGAACCGATAGGAGAATCAGGTGAAGTCGGGGACTGGGACATAGGTACCTCCTTAGAGAAAAGTGTTAATTAAATCGCCGGGATCTGCCGGCAAGCTTGGGGCATGGTCGTATTCGACTCCATGCAGGAAAACACATTTTAGGTTTTAGATCAGTTTCCGTTGACCTTGGATGTGACGACCGAGAATGAAAAAGAACTCATCATTCCAAGTTGGTTAACTGCTGTTGAACGGGGAGAAGGAACGTTCACGAGTGTGCAGGAATGAGCACGGTTATGGCGAGTAATGGGAAAGCAGGTAGATTTACAACAATCGACTGGAATTGCCATCTTGGTATGGCAAATATAGTGGGAGAGTTTTCTGCAGATTAAGCCTGATTGAAGAAATCTCCGGAAGGCCGTCCTTTCACGAGACATGCCTGAAAATGGACGAGATACCTGTTCTTCCTTTACACACAGGTTTTCTGGGGACGGGGAAGCGGATGGGGCTCAAAACCTCTTTACCGGGAGGAAAGGGGCTTCAGTTTAAGGGCAAAATCAACTTTTCGTGGAGAATAGCTGAGGACATTTAGGGCGAATTTCTGAAAATCATAGGTGGCGAGGCGATCCGTAAACTCTTGCGGGCTATTGGTGATAGTAAATTGGAGTTTGGCCACCTGTCCCTGAAAACTTTTCTGTTGGATATCGGTCAAATCGGGAAACCGGCTTGTTTCTCTGAGGATTTTTTTGAGATAAGCCAGTTGCTCATACGTGATCCCACTAATAGAAATTAAAAGCGTGGATGCAGACGTTTCTAATTGGTGCTGAAAATCATCCAGGAGCATCCTGAGGGCTTTTTGCGTGGCTTCCTCCACCGCTTTTTGCGAACCCGTTAACATATTAATGTGTGGATAGGAACCGTCCCCGATGGCTGAAGCGAAAATTTCTCCGGAGTCGGCATGCAGTGCCTGTAAAGTGACATTGGCTCCATGAACCTGCATGGGACCTGATTTCAGTGCCGATTTGGTCACCATCGCTCTTCCGGTAATGACGATACCTGCCCCATATTGGATTGCCATAGCTGCTGCCGCTTTCTGATTCCCTCTTAACAGACTCTGAACAGCCTGATCATGTTTGATGCTTCGTTGAATGGTTTCTTCGTCAACCAAGGAAAACCCCTCATCAAGTAAACTCTTTGTCAACAGAGTCCTACAAAAGGAGGGACGATGTTCCTTCCCGTTGATTTCCTCCCCGACCAGGACCATGATGAGAGGCAATTCTTTCCGTTTCTGTTTCTCTATTCGTTCCGCGAGAATCCCCACTTGTCCCAGGTATCGAGTCAATGCTTCGGTCTTGATTTGAATCTCCACCGACACCGTTAACAGCTTGCCCTCCATGGTTGACTTCATAATTTTTTGGTTCACGAGGTAGGGGTAAGGTTCTTTTAATAGATCATTTTTTTTAACCTGATATTGCAGCTCTTCCTTTGTACCTTTTTGGATTTCACTTTCTATAGCCTGGGAAATCGCTTTTCTTAAAGCCGATTGGCGGGCCAGTTCTTGGGCACGCGACTGATTGCCCTCAATCACTATAGCGGACCCCTTTCCGGAAAATGTCGTGAAAGTTTCAGCGAGTACGGTAGGTGGAAAAAGGTATGGGAAGGTACACCACAACATCAACACAACGTACAACAAGGCATGTATGGGTTTTCTATTGGAGGTATACCCCAATAATAGGTCGATGGCAGTCCAATTCGTTTTCAAGGAATGCCATCGTCCATTGTTAAGGAAGAAGTTTTTTTTGTCGTTATTGCCCAAAAAGACCCCCAGTAGGATTTCCTCTCGGTAATAGGCCCCCGTTTGGCGATCCGGCTTGGTTGGGACAATGAAAGGTGAAACTCCAACTGGTCCCTGTACATTTTGATTTCTTGCACGCACAATTGGGCTTCACCGTCACAGTCACCGGCGTGTTCGGCGACGGGATCGTGATGGGCACTTTTTCGCCGTTACTACGGCATGTCGTATTAAAAGAAGCCCCTCCCGCATTCACTTCCATTTCATCCTTGATACTTTCGGTATCATAGACAAATTGTGCCACCCCGGTTGCTCCATTAAAGTCGATCGTGAAAAAGCCAGGATTATCACCTCCTGAACCATACTTCGTATTACACTGGACTACGGCGGTGTCCACCGGGCCTGTTCCCATTGAAGGGGGTGGTGGTAGAGGCTGGCGGGTAGATCCCGATCCTCCGGCTCCTTGACCACTTCCCCCTAACCCTTGGCGAATTTGATCATCAATGGCTTGGACCTTGTCATCCCCTTCTTGCTGAATTGTATTGATGGCTCCGGCCATATCCTGACTGCTCATGATGGGATCGGCATTCTGGTTGGTTTGATCGATCATCATTTGCCCTTGGGCTTGCGCTTGTGCCACCCCTTGCTGGGCCGCCGCGTCCTGTGTTTGTCGGTCTTGCGCATTTTGTTGATTGATCCTTTGGCGATCGTTATCTGCTTGTCGGTCTGTGTCTCTCTGGATGCCTTCCCGGTCGCGATTGCGGGCTTCGTCTTGGTCCTTGTCGGCTTGGGCCACTGCGGCGATATCCACGGGGGGCGTGTCATTCGAATCACCGCTGACCATTTGATCCGGGTCAGAAGGGGGCAGATGACCGGTGGAGCCATTCTCTCCAAACCCTTCCACCGCTGCGGCCTGTTCGGGGGTTATCGGCCCATCATTAGCCGGTGGTGCATCCCCTGGTGCGTCTGGGAATCCTGCTAACAAGTCATCCCCTTGCTGGCTTCCCCCTGAAGAAGGTTGATCGGATGGGTTGGCTTGTTGTGCTTTGGCCAGACACCGTTGAGCTTCCCCGGCATCTGTTGCCGCATACGAGGCTAAGACTTCCGCAGCACCAGACAATGCCTGGAGGTCAGCTACAATACCTGGCGGAAGAGGGCCAGCGGCACAGGCATGTACCGTTTGAGCTTCAAGTTTGGCTTTGTAGCTGACTGCTTTTTCCTTAGCCGATTGTGCGATGGCGTCGGCATAGTTGCCATAGGTATCTCCTTTGGTTGCGTCCACAGAAATTTGGTCGCACGTACTGTTTAGGTCTCCCACGGCATTCGAAATCGTAGCTTTAGCACCAGCGGTCGGAATTATTTCATGAGGACCATCTGCACCACTGATTTGAATGACGATCTGATCAGGTGTCGCTTTGGCAATATTGTCAATCCTGGCCATGCGGCTCTGATGCTGTTGACACTTTCCTTGGAAAGATCTGGCTTCTGCTCCAAAGGCCCGAGCTTGATCGGCAAGAGAGGAAATTTCTGTGATAATGGCGTCGACAGGTCCACTGCTTGTCTGAAGATCCCTAAGTGCAGTTGTATTGGCTTCAATTGAGGCCAAACATTGGGTAATTTCGGATTGAAGGGCCGGAGCTTGAGTGGCAAATCGCTGAATGGCTTGGACATTGCCTTGGGCCAAACTGGCAGCACCGGATGCCATTTGAACATGGCTGGACGCATCGGCTTGGTGGGGATCCTGGCACACCAGCCCCCGACGCTCTTTTGCCAGATCGCGATTTTTGATGAGAGGATCCCTATACCCTTCGGCATCAGCTTTCAACGTGATGAGTTGATCAATTTTGGCTTGGCAGGTGCCGCAGGCGGCGTTGAAGTCGGCCGGAGTCTGCATCCCCTCGAGCACGGCCAATTTTCCTTGTGCGTTCTCGTATTGTATTTTTGCTTGCTGGATGGCCGTGGACTGAGCCGGCTGGAATGCTCGCCCTTCTCCCGCCAGTGCTGTCGCTTGCTGGGCAAAAGCCTGAATTTTGTCAGCGGCTTGACGCTGAGTTTGTCTGGCTGCCTGTAATGCCTGTCCTTTTTCCTCTTCGGCCGCATTTGCGGCAACCCCCTCCTGAATAGCCGTAGCCAAAGTCATTGCAGCCTCTGATCCGCCAAGGGTTAAGACGGCTGCTACCGCTCGTGTGGCCGACCACGCTGCGCTTTGGGCATATTCGCCTGCTGTGACAGACCGTCCCTCTTGTCTCGCTTGTTCTGCATATTGAGAACCCACATCATACCCAATTAACGCTCCTCCCAGAATTCCTCCAACTATCCTTCCTCCGGAAACAGGTTGGTTTAATCGGTTTATGAGGGACGGACTTTGAAAAGAGGATTGGCCTTCCGTCAGCATAGTCGCACCAGGACTGGATGGTGGGAGTGCCCCTGCACCTGGAGGCTGGTTCATTACCGTTGGTTGAGGTGCCGCCATTGTTGGTCGCGCTACTCCGGTTGGTGTCCCTGTTCCAACAGAAGGGGCCACTTGCAACGTATTCCCGCCTCGGAGCAATATCCTGGCTCTCTGCGCGGCATTTCCCATGCCGCTGGCAACTCCCCTGGCACCGTTGAGAAGTCGGTTCGCCATGTTGGTCGCTCCTTCCCACGCCCGCTGAAGCATTCCCGGTCTGGGTGGAGAACGTTTTGGCAACATGTCATACAGTCCCCGGTTCATCATCCCCCTGAAACGCTCTGCGGCTTGAGGACCAACATTCTGATGCAACCACCGATAATCCTCGGCCATCCTTTGCCAAAATGCTGTTGGATTCGAACCTGGTCCTCCTAGCAGGGTTGGTTCGGTAAACGCCGGCAAATATGTGTTGATGAAATGCGCTCCAGTTTCAGCCCCGATTAATCCTAAGGGATCGACGAGATTGATTGGGTCATTTTGAACATACACGTAATCGTTGAAGGTTTCAGGATATTCAAACTTTTTAGGATAGGGGTCTGGAGAAAGAAACACGCCTAGGTTTGGCGAATAGTATCGAGCACGGTAATAATAAAACTGACTTTCTCTATCATAAAATCGGCCTGTGAAGGTTAGGGGATTTTCAAGGTCTTTCCCTTTCCTAGTCATACTCCCAAACGGTTCATAGGCATAGCGAGTTGTCACTTCACCTTGATCATTCACGAGTCCAATCGTGCTCCCCTGTTGATCCGGAAGAAAATAGTATGCCTCGTCCTTCTGAAGCATCACGAGTGGACTATCGATGAAATTTCCCTGAATGAAGGTCTGAAGGGGATTATGGTCTTTATCAAGAACCATGAGGAGATTCTTCCCATCATAGAGGTAGGATGTCTTCGTGTGTCCGACTTGCTTGCGAATTCGTTGACCCTCAGGAGAATAGACGTATTGAACTGTCTCTGTGGGGGTTTGAATGGTTGTCAGCATACCAGCGGCGTTAAACCGGAAGTGGCTTTCTTCGTCATTATCAATGATTTTGGTTAAGTTCCCCGAACCGTCATATTTCATTGAATGGGTAGACTTCCCAACCAGTTGCCCTGCTTGGTTGTATTGAAACAGTTTTACATCTTCTCCATGAATGTCGACTAACCGTTTCGACAATGGAGCATAATGAAATGTTCGCGTCTGAGTTCCCTGTACCGATTGTATTAATTGGCCATTGACATCGTATCGATACTGTCTGGATGTGCCCTTCAAATCCTTGATGGTTATCACTCTTCTCAGGTCATCATATTCGTATTGTTGGCGCTGAATTTCCTTACCATGTTGATCCAAGAATGTTATCTGACTTACTAAATCGGTCGGGTGATAGTGATACCGAATGGACACGCCATTCGGATATTTCACTGTTCTTTTCCGGTTTTGGGAGTCGTAGGAGAACGTGATGGTTTTGTTTGGTCCAAAAGAAATCTTCTGAAGATTGCCCCGTAAATCATACTTGTAGGTTACCTTCAGATGTCCAGGCACCTCCAAGGAGATCCGGTTCCCAAGGTGATTGTAGGTATAGTGAACGGTCTTTCCTCTTAGGGGGTACTTTTCCGATGTCAACTCGTTAAACTCATTGTACGTCAAGTGTTTTTCATATTCCGGCCCCTTAATCCTGATGAGATTCCCTCTTGCATCATAGGTAAATTCCTGCTCGGCCTCGTCCGACGTCACCACCTTTGTTATTCTGTCAAAGTCATCGTACGCATAAGAAATGGTAGCGCTGTTTGAGGATGTTTTTTGCGTCAGGCGGTCTGCCGCATCGTAGGTATAGCGAATGTGTTCTCCCCATGGAAATGTGGTTTGAACAAGTCTTTCTCCCAAATCGTACTCATATTGATAGGTTCGTCCATCGGCCGTATGCGCTGCCAAAACCAACCCCGTGCCTTGAGGATCCATGTCATATGTGGTCTCCTCTCCATTGGGCAGAATGACCTTGATTAAATTTCCCGCCTCATCATAGACATAATGCTTTTCGTCCCCTTGAACGTTTTTCTCTGAGAGAAGATTTCCGCCTTTACCATAATGATATGTTTGGACTTTTCCTCCCGGCAGCAGAATCCCTTCCAAGCGATTCATCGAGTCAAATTGCCACTGGGAAATTGATCCATCTTGAGCCGTTTCTTTTATCAAATTCTTAAACGGGTCATACTGTCTTGCAGGCGTACCCCTCTCTTGATCCTTTGACTGCAGCCCTTCATGGTCGCCCACATCAAGCTGAATCCGTTTTCCGGCAGAATCCACTATGGTGGCCAGTTCCCCCTTCTGATCATATTCGAATTGGTCTCCTGCTCCGTTAGGATAGGTGATGGCCTTGAGATTTCCCTCAGGTAAATATTCAAATCGGGTGATCAAGCCTTTGGCATCTCGTTCCTTAGTGATTCGTAATTGGTCATCATATGTGCGGGATAGGATAAACTGAGAGGATTGGAGAATGTTTTCTAATTGTCCGAATTGGTTGTATTGAAATTCCCGTGTTCTTCCAAGCGGATCATTGAATGCAACAAGTTGTCCCTGGTTGTTCCACTGGTACCTGGTTGTTCTTCCCAAGGCATCATGTTGCGCGGTAAGGAATCCTTGCTCATCATATTCCAATGTTGTAATCCGTTTTTTGTCTTTTCCTTGAACGATAGACTGTGGCAGCCCCCATTCATTGTAAGAGTAGGACGTTTCGCTCTTCCCCGGCCCCGCAACTTTAATGAGTTGCAGCTGGTCATTGTATGTCTGGTGAAGGACCGAACCATTAGGGAGCACTGTCTTTGCAATCAGTGAAGTTTCCCCCAAATAGGTATACCTGACCGAACTTTGATCGGGATAAAAAATTGTACTTAACCTATTTAAATTATCATAGGTATAAGTGACAGAGTGTCCCTTTGCATCCTTATAGGAAACCAATAAGCCTCTCGGGGTGTAGAGTTCCTCCGTCAGGTACCCTCCGGGGTTTGTTGATCGCACGAGGATGCCACCCGAATTATCTGGAAGTACTTCTTTTTGTTGAATACCCACGGGTCCTTCAATGATAGTTTTCGTAATTCGTCCGGTTTCCTCTTGTACGTATGTGTATGTCGTCACCCCATCTTTTTTCCTTACGGCTTTGACCAACCCCGTAGACTCAAAATAGGAAATCTTTACAAAGTCACCCGTTTGATAAACGATCCGATCTAATCGCCCTTGCTCGTCATATTTATAATGTGTGGTCAGGTTGTTTTGATTCGTGGAAGATTCCAATAAACCCTCAGAATTGTACGAATAAGAGGAAGAGACTCCATTGTAGGCAAGGATTTTGTTAATCTGGCCGTGAGGATTGTAATTAACGTGGAGAAGTGATTTATCTTTCACTCCAGGCATGTGCATGCCAATTCCTTCCGAAGTGATCTTAAGAGTTTTTCCATTAGGATACTGAAGCATCCTTAGGCTGCCATCTGGAGCATACCTCTCAATAATTCCATTTTGTTTGAGCCACTGGTATGTTCCTTCTTCAACCGATATATGCCCTTGGCTCGAAGAAGAAAACCTGTTTTCTGAGCTAGAACGTTCAAAGACAATCCTCTGTTTGCCATCTGCAACGATTAATCCCTCCGCAGTGCTGCCCTGAACAATCCGTTTTTGAAACGGACGAAATTTCCAGGTGAACGTCTCATCACTCTCAGCCTGTTGGTTCACCCAGTCTCGTGATACTTCTACCCGCACAGATTGAAACTGAACAACGAGATCGACCTCCTTGGTTTCGAACATTCCTGTCAATGGGTTTACTGCAGCGAGTAAAGAAGAAGGAAGAAAGAAAGGTATGAGAGTCAGGAGCAATCCCCTTAGACCGGGCCCAAAGAATTTGGTATGTAAGAAGGGTGAGATCACGGACATTGGGAAGATCGGTTGAGTTTCGGAGATTGAACCTATTATAGGATGGCCAAGAGTCCCCACACGTCTTTTTGAAAATGCTGGCTGTTGATCGATCATGCTGACATCTCCTGGACTGCCGGAGTTTTTTAGAAATTTTAAAATCGATTCTTAAGGGATTCTTTTTCCTTTATTTTAAAATCATGTCCCAGGGCACGACCCAGGCATAATCATTGTACCGGCCCTCCTTTGCATAAAGGTGGCAGGTGTAAATAATTTTATTATGTTTTTCGACGAAGAATTAACACTCCCATTTTGTCATAAATATATTGATGGGCATGTTGTACGGTGGGAGCTCCAAGATCGGCGGTGGAATACATATACCGCATATAATTCTCAATGGCCTCCTGCTCCAATCCATGCTCTTCGGCTTTTTTCCCTTTTTCATAGTAGGATTCAGAAAAATTAGCCATTTTATCCTCGATGGCCTGAGCGGCCCCTTCAATGGCTTGGGCTAGGAGCTTCTGAAGAAATTCTTCTTTGGCGGGCAATTCATTAGGGTCACTATTGACCCCTTTCCCGGGATCCCCCTGTACGTAGCGGTCTAGAATTTCATCGGTTTTAGTAATGGTTTTCGAATCTCCCACTTCAGAGGTGGTGAAATTCACAAGGCGATAGGCCAGCATCACCTCTCCTTCTAATTTGAGATCATAAATGGGGTAGCGAAAACTATCAGTAATTTCTTCTTCAAGTGTGGGAGGGGTGCGGGCAAGCTCATCCTCCGAAAATCGTAATCGATTTTGTGCATCTGTAAGCCGCGAACGTGCCGCACTCACTCCGGCCACTGAACCCAGCCCCTGCAGAATGCTTCCGATGGCCATCGGGGCTTGACTTTTTGGAGATCCTGGCGATTGGTTCAGTTGCTGCTGCGTTGCCATCATGTTGGCTTGACTCTGTTTGGATTGGACTTCTGCGTTGGTCAATTCCTGTTGGGCAAGGACCATATCCTGTCGAGCCGAGCCGACGGCCTGTCTTCTCGGTTCATAATCAGGGTTCGGGACCAATCGGGTCCCGCTGACATAGGTGGAGCTGCCGAATGTCGGTTGATCTCTCCCGATTTCATTGACTCTGGCCCTCAGGACTTCGCCGAAAATTCCTCCATGCGCACCCTTTATTTTTTTAACCTGTGGACTGGTGGACGGATCCAAGAACCCCTGTCCAAGAGCCTGCTCCTGTAGAATTTGATCTATCACCTCTCGGTCAAGCAGGGTCAAATTTTTCAGTCTTTTCGAGTTTCGCAAACGATCTAATAGTTGATTGTAGACCACCCCTCCGGCACCAGACTCGGAGGATTTATTGTCAAAGTGCACGGCTATCCGCAGTTGGACTTCTTCCAACAGCATTTTTTTGACCAGGGCGATTTTCTCTTCTAGGTCCTGGTATTGGGAATCATGCTGTTCACGAACGATTAAATAATTTGCTAGAGCCAATCCCAGACGAGTACGATCCTCTTGCCGCATAAGTGAGTCGGCTTTCGTGTAATAGGTCGCTGACAAATTTCCTTGAAGTTCCGATAGCAGGGATTCCACATTGAGATATCCTGGCTTGAGCTGGGATATTCGAGAGAGCTTGTCCCTCGCTCCCTGTAAATTCCCTGTATTCTGATCTTGAATGGCTTCGTTGTATAGGATATCCGTCCACTGGTCGACCAAGTGGGATTGGAATTTTTTCATTTCCGGGTTCTGTGGCTCCAATTCCAGACTTTTTTGCATTTCTTCATAGGCCAGAAAATACTTATTCTGGTCCCAGGCTTGTTTAGCTAACAACAAATGATGTCGCGCCTTATTCTTCAGGCTGATAGCGGAATTTTGGTCATACTCAGAGGCTTTTTGAATTTCCTGGGCCGCCTCTTGAAAGTCTTGCTGATGAAGATGTGCATCAGATCGACCTTCATGGTATTCGGAAGCTTGTTGGCGGGTATGCTGAATGTGGGTGGCCAATTCCGGAAATGAGGACTCGTAGCGTTTCATCGATTCCAGCCCCCTGATACTCTGATCCCATTGTTTCGACTCCTCCCCTTCCTGGACGAGCCGGTGTATCTCTCCTTTTAACTTGGCGTATTTCTCTTTTTCTTGTTGATATCGTGTGGCATAGGTGGTGTTGGCCGGTTGGTAAGATGTGGCTTTTTCGAAAGCGATTAAGGCCCCATTGATTTCGTGCTTCTCTGTCAGCGCTTTGCCCCGTGCAAAATGTTGGGCTGCGGCAAGGGATTTGGCTTGAGCCAAATCAGTTTGAATCCTGGTGTCGTCCGGGTTCTCTTTTAATGCTTCCTCAAATTTCAAAATAGCCTGATCATAGGCTTGAGCTTCTAAATAGGTTTTTCCTGCTTCATAAGCCTCGTCATTCCCCAGTCCAATTGCTGATGTCGCATTGTCTATGCCCTCCGTGAGGGTTGTAGTGGCCCCATCGAAGCTCTCCTTTATTGACCCGCACCCACTTCCAAACAGCACCAATAAGAGACCAACGATTATGCGAGTGGCAATCCGTCCTTGATTATTCATCACTTTCTCCCATACCAAAATTAGGGCTTAGGGTTTCTAGAAAAATGAAAAACATTTCCTCTCTGCAGCTCCTTAGGCCGAGAAGGTGGAGTTTAGAAGTGTTGTCCCTATTGCAGAATAAACTCCTCAGATTTCGTGGGCTCTTCTTTTTCCGGATCTGAAGGTTTGTTTGACGGGTCCCCACTAACGAATTGCTTTGGCACGCTGACCGTTACTTGAATCGCTCCAGTGGAAAGTGATTCGATCCGTTCAATGCGAAGAGCGTTTTTCAGTTGGATTTTCGTGAATCCGGTTTTCACGGTCAATTCCTCCAAGGCTTGCTGGAGAGCTGATTCCTGGGCTAAGTGTTGTGATTCTGTCGCATCTTTGGAGCCCTCATGAGGAGGGAAAGCGGACTTGGTTAGAAAAAATCGTTCCTCCTTGACCAAGCCGGTTGGATAAAACCGGAAAACCTGGATATGCTCGGAATGAAAATCCGCTACATAGACCTTTTCTTGGAACGCGGCAATCGAAGACAACGTGGGGAAATTTCCTGGTTGGAGCTCTGTAGGCCCCCCAAATGAAAACCCGAATATCTGCTTTTCTGCTGATGTACCAAACATGAAGATAAGGTGGCCTTGAGAATCAAACACTTGAATCCGATGATTTCCCCGATCGGCCACGTAGAGATTGTCCTGTTCGTCCACGGTGATATCAACGGGCTCCAGGAATTGGCCTGGGTTCCGGCCCTTTGATCCGATCACCTTTATAAACTGTCCTTCTTCCTCGAACAGTTGCACTCGGTGATTGTTGGCATCTAACACATACACCTGGTGTTGTGCGTTGATTGCTAGAGATGTTGGATTATTAAATTTTCCATGTTCCGGTGTCTGTGGTGTAATTTTGTCACTTTCCTGGCCAAAACTCGTGAGAAAAATGCCCTCCCTATTAAAAATTTGTATTCGATGGTTTTCCGTATCGGCCACATAGATTAAATTTTTCTTGCTGATGGCAATACCGGCCGGTTCATCGAATTGTCCTGTTTTTTCTCCTGATTTGCCAAATTGGTTTAAAGAGGCCCCTTCTGGATCGAGTAGTTGCACACGATCATTGCCGGTATCCGCTACCGCCAACATTCCATCTGCAGAGGCTGTCAAAGCCATGGGAGCATCAAATTCCCCTGGTTTACTTCCTTTCCTTCCGTATACCTGATTTGGGGAGCCGATTCGCAGAATATGATCCCGCTCCTGAGAGAGAACATGCAGACCTTTTGTTGGGACATAAAAAAGGTCTGTGATGGCCTCCTCAGCCTTGAGTAGGGACTCGAATTCGATAATCGGCGGAGATTGGGTTTGAACCATCATGGGGTGCTTCTGACTTCCTGCCACATGAAACACTTGCACCCGATGATTATCGGAATCGGCGATATAGATATTCCCGTGTTCATCAGGGGCCAAACCGCTGGGCTCATCGAATTGGCCCCGTCCTTCACCCCCTGATCCAAAGGTCACCAGGAGGCTACCTTTTGTATCCACTTTTTTAATGCTGTGATCGGATCGTTCGCTGATATACACATCTCCTTTTATGTCTACGGCCATGCCTCTTCCCGAATTGAGGAAGTCAGGCTTCTGGACGGATTGAAAGACCCATTCCCGCTTTTGCGTATGGGGATAAATTTTGACAATTTCCGGTTTGCCTGGCATCAAGGCAAATACATTTCCTTCTGGATCGATGGCAATATCTGATGGGGCATTGTCTATTGAAAAGGCCTGCAAAAAAATGCCGCGATAGCTGAATTTTTGAATCCGTTGGTTTTTTCGGTCGGCTACGAAGATCATTCCAAATTGATCGATGGCCAACCCGGATGGATTATTTAACTGGCCCGGTTGATTGCCGGAGGATCCGAAGTGAAATAAAAGTTTCCCAGAAGCATCGAAGGCCTGAATCCTGTCATTTTCTGTGTCCGCCACAAACACCTGGCCTTTTGGAGAAATGGCAAGTGATTCGGGCTCGTCCAATTGGCCGGGGTCGGAACCTGGTCTCCCAAAGTCGAATTTAGGTTTCCCGGAAGCATCAAAGACAAAAACCTTAGAAGCTTCTTTGTCTAACACATACACATCGCCATTCACGGCAAGGGCGACGTCGACGGGTTCTTGAAGTCCCGCGCGAAATTCTTGGACGTACTCCACTTTTTCAAATCCTAAAGATTGGTAAGGAGCTATAAGGACGCCAGTCAACAGAAGAACGCTGAAGGTGCTTGAAAGATAAAAGCTGGAAAGTGGGAGGAAAATATTTTTCAAAGGAGTCCTCTTTGCGATTTCTTCAACGGAATACTGACAATTTGGAGAAACTCGCTAAGAGGGAACGCCGGACTCACATGCCGGAGTGGCTTAAGGAGACCAACTTGTGATTAATGCCCAAGAAACCCTTCCTGTCTCCATCCAGGAAAATTCCCTCACAAGAGTGAATGTTTCGTTTCCTCTGGATTTTACGAATTGAAGGCTGGAATCACAAGGGAAAATGCGGCTTTTTTTGAACACCAAATAATTTTTGCTCGTGGGGTGTGAAGCCGGGACACATAGATTCCCTCCTCCTACTGAGGGGGAAACTCGTTCAATCAGTGACGGTATGCTCCCTCCTATTTCGAATAATCTGCGATCTTTTGTCCATTATTCCCCGATTGCCGGGATAGGTGGGGTGATTTTTCGAAGGCAGCCCGTGACTTGATTAGACGGAATTTGTCTGAAAGAAGGGCAATACCTCTCCAGAAAGTGATCGAAGATTATTGCCACTGACCGGGCCAGGGCTACATCAGAAAATCAGGGTCACTGAAAACTGTAAGATGCGCCCGGTATCAAGTTTCTCTTTATCCTGAACCGTCAGTGACCATTTTCCCTTTGGGTTTTTGCCGACGAATGCCAGGAGGTCCGGTGTCGTGGTGACATCATAGATGGTGTGAATATTATCTGTGCCGCCTCCAATTCGATTATGAAGCAAAATGGACGATACTCCTGTTGAATTGGGGGGTACCACCTTAATGATCAAATCACCGATATACGAATGCTCAATATCCACTCCGATCTTGACGGAGGTGAGCGGGGTGGTCTCGGCCACTTGAAGAGAGAGTTGTGACGTTTGAAGGTCGCGAATGGGAATGATGGCGGTCGAGGTATGAACAGTGGTAGGAGTCGGAATGGCCGGTGCAGCCAATTCTACCGCGCGTTTGGCATTGATCCGGCCATACCCATATAAGGTGCTATGCCCGTTGGTGTCATATTTGCCAGCGCTTGGATCAATTTGATCACACGAGCGTTTGAGCAGATCTTTGACTTCATCCCATCGCAGGGAGGGGTTGCGAGCAAGAATGAGGGCGGCCACCCCTGCGACACCGGGACATGCGCTTGATGTGCCGCCAAAATCGTTCACATAATTGCCTGCCGCATCGCCTCGACTGACTTGTCCGGGATTATATCCTGCTGATGCTGAGCGATCGGTGGTCCAGATTCCCGGAATGGGGAGAATGGTATCGTTGCTGGGAAAGGTACACCAAATAGCCTTGCCGAAATCACTATAGGCACTCCTTTTCCCTTTGGCGTGGCAGGCGGCCACGGCAATTACTTTTTCATAACTGGCATAACCATCGTTATCGACACTTTCATTGCCGTTTCCGGCAGCCCAGGTGATCACACACCCTTTTCCGTTGCGCCCATTCGCGACGGCCCAATCAATAGCAAGGCGAGTGGAATCCGGCAGGGGAACGACGGTGTGATGGAGCGGATCGCGTGGATCCCACCAGGCGCCATCCTCCGGCCCCCAGCTACAGGAAATAACATCCGCGCCATGTTGGGCGGCCCAGATAAATGCATCAGCCTCGGCCTGTGAGCCTAAAGGGGATACATACCGGATGGCCATCAATCGGGCTTTGGGAGCGACCCCTGCGGCACCATGAAAACCGTTGCCGATGGCGACGCCTGCACAGGCGGTTCCATGATTATCCCGGCTGCCGGGTCGAGGATCGTCCGTGGCGCGTGTCACGTCGCGAGGAGCGACAAGTTTTCCTGAACCGGCAAACTCTTCGTGATCAAGATCCATGCCGTCATCAATGATTGCGACAGTGATATTTTCTCCCTCACTGAGTGGCCAGGCGGCCTCCACGTTGGCATGGGCATCATAGACCGTTCCATCAATCGTGGTCTTTCTCAGGTGCCATTGTTGTGGGAAGGCTGTGCGCCATCCCATTTGTCGGACAAGTTCAGGGTGACAGAGCTCCACATGTTTATGCCGCAAGAGACTCTCGGCTATGGCAAACACTTCCTGTCCTGTGCCCTCGGGCGCTTCGATAAAGAAGGTATTGCGAGCATATTCCAACACCCGTTTGATTCCAAGTCCGGAGGCTTTTAGGATTTTTCGACAAGTGGATTCCGCCAGGTCATCATCAAATTTAGCGAAAAGATTTTCGGTGTACAGAACAGGTTGTTTTGATTGAGGATCGACCAGGACCCGTCCGGCAAATTGAACGTCTTTTACGGATTGTATGGTGGTGCGGATGGCCCCTCGCGCGCTCGCGCGTTGAACGGTTTGGGGATATCGAAAGATTTCCACGCCGGCATTGTGAAACCGGTGCACGGGCTCAAGATTGTCCAGTGCCTGTCGAGCCCGCGTTGACTGGGCGGCGGCTTCCAATGGTCGACGACTCTGCGTTCGCACGACCACGAGCTCTTCATCGGTTTTCAGTTTGAATGCTTTCCCGTTTTGTCCTCCATAACGAAATGACAGCATGGATGTTCTCCTTCTGTTTGACTACCCAATGATACGTGGACTTGCTTCGCATTCCTTCGTAGAATGGCTCATGGCTATGAACGATCCCTTTTCTCAATTTCCCCTAAGGATAAGGGTAGAAGCCCAAGCATTGTCGCGTGTCTATGTTCGTGAATCTGACTGTTTTGCGATCCATGGGCCAGTGCCTCCGGCTTTGACCACTGCGGTTTTGTACGCTTTTGATGATCCGGTCATCAACGTGTGCCGGGGTGAGGTCCCGGCCTTGTCGGAGCTTCCTTCCGACTTGATAGTGACACCGGTCTATCGTCTTGAGCCCAATGGTCCGCAAGGAGTGCCGTCCGGCAATGTGTTTATTCGTTTCCGGTCCCAGGTTTCCGTCGAGGGTCGGCAACCAGAAATAGAAGCGTGCGGCTTCTCCATTCGTGAATCACTTTCCTATGCACCTCATGCGGCATGGCTTCGGAGCCAGGATGGAAATATTGCCACGGCGCTTAATGGTATTGCAAAGTTGCGTGATTTAAATGATATGGAACTGGTAGAACCGCAGATGTTGATGAGGCGAGTGCAGCGGTCATCCGACGGTTCCCCGTCGAATGTCCCACCTTAAAGAATTTTTTTACGAATGATCGCGTCGGTGTCGGATGGTAGGGGAATCTGCAGGGAGAGCGATTCGTTGGCGGGCATGGTTGGTGATGTCGCCAAGCGCTTTTACGACCCAATTGTCCGATTGTAGGGCTCCGACGATTGTCACCGGAGTCCCTTCTTCAGCGAGATGAAAGACGGCATCCATATCTGCATTATGGAGGGTGACACAGCCATTCGTCTTGCTGTTGCCACCAGGTTGTTGGCCATGAATTTCAATGAGGCCTCCAATGCCGCGGTGTGCCGCCACGCCCCCCTTGTTCTTGGCTTCCTGGAAACGTTGACGATGTGCATTGGTGGGATAATTGAGTAAGAGGGCTTTATGGAATTTGGTGGATCCCGGTCCTTTCTTTAGCAAGATACGAAACTGTCCCTCCGGTGTTGCGCCATCCCCTTCCAGCAATTTGTCCTGAAGTCCTGAAAAGCCGAGATCAATAGAAAAACGGCGCAGTGGTTTTCCATTCCGATAGACTAGGAGATGGCGGGAGGCTTTAATGACAACGATAGCTGTGCCACCTGTCCCTGAAGACCAATCCAGGGTGTTGGTGACCCAATGGTTCCACTTGGCCACTTGGGAGACGGTCCCGTACCGTTTCATTTGGGAAATGGCGTGAGCCTCGACGGGTACAAGAGATTCTCTTGCCTGTCTGAGAAGGATAAGAGCTTGCTTCTCGCTGTCTTGTGCGAGTCGAGAGGCTGCCTGGTTCAGTAACCCCTCTGTTACCGATAGGGTCCGTAGGTTTCGTCGAACATCAAATATACCGGTTAATGCACGTAGACGGGTGACTTGGCGACGCTCCGACTCCAGGGCAGTTCTCAGTTGCTGGTGCCGGGTGAATTTTTGGTGTGTGGAGGCCTTAAGAAGGGTCGAGCCTTCTTTTAGCAGGTTTTTGTAGGTTGCTTGAAGCGTATAGGTGTCGGTGGTTGGCCACCAACGTGCTTGTTCTCTCCGCCATTGCGTTCGGAGAACGATGATGTCCTGGTGAAATGCGCGATATCGTTCCCGGAAATAGGCTTCCGCGCCGTGGCTCCAAGCCTGGCGATCGAGCGATTCAAGCTGAGGCGGGAAGAATTCGGGAAGGCGATCTGCCTTCCACCAGGCAACAATCAGATATGAGAGCATGATGAGACCTCCAGCCGCCAGCCAAACTGCTGGTCGTTTGGCTGGTTGTCGGCCAGAGCCCCACCATTGCATGCGTTAGGCCTTTTTGTGTTTTCCTGTCTTCTGAATGGCCTGCGCGACCTGTTCATTCACGCGGGCTGATAAGGCTTGAACAGATTCGGCTTTAGCCTTGACTCCTATATAGTCTTCCATGGCCATAATGGCGTCAATCTCAGCAAATGTGGTTTCTGCAGCTTGGAGGTCGCCACGTAAGGCTTGCAGATCGGCCTGGGTTCCCTTGCCCGTTGGCGCTTGGGCCAACTGATTTTTGGCTTCCTCTAATGAGGTTTTGGCTAGTACCACAGCTCCTTCCGCCTGGGTTTTCACCAATTGCCTGCTTGCGATGGCTTCGGTTTTGGCTTTTTCGGCATCCGCTACGACCTTCACTAAGATGGCATTTGCCGCATCATAGTTGCGCGTCATGACAAATGTATCGTCTTGCGCTGCAATTTCTTCCTGGGCTTTTTGATATTCGTCCTCTGCAACACGCAAGGATTCAGAAGCATATTTCTCCGCACCGGCTTGCTTGGCAGCCTGAAGGGCTTGCAATGCCGAGTCCGTCCCTTGAATGGGTTTTTCGGCGCAGGCCATAAGCATGGGGCCGAATAGCAATACGAGAATCCCCGTTTTCAATGATTGAATCACGTTTCCCATGTTAGTCAATATCCTCCTTTATGATAGAGAGAGAAGATTCCCTCCCCTTGGTTATGGTTGTACGAGCCTGGCCCACGGCTGGTGGAAGGGGTGAATTCCCTGCCCTCGTTCATGAAGCCCACTGACTTGTCTGGAAAGTACCGCGTTGGTTTGTCTGCGGAATGTTTGGGTAAGACATTTCAGATACGAGAGGCGTGAGTTCTTTCGTTCCCTCCCTGTTCCCTGAGCGGCTTTTTCTTCAAGTAAAGATTTAATGAGCAAAGAAGATGCCAAAGGATTGTGATCACAAAAGACGAGGATGAGGTGTATGAACGGCTAAAAGATCTATTTTTGCATGCAAAATCAGGAAAAGGGCTGAATAATGCGTGAGTGCCCATGGACATCATGTCTGAGAAAAGAAACTTTGTCCGTGAATTTCTTTAAAGAAGTCAGTAAACGAAGCACCAAATAATTGCCAGGACCCACAAAAGCTTTGTGATCGGTGTAATGTTGGTTGAGGGAGAGGTTCAACGAGCAGTGGATCCCATGCATTGGACCGGAATTTCTGGATGCTCAGTGAAACCTTCTACGGTATATTTTTGTTCAACGAAAGGAGCAGAAGATGGCACGATGATCCCGAAGGAATCACTCTCCCGCTTTTAAGGCCAAAGTCGCCTTGGCGGCAGTTCGAGGCGACCGAACGCTGGCAGAGTTGGTGAAACAATTTGGTGAGCATCCCAATCAGATCCAGGACTGGAAGAAACAGCTACTTGCCAAAGCTGAGCACGTATTTGGGGCAAGTACGGCCAATCCCGCCACTCATGACCAGGTGCAGCAGAAACTCCATGCAAGATCGGGCAGCTGACGAGGGAGAAGGATTTTTTAGCCAACGCGCTCGGGCACGGCCGATGAACGAGCGCAAAGCGATGATCAAGGTCAAGCAAGAGCTCTCTGTGATTCGTCAGTGTGGGTTGTTGGCCGTCCCTCGCTCACATGTGTATGTTCGCAAACAGGCTGTCTCGGAGTTCGACCTTGCATTAATGAGACAGCTCGACGCGCTCTATCTCCAACGGCCGTTCTAGGGGAGTCGACGGCTGTGCGTTGAGCTTCGGCAGCGCGGGTATGGAGTGAACCGGAAGCGGGTCCAGCACCTGATGCGAAAAATGGGGCTCCGGGCTATCTACCCAAAGCCCCGCACCCGTCAACCTGGCAAGGGGCAAAAGGTGTATCCCTACTTGCTGAGAGGCTTGAATATTGAGCGCTCTAATCAGGTCTGGACGAGTGACATCTGTTATATCCCCATGGCCAAAGGGTCTATGTAGTGAACGGTCATATGGACTGGTACTCACGTCGAGTGCTGGCCTGGCGGATCGCGAATACCTGGAAACTGAGGTCTGTGTGGAAGCGTTGGAAGAAGCACTCGGCTATTATGGAGCCCCCGAAGTGTTCAATACCGACCAGGGGGCCCAATACACGAGCGAGGCGTTCCCGGCGGTGCTCAAAGCTCAGGGCGTATGAATCAGTATGGATGGGAAAGGTCAGTGGGTCGACAAGGTCTTTGTGGAACGACTCGGGCGAAGCGTGAAGTACGAGGATGTGTATCGAAAAGCCAATGACACTCCAGCCACACTGCGGGCTGGCCTGACAAGCTATTTTCAATTCTATAACAGCGCACGTCGTCATCAAACATTGAACCGACAAACACCCGATGCCGTATATTTTGCTGATCTCAAAGCAAGGCAGGTGGCGTAAGGCAAGGCAGAAATTTCAATTATCGATCTGCCCAGAAATCATGGTCCACTTCTTTGGATGCTACTGGATCTCTTGCTTAAGGGAACATATGCGCATAGGGGTTTCGATCGACCTCATCATGTCGTCAGGAGGGAGAAAGTGGGCAATACCCTGTTTGAGGGCTGTGTGAGGAGGATGGCTGAAGCCTTTGTCTATGACGCTTTGGGAGGAACCTGATGA
This sequence comes from Nitrospira sp. T9, assembly GCF_052156535.1. NCBI lineage: Bacteria > Pseudomonadati > Nitrospirota > Nitrospiria > Nitrospirales > Nitrospiraceae > Nitrospira > Nitrospira sp. T9. Next base: position 87,767 of record NZ_JBQKUP010000024.1, read on the forward strand.
AGAAAAAGAGATGACCCACGGAAATTCCGTGGGTCAAGTGATGAACTTTGAACGGGGAAAAACTATCCGACGAGTTCAGCGACTGGTTTTTGAAATGACCGGTGATTGTGTTTTCGCTGTTTAGTCCATCTGCGGGTAGTAGGAGGAGCTGGCTCCGAGTTCGGCTGAGTAGCGTGTGCGGGCTGGCTTTTACCAGTAAGAGTCTCTTCCACCTGTTGGAGTTCCTTGAGATGGGAATGGTGTTGTTCCAATTCCCACGCAACCGCTTTTGAAAGTTGCGCCACCTGTCTGCGTAATTGGTTCATGGCGTGCTCATGTTGTAATAATTCGCTTTTTCGAGCCTGGCTTATGTACCGGCTATCGACATACATCATTGGTTGATCCCTCCGTGTTTTGACGGTTGATACTTTCAATGCATTAATCCGATTCCCCATTACTTTAGTAGGCAAAAGCAAACGTGTTGCCACATTCAGTTTCCTCAGGATTTGACACCTAAAGTCTTGATGATTCAATGAATTTTCATCAATAAATATCCATCTGGTGTATGCTCGATTCTTGATATGGCTGAGTACGGTCACTGTTTTTTACCATCAGCACAGAACGATTCATTTATTGTTAAGCATCAAAATAAGCTTGAGTACATCTGATGTGAAGCGCCAAGAACGTGCAAAAATTTTTCGACGAATATAATGTTTTCGGGCCTTTCCCTTCTGATGCAGATAGGCACATTTTTTAGAATATTTCACATTGATAGTTGCCTGGCAAAATTATTCCGATCTTGTTTCTTTTGATGCTATTTTTATTATGTTGGGTCTTTGATTGCCTTGATCCAGAAAGAAAAAAAAGGGGTGCCATGATACTGAATTTGATACGGTTTGAGTTATTATTATTTGTTTTTGTTATGGTAGCGATGCTCGTGCTTTCTAAGGAATTCTTTAATTTCTTCTTTAAGTTGCGTAATTAACTCATCCTGCTTTTCTGAATGTTTGGACAAGATCTTCATATGAGCCAGAAATCATCCTTGCAACGGCTGAATTTGTGGTTATCAATCCACCAAAAAATTAAAGACTCCAGAAAATCGATTGCAATCCGAATGGTTATTAAGTTGAATTTGGTCTGAGCATTGATGGGTTGGTAATTCACCGAATTTTAACAAGAAATACAGGATGTCCATCAAAAAACTACCTTCAACGCAATTTCGCCTGAAATTGCTGAATCTCATGACTCAGAAGGATCATTGGGCCTGGCCTCAATTCGTTGGGCCAACCATCTCCAAATCGCAACTCAAAATTCATTATCAACAAGAGTACGCGGTGTATGTCCGGGACTTCCCCGTTTTCTTGGCGCGTATTCACGGGCAAAATCCTCCGTTAGAAGTCCGAAAAATGTTAGCCGAAAATATTTATGAGGAAGATACCGGGATGCTGTCATTGGGGACTTCACATCCGGAACTCTTTATGAGAATGATGGAGGGTTTAGGGTTTCGCTCACGCGAATTTGAAAAGATTCGGTTATTGCCTGCTACCCAGCGCTATCGGTCCTGGTTGGACCGGATTTCTAATAGTGCTGATTGGGTCTTAAGCGCTGCCGTTTTGACGATCTTTGTCGAAGGCAGCGTCAATGATCGTCAGGAACTCCTCCATCCGGTTAAATCCAAAGCTCTCCGGCATATTCAGGAAAAGATTACACATCATCCCCTGGTTCAGCATCAAGGGGTCTCACACCAATCCATGGATCTTATCCGAGCGCATCAAATGGTTGAGACCGGTCATCGTCATGATGCCTATGCGATGGTGGTCCACTATGCCGACACACGTTCCCATCAAAATAAAATTCTGGCCGCGATCAAAAAAACACTTGATCTTTGGCTTCGCTATCGTGATGGAGTGGCCCGTGCTTGTGGATTAAAGAAAAACGAGAGTGGAATCCGCTGATGCGATCAGCGCTTTACTAGGTATGGTTAAAGATTAATGGAAAACGGAAACGTCTTTAATCTGGATCTTTTCTGGCATTTCCTCCACAATAGACTTTTTTAATTTTGAAGCAGGAGGAAGAGACATGGCCACGATTGGGCAATTCATGACACGGAATCTGAGTTTTGTGACTGAAGATGCCAGCATTCAGGAAGCGGCTACACATATGCATAACCAGCGGATTGGTTCCTTGTTGGTTAAGCACGAGTCCGAATTTTCTGGAATTGTGACGGAAACGGATGTCGTGCGCGCGGTCGCTGAACACCCTGCCCAAGTTGAACGCTTGAAAGTGAAGGAACTGATGTCCAGCCCGATCATAACTGTAGACAGGAATATGTCTGTCCATTATGCCCGGGATCTCATGGCCGATCGGAAAATTCGCCACTTAGCCGTTACCGGAGAAAATGGAGATATTGTCGGTATTATATCGGTGCGAGACCTTTTGGCCTACTTTAAAACAGTAGCGAAGGACCTCAAAATACCTGAGGAGGACAGGTGAGCTTGATCATCCCTAATCAGGGAAAGTATGGAATCTCTGAAATGATTACTGGTGATGAGGCAGTTCTGGCGAACTTATTCAATTTTTGCTGCTTCGGCTTGTTGAATCTGGAGAGAGAGACGCTCTTCTTCTAGTCGAATGCGCGTTATCCGTTGTTCTATCCATGGGCCAATGTGTTCTTTTTTTGATTTGGCTTGACCCTCCAAAGCAGTAATTTCCTCTCGAATCGCTTCACGCTGCTCTTTTAAGGCCTCTATCTGTGCCATCGCGTCGGCTTTGTCAAAGATCAGTGATTCAGGATTACTCTCCACTATCTTTTCTTCAGCATGCGGCAACTCGGAGGATTGGGGCGGCAAGACTCGAATGCCATCCTCCAGCCGGCGTTGATTCATGACCACAGGGGAAACAATTTCGATTCCTGCTCCATGCAGCGTGGTGAGCATCTTTGCGCGAAGGTTCGATCGTGCACTGAGCAATTGTTTGACCTCACTTAAAAATCCAGAGATTCGATAGGTCACGGAATAATCCCCCAGCTCCATAATGTGGACAAATGGGTCATTGAGTTTGGCGGCAAGAGCGGCATCCAGTAAGAGTTTTTCAATGGTCTTGTGGGAGATGTCATATCCCAACGACACCGTGGCGGAGACAATCGTTCCAGAGGAACGAAGCACGGTAATAGGGTGAGAAACTAAAAATAAGTTAGGAAGAGTCGTGAGGTCGCGTTCTTCTGTTTGAATTTCGGTGTGAAACAAGCCCCGCTCTGTGACCCGACCGAATTGATTTTCCACGCGAAGGAAATCACCTAACCGAAAGCTTTGCATGCCTCGCAACATAAAGCCCGCCAGGGCATTCGAGACGAAGGTCGTGGAAGAAAGGGTAATCACCGCTGTGATCAACAGTGCCAATAACTGGAAAAGCTCCTTGTGAGTTTCTTTGTCGAGAGGAAGGGCCAGGAGAATAAGAACAACCCCAATGCCCACTAGCAGCAACATCCCAACACGGGCTGAAAATCGGTCTTCCTCCTTCAATCCGCCATTTCGGCGAAAGAAGAACCAATGGGCTACCCATAAACCTGTAGTAACCAGTGCGAGGACCAGTAAAATTGGGAAAAAGTTCGGGAGGGTATCAATAAAATGGTCAAGGAGGGTCATAATGTTAAGCGGAGTCTATGGCACATTATGCCCGAATTCGCGGGGAGGATAAAGCCAAAAGAGAAAAAGAATGAACGGGAAGAGGCAATGCCATAAAGCGTCCTCTTCGAATTCCTGTCTCCGCTCAGAAGAGTGAGGGCGAGGCTCTCCCTTGGGAACACCCAAAATAATGCCAAAACAACTTCACGAAAACCAGTTGAGATGTCGTGAGGCTATGGCATCGGCCACGGCGGTGTGTAGTTTTTTCCGATCGACCGGCTTAACCAAATAATCGGTTATTCCTTGTTTCATGAGTTGCGTGGCCAGATCGATATCGGGAAATCCGGTCAGGACGATCAACGGCAGGCTCGGGTATTCCCGTTGAAAATATTTTATGGCTTCTATGCCATTGATATTGGGCATCCGAATATCCGTGATAATGACATCAATAATCACTGGATGCTCTCCTTCGTTGAGGATGCGGATGGCTTGCGCGCCGTCTTCCGCCTCCACCACGTAGTAGCCGTCTTTTTCCAAGGCCATCCGAACGACTTTGCAAATGGCATTTTCATCATCAATGACCAGGACTCCGCCCCGATAGCTCTGGCCGGAAAACATGCCTGCGGTTCGTTGAGTCGTACCTGGTAAGTAGTTCATGTTCATGGCGAATCCCCCTTGAAGCCACGCAGGCAGTGAAAGGGTGTCTCTGCCCCCACAAAACAGCTGAATCCTTTTGTATGGTATGAAGCATTCATAACTATCAGTATCTGCAACCAGTGTGCCTTGATGGGCTGATAAGGGAATATGGCCCTCACTTGGAAAACAGTCCTGAAAATTAATAGGAAAAATGGAAAGGATGATTGGAGTGTGTATAACCAGGAGGAAGAGACGGTCAGTGAAGATGTCTACAGAGGATTCACCGCGCACCCATCGTAGACATATTGCTCCTTTGGAGCAGAGTGACAGGCCGGAGAGAATGAATTCGAGTCCATTGCACGTGTGTGAATGGGTACGCCAATATTTTGAGTTGGTTGCGATATGGCTTGAAGAGGAAAATGTGTGTGTGATCAGATGACGGGTTTACGAGCGATTACGGAGGTGGTGGAATGGTACAACGCCCAATGGGTAAAGTCCTGTGAGAGTCTGATATATGCTTGAATGTCTTCGGGTGAGCATAAGCCGGTCTTTGAATATTCCTGTTCGAGTACCATCGCCGATTCCGCCATCACCTTAGCCATTGGCGAATTTCCAGGACAGAGATGCATGAGGGATTGAGCTCTGACAATATGGAATCCTGATTCTTGCAGTTTGTGCGGAAGCCGGAGAGCATAGGCCGGATCTAATCCGAGATTGATGAACATCTGGCAAATGGCTCGGTTCACTCTTCCTTGCGGGGTCTCCTGCTTCCGGTCTGGCAATGTCGCCGAGGTGAAGTCTGGTTCTTCAAAGAGTGCCCAGCCTCCAGGCTTGAGCAGAGAATACAATTTCCCCATTATGGTCCTCTCTTCTTGATTATGAATCAGGACATACCGGCTATGAATGAGATCAAAGGATTGTTCTAAGGGGACATCAAGAAAGGACCCTTGGTAAATCTGAACAGGCGGCGAATCATCCTTGTGAAGATATGTGGTTTTCTTGTCGACACCCACCGCCAGTCCTGCCGGTCCCACCTGAGTTCCCAGCCAACGCAAGATTGATCCTGCCCCGGCGCCCAATTCCAGACAATGCCACCCTGGTTGAATTCCTGTTTCCTCCAACAGTCTGATGGTCGTGGGATCGTTCGCGGCTTCAACCAATTGTAGTCGTTGAAATTCCCGCTCTTCAGATTTGTTGTCGAAAATATACTGATTCATCACCCTTTCTCTGCTGCCGGTTGTTTCATGATATCCAAGGCCGCATGGCATCCAGCGAGATACCCTGTCGCCCAGGCCCATTGAAAGTTAAACCCGCCGATTCGGCCTTCGCAGTCCAACATTTCTCCAATCACATAGAGCCCCGGCACGTGCCGGGAGCCCATGGAATGGGCTGATATTTCTTCCAGGGGGACACCCCCAGCCGTGATTTCGGCAAAGTTCCATCCGCGTGATCCGATGACGGGAAGATCAAGCTTGGTGAGTGTCCCGACCAGATTCCGGCGAGCCTCTTTGGACAAGAGGTTAATCGGAGTGTCAGAAAGCCCAGGTTCTTGGATGCTGGCCAGCGTGCTAGCTACACGCGTGGGTAACTGCTCGGCTAATAGTGTGGGAACAAGTTTTCGCCCGGGGAGGGTGGCGGCCTGCATGAGCCATTTCTCCACATCCTGGTCCGGGAGGTGTGGGAAGCAATTGAGATGAAGGCGGACAGCTTCTCCTTGCGCGGCTGCGCGAACCCAAACCCGGCTCGCATCCAAGACCACCGGCCCACTGATGCCGAAATGTGTCCACAGCAAGCTGCCGGTGCGTCGATCGAAGGCTTTTCCCGCAATGGTAGTGGTGAGCGTTACATCATGAGAAATACCGGATAGGGTGGCATGGAAAAACGCAGGCTCAAGGAGCAAAGGAACCAAGGCAGGATAGGTGGCGGTGACGGTATGCCCCAACTGTTGGGCCAACTCCCAACCTGATCCATCGGATCCGGTTTTGGGGAGAGACCGGCCACCGGTCGCGAGAATGACTCGTTTGGCCCGAAGCGTTCCCTGGGAATGTTGGATCAAGAATTTCTCTCCTTTCCTGGTCAGGTCTCGAACGAGGTGGTGAGTCAAAAGAGCAATGCCCAGTGCCTCGCATCGCCTGAGGAGCCCATCAAGGACTGTTCGGGCTTTGTTGTTCACAGGAAACAATTTGCCCGTGGCTTCGACTTTTAACGGGATCCCTAGAGAGTCAAACCATTGAACGGTGGCCTGTTCGTCGAATCGTCGAAGGATCCGGTCAATCAGCTTTCTATTCCCGTGGAAGTCGGAAGCGGTGACACGTTGATTGGTGACATTGCAACGTCCACCTCCGGATACCAGGATCTTGGCTCCGATAGTTTTCGCACTGTCCAGAAGGGCAATAGAGAGATTCGGGTTCGTCTCCGCCGCGAAAATGCCGGCTGCCAGCCCTGCTGCTCCTGCGCCGATAATGGCGATGTCGATGTCGGAAGGCATAGGCAACGTCTGGAGTGAGTGAGGATCTATCTGTGTTGGGAGTCCGACAGTTTGCGAAATAAGACGACATTCTTTTGCAAATAGATAATTTCCGATCCCCATCGTGAGCTTAGCCATGCCCAGGTCTCGTGTGAATAAAAGCAGACATGCGTGGGGTCTTTGATGTAATACCAATCGAGAAATGGTCGATCGGGTGGCGCCAGTTGAGTCATGATTCCCAATATGCCATCGACCTTCAGTCGGGCCCATAACTGGTCCAATTCCAGCCTGGGATGGTGAAGATGCTCGGCCACTTCCGTGGCTGTGATGAAATCATAAGTCTGTTCCAGGAGAGCAGGATTGTACGCATAAAAGGGGTCGTAAATCGACAGGGTATGTCCGGATTCTTGAAGCATGAGAGAGAGGGTTGGACCGGGACCAGAGCCAAAATCCAATCCGGAACTATGAGGTCTCAGGCGATTGTGGAGTGGTTCGGCTAATTGGTTTAAAAACTTTCGATAGCCCGGGTCGTCAGAATGGTTTTCATGGTGGTCGTAGTGCTCCTTTTCCTCTTCGGGTGATATGTAATAGACGGGTGGAACGAAAATGAGCCCACAGTGCCCGCAGGAGAAGTATGACCGGCACCGGTCGTTTCCCACTAATGTGGATGCCGGTTTGAAACACAGTGGGCAGGCATGAGAAATGGCGATAGGTTCCCCGCGTGAGGATTCAGAATGAACAAGGAGTGTGATGATAGAAGATGGCTCGCCAGGCTTGGTCATCCGTCTCAGTATGAGATTTCTTCATGACAGGTATCCACGTTTGTTTGTGGATTCTGGTAGGAGACGGGTCGGTGAACAGGGCCTGTGACACTTATTGGCTTCTTCCATCGGCACAGGCGATACAGAGGGGGGCGGTGGGATCCACGTCTAATCGTTTTCTGGAAATTTCTTCCCCACACCTCACACACCAGCCGAATTTGCCGTTTTCAAGACGTTGGAGGGCGGATTCGATCCGCTGCAATTGAATGTGTCGACGTTGTTGCGCGGCTTGAGCCATCGCTTGTTGTTGGAGGGCATCCATTCGTGAGACGCGCCCGACTGCGGTCTGGTCAAGTTCCACTGGTTGGGCTGCTTCCTTCCCGGTGGAGGATACGGCCAATAAATCTCTCTGGAGGGTTAGGAGCGTTGCTCGAAAATGGTCGTAATCAGGAGGTGGCTGTGTCATGAGGGCAAAAGAATTAAAGAGGACTACGTGTCTTTTGTCGTATAAAATAGGTACCCGTGAACAAGCAATGAACAGTCCTGGGTTTGGTCGATGGCCAATCCAATGTACCCCAGCCAGACCGTGAAAGGCCAATGGTCGACAAAGAAAATAAGATCAATAATATAGCAGGGAGAGCAAATGGAAAAATTATTGAAAGGGTTGATCACGTTTCAGGAAGAGGTGTTTTTAAAAAAGGTAGAGCTTTTTACGGGGTTGTCCGGCCATCAAAAGCCCAGAGCCGTATTTGTGACCTGCTCAGATTCACGGATCGATCCTACCTTGCTCACCCAAACCGAACCGGGGGATTTGTTTATTATTCGAAATGCGGGGAATTTAATTCCGACCTATGGTGCGGCCATCGGGGGAAGCACCGCCTCTCTTGAATATGGGATTTCCGTCCTTCAAGTAAAGGATATTATCGTTTGCGGCCATACGGATTGCGGTGCCATGGCAGCCTTGTTGCATCCGGAAAAACTTCAGGAGCTTCCTGCTGTCAAAGCCTGGCTGCAACATGCCGAGACCACAACGCGAATTATGAAAGATCTATACACGCATTTGCAGGGAGAGGAGTTATTTGCGGCTACCATACGGGAAAATGTGTTGGTTCAACTCGATCATCTGAAGACGCATCCGGCGGTCGCAACGGGATTGCGTCGGGGAAATCTGCGCCTGCATGGATGGGTCTATTCCATCGGGACGGGTGACGTGTGGGTGTATGACTGGGAGAAAAAAAGTTTCATTGATCCTAGAGAAAAAAGGGGATCAGTGATCGTATGATATTTTTCAACGAAGACCGTTCGCCTTTCTAATCCCCTAAAGTTGGATGCGTGTCAGGGTGTTTTGATCAGTGTGGTGAAACACCTCAGGGCGTCCCGCAATCAGTAACTGCGTATCTTCCTTATAGCTGAACTTCCAGGTTTCGTGAATGGTGACAGATAATTCATATCGCACCGTTTTCGCAGCCTGATCCAGATAGGGATTGGAGATAATGCCATACACACCGTTCCCCGCGTCAGCGGCCATGTGAAACTCTTTTGCGTCAGGCGCCGAAGTCCCACCTGCATTTACCAGGACGCCTCGAGGGACCATAAAACACCGCATCACCTGTTGGCTGGCTGCATCCCACAACCAATACCCTACTTCTTCGTGAAACGGCTGTTCCTGAATCAATGGCCAGGCAACAGTCGAGTAACGGAGACCATAAAGCACTTGCGAGCCATTGACGACAGGTCCGATTGGATCAAATTGCAAGCGTTCCCGGAAATGAGTTTCGTGGCTGCCCTCTTTGGCCGGTGCGATATCAATACCGGTATCGCCTTCCCAGGTCCCGGCTAGAGAAGAGAGTGGGCCCAAGTGGCGAATGATTTCCGCATGTGTAGGGTCGGAATGGTGGGTTCCGGTCATCAGGAAAGGCTCCTTTCAGGAAAGTGTGAGCACAGAGGGTCAAGAGGCGAAGTGACGGGTGATCTGAAGTTCACGACTGTATCAAATCTTGCCTATTGTTTAAACCGTTTTTAAGACCACCATATTCGAATTGTTTGCATCCAACGGATACCATGAATGGCGAGGCCTGCGAATTTGGGGACGCTCAGTTGCATGGGTTTTGTTTTCAAGCAGCGTAGGACATGGCCTGCGGCTTGATCGGCGGTCATCATCAGGGGTTTCCAGGACGCCTTGGGCAGCTTCGTATCCACAAAGCCAAAGCGGATATTGCTCACATACACGCCATGCGATCGGAGTTTGAACCCCATGGAGACTAAATAATGACTGAATCCGGCCTTCGATGCCGTAAAGGCAGGGGAGTCGGCGTTGTAAAAATCATCCGCGAGACTTGATAGGCCGATGAAGTGTCCCTGTCCTCGCTCAAGCCAGCTGGGGGCGAGGGCAGCCAGGGTCTGAACCATCGACGTGAAATTCACGTCAATGACGCGGGCTTCCTGTGAGAGGTCAGGAAGTGTCAATCTCGAACCAATGGCCGCGCAAAATATGCAGGCGTCAAACGGTCCTTCGTCGGCAAGAAGAGATTCTAGGACCTGCGGATATTCGGGAGCGGTGATATCCTGTACGATATGCCGTGGGCCGTCGGGACCAAGTGGACTGGGACTTCTTGAAAGTCCGACGACATGTTCGCCGCGGGCAAGAAGGGTGCGGGTCACCGCCGCTCCGATTCCATCAGAATTGCCGATCAGGAGAATCTTCTGTGTCATTCAAAGGCCAACTGAGATGGTGGGTGAAGCCTCAATCCTGACATGAAAAAGGAAGTAAGTGAAGAGGGAACAATCGGCAAGACCCTGACCTGTACATTGTTGCATGTGTTGGCTAGGATGGTTCGACAGATCGGCCGCCCCTGCTTACACGAGTATGAAAAAGAACATCACCGTGTTTGTGTCCTATGCCCGCGCCAATCGTGATCTGGCGGCTCGGTTTTCGAGAAAGTTTAAAGAGCAGGCCGCGCCCTCCAAGCAGTATCACTATACCTTCTGGCGGGATAGCGATATCCTGGTAGGCGAAAAATGGCACGAAGAAATTCAACACGCCTTGGGAGAGTGCGATGTGGGATTAGTCCTGATCAGTCCTGCGTTGCTCGGGTCTCAATATATTCAGGATCACGAACTTCCCAAGTTTGTGAAGAGTGGAGGTCTGGCCGTCATTCCGGTCATGTTGCAACCCATCGATTTGGAACGGCATGATCTGAAAGGTTTACTCCAGACGCAAATCTTTAGGCTGGATCGCCCGCGTTTCGCCTCTCCGAAAGCCTACGGAGAATGTTCGGGTTCTCATCGTGATCAATTTGCGCTGGAATTGTTTCGGCAGGTCGAAGCCCGTTTGGATAAAATGAAAAAAAATTATACAGACATGTAGGAAATAAATATCATTAATGATTGAAAAAAATTTCGATATATCCCTCGTTGCATCGATGGCCTTGCGGGAAAAACAAATACAGCAGAACTACAGGCCTATAATCGCTGTTCATAAGTGGTTTGCTCGTCGCCCTGGCACTCTTTTTCGATCCCTGCTCCTATCCGAATTTACCAAAGGACCCTTAAGAGAGCGGTATTTTGAAACAAATAACTTAAAAGGCATCAGAGTGGCCGATCCGTTCATGGGAGGAGGCACACCACTGGTCGAAGCCAATCGGCTTGGTTGTGAAGTCCTTGGGTATGATATTAACCCTATGGCGTATTGGATTGTTCGACAGGAAATTGAGTATTTAGATTTGCATGCTTATCACTCTGCAGCTTTCAATCTAACTGCATGGCTTAAAAAGAAAATCGGGGAACTTTACCGAACAAGATGCCTTTTGTGCGGAACAAAGGATGCTCATGTCAAGTATTTTTTGTGGGTAAAAATACAGGAATGCAAAGAATGCCATAAAGATTTCGACCTATTCTCTGGTTACCTGCTATCGGAAGATCGGCGACATCCACTAAACGTTTTTGTTTGTCCTGTATGCGGTGAGCTAAACGAGGCCAAAAACCGGCAAATTCCCGGAAATTGTCATTCATGTGACTCCCGGCTTTCTCTTTCCGGACCGGCCAAGCGCAATCGCTGTAATTGCCCACATTGCGGAGTAACCAATATTTACCAGACTGCACAATTGGGACCCCCCAGGCATCGCATGTTTGCTATCGAATACTTTTGCCACCCATGTAAAAGTGCCCGTCGAGGTCGGTTTTTCAAAAAGCCTGACAAGGACGACCTGTCAAAACTTGTGGAAGTTGAAAATATGTGGCGTAGAATCAAACCAACCTTTGTGCCCAAAGATCGGATCCCTCCAGGGGACGAAACAGATAGACTGCATAAATGGGGTTATCAGTTTTATCGAGAAATGTTTAATCCGCGACAATTACTTGGATTGGAACTTAGCTGTCGAGCTATCGCAGGTCTCAAAGATGAAAGGGTCAGGAACGCTCTGGCAACGAATTTATCTGATCTTCTTCGCTATCAAAATATGCTTTGTCGTTATGACACAATGGCACTCAAGTCCTTGGATATTTTTTCTGTTCATGGTTTTCCCGTAGGTCTCATACAATGCGAATCCAATCTTCTTGGTATTACCAATGATAGCTCAGGAGCGGTTGTTGGTAGCGGTGGCTGGGTGAACATCATTTCAAAATACTCCAAGGCAAAAGCCTATTGTGATGAACCATTTGAGATTCAGTTGAAGGGGAGCAGGGAGGTTCAGGTGCCTATTGTTGGGGAGTGGATCGGAGATCAGAAAATTGGGGCAGGAGAATCTGAAAAACGTCGGGTGAGCTTGAAATGTAAAAGTGGCACTCTTTCTTCCATTTCCGCAAGGTCTTTGGATGCGGTTTTGACAGATCCGCCTTACTTCGGAAATGTTCAATATGCCGAATTGATGGATTTCTGTTATGTGTGGTTACGTCAACTGTTGGGGGCAACAGAAGATGCTTTCAAAACTCACTCAACCAGGAATTCTAATGAGCTGACGGGTAATCTGACCCTGGATCGAGGATTGCCTCATTTTACTGAAGGATTGTCTAAGGTATTCATCCGAATGGCTAAAGCCCTAAAGCTAGGTTCTCCCTTAGCGTTTACCTACCATCACAACACATTAGAAGCCTACTATCCTATAGCTGTTGCCATCTTAGATTCGGGGCTAACTTGCTCAGCTTCTATACCCTGCCCTGCCGAAATGGGGGCTTCCATACATATCAACGGTACTGGTTCATCCATTATTGATACCGTTTTTGTGTGCCGATCACATGGAAAATTACCGAGTCGCTGGATTGTCAAATCCGCCAAAGGAATTGCTAGTCTTGTTAGCGAAGATATCTCTAAACTTTTAGCCGGGAACGTAACGGCAACGCGCGGAGATATCCGATGCATAATCTTTGGACATCTCATAAGAATGGCGGTTTGGAATCTTAGAAAGGAATGGGATCGGACAAGACCTGTCAAGGATAAACTTTCAGAAATTGCCAGTCAGACGATGAGCCTGGGTGGACTAGAGACTGTTGAAAAATATCTTGGCGATGCTTTTCGAAATGCACAAAAATTTCAAAATGCAATAGTACGCGAATCGGATATTGAATATAGGACGCGCCGTAATGAAATTTCCTTTTGAAGTTCCATTTGAACAATATCAAGCTAATCCTGAAGAGTTTGTCTCGGCAGTTTTCTCCTGCCTAGAATCAGAATTTCTTATTATGCCCAAGGGCGAAGGCTTCATTGAATACTCTGTTTTCGAATCTGGATATGAGGCCTTAAAAAAATCCACAAGTGGTTTTAGCAATATAACACCGACCACAATGCTCAATGCCGCTCTAGATGTGCCAATTGCCATCATTGTAGTTAGGTCCATGCTTGGCTTTACTCCCCCTGAATGGGCCTATGTCGCCACTCAGAAGACCGGGATAGATGTCAGCCAGGGATTTGTTCGCACGTTAGATCGAAAGATTCGCATGACTCCACTTAGACCTCTAGCGAAAGGCGAAGTTACACAAGAACGAATAAAGGCGCTTATAGAAACTGCATGCCAACTTCTTTGCGAAGGTGCGCCAAAAGTTGAATTCAGCAAAATACACCGATTATTTAAAGCAGATACTCAAACCGGCCCGGATGCCATCAGGACAATGGCAGGTATTGGTGTTCCCTATGCCATGCTTCTTTATGAACGCTTCCTTGGAAGACCTTTTGCCGGGCACCGAGATTCAGTGTCAGATTTGATCGGTGATAGCATGGAGTCCGCCATAGAGGATGCTTTAACCAAGGCTAGCATCAGTTACCGAAAAACCAAACGGGCTGAACGCATTCTGGGATTTGACCAAACGCCTGACTTCATTATCCCAAGTGAATTCAACCCGCAAGTAGTAATTGAAGCTAAGATTACTGAAGACGATGGAACAGCCCGTGACAAAATAACTAGGGTTCAACATCTTGGGCATCTGAGCACAGTGGGGCAACCATCTGACCAACCCAAATATGAAGTCATTGCCTGCATTGGTGGTAGAGGTTTCGGAGTGCGAAGGGAGGATATGAAAAAGTTACTTACTGCCACAAAAGGCAAAGTCTTTACCTTAAAAACTTTGGATAAGCTTGTTGAGTTCAGTCGACTGAAGGAATTCAGGGCAATTTGAGTCCATTTTATTTATTTTGTGCTATTGCCAGTATCACCTGAAAGGCTTGCAACAGATGCAAAACTTTCGGCTGGATCGCCAGCGTTTTGGCTTGCCTAAAGCCTATGGCGAATGTTCGGGTGCCCAACGTGATCAATTCGCCTTGGATTTGTTTCGGCAGGTCGAGGCGGGTTTGGATAAATCTGTAAGTAAATAATTCGCGCGGAGAGTGAGTATTTTTGGCGTGTCTATAGGAACTAGGGTTCTAATGTTTAATGCAGACCTGGATGAATCCCCATGACTGAACCCACGATCATCTGCCCGCAGTGTAAAACGGAAATCAAACTGACTGAGTCGCTCGCGGCCCCTCTTCTCGAAGCCACCAAGCGGGACTTCGAGCAACGACTTGCTCAAAAAGATGCTGATGCCGCCAAGCGGGATTCAGCCTTGCGTGAGCGCGAAGCTCTGCTGGCCAAATCGCAGGAAAGGTTCGAAGAGCAAGTGGCTGACAAGCTAAAACTCGAACGCAGCAAAATTGTGGCGGAAGAAGCGAGAAAAGCCAGGCTGGCGCTCTCGAATGATCTCGATCAGAAATCTAAAGAAATACATGAGATTCAAGAAATTCTTAAACAAAAGGATGAGAAGCTTGCGGAAGCACAAAAAGTTCAAGCCGATCTGCTCCGAAAGCAACGGGAACTGGATGACGCCAAACGCGAATTGGATCTCACCATAGAAAAGCGCGTGCAGGAGGGACTCACCGCCACCAGGGATCAGGCCAAAAAAGAAGCCGAAGAAGGGCTCAAATTTAAAGTCATGGAGAAAGAACAGACCATTGCATCCATGCAAAAACAAATTGAAGAACTCAAGCGTCGTGCTGAACAGGGGTCCCAACAACTTCAGGGCGAAGTCCAGGAGCTCGAACTCGAGGCCATGCTCACCTCGAAATTCCCCCTGGATCAGATTTCACCCGTGGCCAAAGGCGAGCATGGCGGTGATGTGCTGCACCGGGTTGCCAGCTCAGTCGGCCAAGCCTGCGGAACCATCTTGTGGGAATCGAAGAGAACCAAGAACTGGAGTGATGGCTGGCTCATCAAGTTACGTGAGGATCAGCGGCAGGCCAAAGCTGAAATCGCGATCATCGTCAGCCAGGCCCTACCCAAAGAAGTGGAAACATTCGAATTCATCGACGGCGTCTGGGTCACTCATCCCAAAGTCGCCCTGCCGCTGGCCATTGCCATGCGTAATACGCTCATGGAGGTGGCTGGCGCCCGTCAGGCCTCGGAAGGGCAGCAAACCAAAATGGAAATGGTCTATCAGTATTTGATGGGTCCGCGCTTCCGGCAACGGGTTCAAGCGATCGTCGAAGGGTTCTCTTCAATGAAGGAGGATCTTGATAAGGAGCGAAAAGTCATCATGAAGCAATGGGCTAAACGTGAAGAGCAAATTGATCGGGTGATGATGGCGACCGTGGGCATGTATGGGGACCTGCAAGGCATCGCCGGGAAAACGTTGCAGGAAATTGAAGGGCTGGAACTCCAGGCTTTAGACGCGCCCAAGGACGAACCCGACAGAAAATTATTGTAAACCCTTACTCCCTCTTCTGCTGCCATCAAAAGGCACTTGGCCTTAATACGATGAAGCCGGCATGGACTTCCACGCCAGGATCTTATCGTTAGATTGCAGCATGCTCCTGAATCCTCGTGCGATTCACCGACATTTCCCCCTTGCATGACCCCATCGTTTCTGGCTTCTGTTGTATTGCCTTCGGGCCTGGACTGTCTAATATTTGGTTCGTTGTCGCGCCAAATCTTCTCCTTTCTTAACAATCCAGAAAACTGCAAATGACCGAAGGGGTTCCGTTCCAGTGTCCTCCCATTGCGGCCTCACAACGCAGGATCCTGATTTGGGGAAATTTGGGCATCTGCGCTGTTAAAGGAGTGATGCAAATTGCCTCACTTTCATGCTTGAAAGAAGAAAACCTTGGGTAAATACCACTTTTTACGCTGGCACGCTATTTGGAATGACCTATCAAAACAGGGGCATCAGTCAGGTCTATATCACCAACAAAGGAGACAGTCCTAATGCAAATAATATTTTGGCAAAAGATTCAATGGAGAGTCTGGATCATCGTTGCCACGGTTTCTTTGGTCTGTGCTTCGGCTTGGGCGGGCAGTGCCGGAGATCTTCAGCCCCGGGTCCCATCCGATCGTATGGAACAGGCGCTGTCTTTTACGAATCCCTTCACCCCCACCGAGGAATTTATTGCGAGTGGGAAAAAACTCTATGAAGGGAAAGGCTGGTGTGCCTTTTGCCATGGCTGGGAGGGAACAGGGGCACCGACCGCCGGTCGAACCTTTCCTCCTGATGTCAAAATGCCAACCAATTTTGCAGATGCGGCATGGCAGGCAGCCAGAAGTGATGGGGAACTATTCTGGGTTCTGATTCATGGGAGTCATGGGACCGATATGGTGGCATACATGCCGCAGTATATTACGGATAAGGAGGCCTGGCAGATCATCGCCTATATCCGAACCTTCGGAGGAACATAATGGTGCATCGATGTTTAACAGAATACACCCAGTCGTGTGAAAGGATTTCATCTCTTAGTCATAATATATACATATAGAGGGAGGGACATCATGCGGGAACAACAATTCAGAACAAGTCAGATGGTAGGGTTTGCCGCTCTTCTGTTGGCGGTAGCTGGGGGATGTAGTCATTACGGAAACCACGAAATATCCAAGACGGCCAAGGCGACCATTCAAGGCTGCACGGATCCGGCCATTACGGGAACCGCCACTCTCAAAGAATTTGAATCTGAAGAAGGCATCAAAAAACTGTATGTCCAGATGGAGGTCAAGGGATTAAAGGACGGGAAGCATGCGGTCCATATTCATGAGGTTGCCAGTTGTCAGCCGTGTGGAGCTGCGAAGGGCCATCATGATCCCGGACCCTTTGGCAAATCCACACCTGACGCGCCGGACTTCAATCATCCCTTCCACATGGGGGATTTGGTCAATATCACGGTAGTCAACGGAGTGGGGAAACTGCATGCGGTAACCACCCGGGTTGCGTTATCGGATGGCCGGTTGAGCGTGTTTGATGAAGATGGCAGTTCATTCATCATCCACACCAATGAAGACCTCTATTGCGATCAGGATAGCGAACTCAATCCGGGATGTGCCGGTGGGGCTCGTGATGCCTGCGGAATCATTGAACCGGTAACCTCGATGTAGGCGGAACGTCCTAGATGACCCTGGATGGATATGAAGGAGTTGTATTGGCCTCATGTCGTTGTCGAATGCAGAGAAGGAAAAACACAAGGAGGGACAATGAGACAGGCATTTCGATGGGCGAGTGGACTCATCTTAGCGCTGGTGGTGAGTGGATCCCAGGTGTTGGCTCAAGAACATGGGCACCAACAGATGATGAAGCCCCGGGTCCCCGCGGATAAGCTGGCTGAAGCCAGAGCGCTGCAGAGCCCGTTGCCGTCCTCACCGGACATTATCGAAAAAGGCAAATCGATATATGAAGGGAAGGGTGGATGCGTCAATTGTCATGGGGTGAGTGGACGGGGCGATGGCCCGGGTGCGGCGACTCTTAACCCTCCGCCTCGTGTACTCCGGTCACATGGGTTTTGGGGACATCGGTCGGAAGGGGAAATTTTTTGGGTGATCAAATATGGATCATCGGGGACCGGGATGATTCCTTTTGGTGGAATGCTTTCGGATGAAGAAATATGGACCGTGATGCAATATGAGGAAAGTTTTTCCGGAGGATCCCATGGTGGAAGAGGAGGTCCTCAGGGAGGCGGACGGCACCAGGGCCGTGGCAAGATGATGCACGACATGCAATGAAGCAGAAGAAAGGAAGGCGATAAGGTTGAATGTTTTTGGGAAAGAGATTAAAAAAACATGCGGGTTCATTAATGGAGCCGTTCTCCTTGGCTGGCTCCTGGCAGGTATTTTGGTTCCCGCAAGGGCGGCCGACCTCAAGAATGAGGGAGAAGGCATCGTACAATCCACCTGTGTGGGGTGCCATCGAATTCAGGGTGCGCCAATGCCGCGCTCCACCAAACAAGCGCCTGACCTGATCTGGGCGGGGAATAAATATCAGCGAGCCTGGTTGGTTGCCTGGCTGGAAAACCCCAAAGAAAAACTCTATCCGGTCGGCTACGATTTCAAGTTCAAACGCAAGGGTCGACATCTTGCGCTGTCATCTGGTGAAGCGGAACAGGTGGCTGATTTTTTGAGCACGCTGAAAGATGGGAGAATCACCGAAGGCATCATGAAGCCGGGCAAACCGGACGAAATCGCGCGGGGCGAGCAACTCTATCGTGAGCATGTCTGTCAGAATTGCCATTGGACGCCGGCGGACAACCGTCGTGGCTATACGGGCGGGACGTCCAGTACCTCTTTCGTCAATATGGGGAATCGTCTCCAGGCCGATTGGGTGTATCGTTTCAATCTGAACCCTGATGACTTTGTTCCAGAGAGTGGAGCGTATATTCCCAATCCTGCGCTTCCGGAGAAGGATATTTATGCCATCACGGCGTACATGATGACGTTCAAATAATCATCACAGTGATGGTCGAGGAGGGTGAGAGATGATCAGACGGGTAGATCGGGTGAATTCCGGAAACCAGAAAACGAATGGTTTCATCCTGTGGGTAGGGGTCGTAATAGGAATCATGATGGCCGGTCTCGCTGTTGCCGAAGCCGCCGATATCGAAAAAGGCAAAACATTGTTTCGACAGTCCTGTGGCCATTGTCACGGATTAGACGGGAAAGGTGACGGAGAAATGGGTGGATACTTAAACCCTCCTCCCGCCAATCTGGCCAGTGAACAAACCCAGTCTCAGTCTGACGCTGATCTTAAAGCCGTGATCATGAACGGTCGGTCAGGCACCGCAATGGTAGGATTTGAAGGAGCCCTAGATGAAGCGCAATTTGCCGATCTCCTGGCCTACCTCCGTTCCCTGAAACGGTAAATATCCTGTGTGAATGTACAGGCTCTCAATAAACCGAAGGATCCCATAAAGAGGAGGCCGCCATGATTGCCAGAGATATCTCCTGTTCATTCGGTTTGTTGCTCGGTGTGGTGATCACAGGAGTGGTGGTGTTCATGGGGCCCGCCACGGCCGATACCGGCGAACGGGAAAAGGGTGCTGTGAAGGTCACTGCTGCATTCCTGAAAGAGTTGGGTGAGGCGATGACCCGGGAAATGACGAAAGGTGGTCCGATGGAGGCCATCAAGGTCTGTGCGGAATTAGCGCCGGAAATTGCCAACCGCTTGTCTCGGGAAAACGGGTGGCGGGTGACTCGCGTGGGAACACGCGTGCGGAATCCATTGCTCGGCATGCCGGATGCGTGGGAACAGCGCATCCTCGAAGGATTTGCTGCGCGGGCCGCAAAGGGTGAAACGTTCGCCGGCATGAGTCATGGGGAGGTGGTGTCGGAACCGGGAGGACAGTACTATCGGTTCATGAAGCCTATTCCCATCCAGCCAAAATGTCTGCTCTGTCATGGGCCAATAGAGACGATGCCGGAATCGATCAAGACACTATTAAAGCAGCACTATCCCTTCGATGCTGCCACTGGTTACCAAGTCGGAGACTTGCGTGGGGCAGTCAGTATTAAGCAGCCACTTGGCCAGCCAAACCGCTAAGCCAAATGGATTTGGCCAATTGGCCGCCACATCATGAAAAAGGAGAAAGGCATGAAACGGGAAAAGGTCTGGGCCGGAATAACTCTGGTTTCCTTGTTATTGTCGGGCGTTGGTTTCACGACCGCAGAGACCAATCATTCCGGCGGACACAAGCCCGGACACGAGATATCGAAAGTCCCGGTGACAAAGCGCATGGCCTTGGATATCCCTCCGGCTGCGAAGGAGGGGTTGAAATTGACCATGCGGGAGCATCTTGAAGCCATTGATGCCATTGTTGGCGCATTAGGGCGAGAAGATTTTGCCGGGGCGGCTACTCTGACAAATGAGGAACTGGGCTTCCCGAAACACCATGTGGCCATGCAGCGTGAGCAGGGTGTCACATTCCCGCCGGAATACCATGAGCTGGCGATGGCACATCATCAGGCTGCGGAAGCGCTGGGCGCAGTGATCCCGACCAAAGACCTCAAGCAGATTCTCCCTCATCTCGAACAAACCATCCACGCTTGCGTGAAATGTCATCAAGTCTTTCGCTTGCAGAATTAATGCAAATTTGTGCGCTAATTATTGTTTCTCTTCCGGGTAAAGACTAGAATTCTTGCCTTAATTTGTCATGCCTGCTGGGTGTTGGCAGGTATTTTCCCACAACCATTCCGGAAGTGACCCGACTTCATGACGAATACCCATTACGGTTATGCCATCCTGGCCAGTCTCCTCGCGGCCGGGGTCACGACCACAGGCCTCTATGTCATTCGCCGGTTTGGAACATGGGGACAATACAATGCCACCTATTTTTCCTGTTTCGCGGCAGGTGTGCTGATTTCGGTAGCCTTCCTCCATATCATTCCTCATGCCTTCCACATGAATGACCAGGCGCCCGGGTATTTGTTGGCGGGCTATCTGGCCTTTCACCTCATCAACCGGTTCATTCATGCCTATGTCTGCGATAGCACTCCCGACACAGCCATTGGACTGATTCCTCTGCTCGGTATCGGCCTGCATTCGACGTTGGATGGAGTGGTATATGCCATCACGTTTAGCGTCAGCGTCTTAACCGGAACGTTAGCGGGTATCGGTATGGTCTTGCATGAGTTTCCGGAGGGGATTGTCACCTATGTGCTATTACTTCGCAGCGGGTTCAGTCCAAAAAAGTCGTGGCTGTTTGCCTTTCTGGCTGCGGCCCTGACCACACCGATTGGAACATTGTTGGCTATCCCTATGATCCATGAGATCAATGAGCCCGTCCTCGGCGCGCTGCTGGCGGTTTCAGCCGGGGCGTTTGTGTATGTGGGAGCCACGCATCTTCTGCCCTTAGCCGAGCGGGAAGACCGTCCCTACAGTCTGGCCGCCATGGGAGGCGGCGTTGTGGTTGCCCTCGGCATCATCCTCACTCACGGTTAATTCCCCTAAAACCCATCTCGACCTTTCTTTTGTCTATCAACCCAATGGCCCGATTGCTAGTGCGACCTATGCTTTATTCCGCGGCTTGGCTACGATTTCGTGGAAAAAGTGGGGAAGTCTTCATCTGGGGAGATGAACTGGTATAAACAAAGAAATGGCAGAAAAGCCTTCTCTAAGCCTGTCCAGACACGGAGGACACCTGGTATTGCCACAAGAAATATCTTAACGGAAATTGTCTTTCCAACTAATACTTAAAAAGCAGTTGTCCTGACCCTGATTATAAACCCTCTTTATCCACAAGGGTTTCGAGAATTTCGTTCACATTGTTAATTAAACCAATGGTAGTTGGATGTTTCTCCCCAAGGGTACGTTTTGCAAGGATCAATGCCTGGTCTAAAAGGGTTCTAGCCGCCGCTAAGTCTCCCTGGTCTTTTTCGATTAGGGCAAGATTGCTCATGAAATAAATTAAACTGGGATGTCCTTCCTCGGTAATCCGCTTAGCTAAGGCTAAGGTGTGTTCTTGAAGAGTGCGGGACCCTGCTAAGTCTCCCTGGGCCTTTTGAATCTGGGCAAGATTATTCATGGAGCTCAGGGTGGCGGGATGTTCTTCACCTAAGATTCGCTTGTGGAGGGCCAAGGTCTGTTCCTGCAGGGCGCGGGCCGCGGCGAAGTCTCCTTGGGCTTGAAGGGTTTGGGCGAGATTATTCATGGAGCTCAGGGTGGCAGGATGTTCTTCACCTAAGATTCGCTTGTGGAGGGCCAAGGTCTGTTCCTGCAGGGCGCGGGCTGCGGCGAAGTCTCCTTGGGTTTGAAGTATCGTGGCGAGGTTATTCATGGAGGTCAGGGTTTCAGGATGTCCTTCGCCTAAGATCCGTTTGCGGAGGGCCAAGGTCTGTTCCTGCAGGGCGCGGGCCGCGGCGAAGTCTCCTTGGGCTTGAAGTATCGTGGCGAGGTTATTCATGGAGGTCAGGGTGGCAGGATG
>NZ_JBQKUP010000025.1:0-41487 GCF_052156535.1 Nitrospira sp. T9
TTATTTTGTCCGAAGAGTAGGGGACCAAGTAACGGCAGAGGTGATTCGTCGGTATATCACGCATCAACATGATCCCAAACAACTGAAATTAGATTTCTAAATCTTAAATGCCTCCCAGCTTGCTGGGGGGTTCTTTACTAACCGCTTTTCTTTCATGCTTCTCCGCAACTTTCCATCTCATTCCACAGGAAAACTGGATTAGGATTAAGAGGCCGCCGGCCGGAATCTGTGCTGAAACCTGATGGTAGCAGTGATGAATGTGAAACTAACCTCTATATAACCCTTGTTTTAACCGGCACGTGCGAATAATGTTGGCTCACCATCGGTTTGGTTTACAGGAAGGTATGCCGGAAGTCCTATGGCTGTGTCGGCAGCAAGGGTTGAAGGTGAATAACAAAAGCCCGATTCGGCCTTATCCACCTTTCTTAGAGTTTTCTGATCTGTCATGATAGTTGGCGTGACATTTTTCGGTACCCGCCAGAAGCTTGTGGCTCGATCGGCTCCAAGTCGAGAGAAATTTTATAGTGAATAAATAAGGAGTATTCACATGAAAAAGATGAAAGCCGTAGAAGTCCGGCAGGCAAAGGCCTCTTTGCAACTCGTCGAGCGTGAGGTGCCTACTCCTGGCTCAGGGCAGGTTCTGGTCAAGGTCCAGGCCTGCGGCATCTGTCACAGCGATGTGTTCACCAAGGAAGGTCTATGGCCCGGTCTTGAGTATCCACGTATTCCCGGACATGAAATTGCCGGTATCATCGAGGAGATGGGTTCGGGTGTGGAGGGATGGACACGGGGCCAACGGGTTGGCGTAGGGTGGCACGGAGGACATTGTGGCCGTTGTGAGCCATGCCGCCGAGGCGATTTTGTCCTTTGCCAACGTGGGTTGGTTCCGGGAATTAGTTACGATGGAGGCTATGCCGAATACATGATCGCTCCGGTCGAAGCCTTGGCGCGCATACCAGAGGATCTCTCCGACGTGGAAGCGGCCCCTCTGCTTTGTGCCGGCATTACGACCTTCAATGCGCTTCGTAAAAGCGGCGCACGCCCCGGTGATGTGGTTGCTATTCTGGGCATCGGCGGCCTTGGACATTTAGGGGTACAGTATGCCAATAAGATGGGATTCGAGACAGTCGCCATTGCCAGAGGAAAAGACAAAGAGGCTCTGGCCAAGAAGTTGGGCGCGCGGCACTATATCGACAGCATGGCCCAAAATGTATCGGAAACGCTTAAGGGTCTTGGTGGAGCGAAAATTATCCTTGCAACCGTCACGAGTGGAAAGGCCATGAGTGCGACTATCGGGGGACTGGCCATCGACGGTAAATTAATTATGGTTGGCGCCTCTGAAGAGCCGGTTGAAGTGCCCATCGTTCAGTTTATTATGGGTCGACATTCAGTTCAGGGCTGGCCGTCCGGTACGTCGTCGGATTCGCAGGATACGTTGGCCTTCAGTGTGATGACGGCCATAAGGCCGATGATAGAGGAGTATCCTCTTGAACGCGCGGCTGAGGCCTATGATCGCATGATGAGTGGTGAAGCAAGGTTCAGAGTAGTATTAAAGGTTAGCTGAGGAACCCACTCACTGGTCACTCCTCCAATGCTTTGCCTTCGTCAAAAACGTGAATGCCTATAATGAAGAAGCTGTGCGCATGAAAAGAGCAAGTTAATCAGTGTGAAAGGAGACAAGTTCCTGTAGCGACGGCTCGACTTCCATATTCTGAGCATGGCATTACCCATCTGACGCGTGTCATCGGGGATTCATTCATATTCCCTCGCCGCAGAAAATGACCGGACGAGGGAAGTCGAGGATCACTTCCTTAAGTAGGACCGTCTGGATAAGGTATTTATTTGAATTTTCGGAGATTGACGGATTTTGCCTCAGCGTTTGCCTCGGTGATTGATCAGTTAGGAGACTCTGGAAAAGAGATATTCTACAAGAGCAGAATCTCAAGCCTTTTTGACGTAGGCTTTGTAGACTTTTTTGTCGGCGGCACCTTCTTCTTCCATACCGACCATGGCGTGTCCGGTTGTCTCGCACCAGGCCGGCATATCTTTTTTAATCCCTTCGTCATCCGAAATCACTTCAAGGACTTGCCCTGAGGCGAGCTCTTTGATTTTTTTTGAGGTCAGAATGATGGGCATCGGGCAAAAATACCCCAATGTATCGAGTTTAACGTCGGCTGGTATCATGGTTTATCCTTTTGTGGTGGTCGTTAGATAAATAAGTTTACGGACCCGTGCCGGGCTTCCGCCAAATAGGTGCTGACTCCGGCGAGTTGGTCGATGCCATCAATGAGCGTATCCTTTGAAATGCCCATGAGTCCTAGGGTCGTGGTACAGGCAATCATCTTCACATCCAGGTCTTTGGCGGTTTCCATGAGTTCGGGTATACCGGGCATGCGGTTATCTTTCATCACCTTTTTCATCATGGTGGTTCCGAGACCTCCAAAATGAAATCGTGAGAGGGGCAGGCGACTGGCTCCCCCTTTGTTCAGCCATCCAAAGGCTCGACGAAGCCAATCCTTAGGGGAGCTACTCACGTTTTCCTTCCGGATGGCATTCAACCCCCAGAAGGTAAAAAACATCGTTACCTGCATGCCCATGGCTGCAGCGCCCGTGGCGATAATTAGTGCCGCCATGACGCGGTCCATATCTCCACTCAGGACGACAAGTGTCACTTTATCGGGTTTGGTTTCTTTGAGTTCGGCTAAGGCAGTTGCTGGTTCTACGTGGGTGGCGTTCATGAGGTCACCTTCTTTCTCAAAAATATGATGGGTCGCCTTTTAAAGAGTCCTCCATATAGGCGTATTGTTACGGAGTATAGCAGCTCTTGGCCTTTAATAGAGTTGATTTTGCTTGGAGGCATTATCCAAGAATGAGGCTTACCGCTCATTCGACTATAATATGGTAATTTTTTCGGTGTCAACAAAAGCCTGTTCTGGATTGTGCCTGCATGAGGAAGGGACCGCAGGCTTCTTAGCCGTGCAGGCAGATGAAAGGAAGGGGCCATGGATCGGTTGGTAGAATGTGTGCCGAATGTGAGTGAGGGCCAGGACAAGGCCGTCCTCGCTTTATTGACTGAGCGCATTCAGTCGGTACCCAATGTGGACTTACTCGATCTTCATATGGATCCCGATCATCATCGGTCGGTTTTTACCCTTGCGGGGGAACCTGAGGCAATGGCCACGGCGCTTTTTCAGTTTATTCAAGAAGCACAGCATCGCATCGACCTACGCAGACATCAGGGGCAGCATCCACGCATCGGGGCGGTTGATGTGGTGCCCTGGATTCCCTTACGAGGCGTGACGGTGGAGGAGTGTGCGAAGTATGCCAAAGATTTGGGCAGGCGAGTCGGGCAGGAACTGGGCATTCCCGTCTTTCTCTATGAACAGGCGGCTTTAGTGCCTTTGCGGGCCCGGCTGGAAATTATACGGCGGGGAGGGCTTTCTGGGCTACAGGAACGGATGGATCAGGAGGAGGATTGGAAGCCTGATTTTGGGCCAAAGGTATTGCATCCTACGGCCGGAGCGGTCGCAATTGGAGCCCGTTTTTTCCTGATTGCCTTTAACGTGGTCCTCAAAAGTCAGGACATTCAAGTGGCTCGTCGTATTGCCGGCACGATCCGGTCTTCAGATGGAGGTTTGCCTGCGCTCAAGGCCATGGGTGTGCCCTTGTCATCAAAAGGGCTTGTGCAGGTGTCCATGAACCTAATGGATTTCCGGGAAACATCCCTACGAGCGGCATTTCAGGCTGTGGAGCGTGAGTCACATCGGTTGGGTGTAAAAATTCAGGAAAGTGAAATCGTGGGCCTGGTTCCCCAGGAGGCATGGGATGGGGATTTGGCTGCTGATCTTAAGTTGAAGAACTGGAACCCTGAAGGCGTGTTGGAAGTGGCGTGTGGGAAATACCATCTTTTCCCGTTGTAACTCATCAGGTACAATAACCTGGAATTGGGAAGATGAATACCCCCGTCCTAGTGAATTGTGAGCAGGGGTCACTGGAAATATTCGAAAGAGCAACAAAGTGGGCATGAACTTTTAGTCAAAAAAGGAAAAAATCTTATGAGCGATGATGTGGCAGCTTTGCGGGCCAGTAAATTTGGTCAGTTAACGGTGGGCAGTGTCATGGAGAAGGAAGTGCAATCGGGCATGAAGGATTCGGAAGCCAAGTTACTGGCCTCTTATATGATGGAAGGATTCGGTTCTGTTCCCATCATTGACGAAACCTCGAAATTGGTTGGAATCGTTTCCGAGTTTGATTTACTTAAGGCCTTGCGCAAAGGAAAAAACCTGGAAGAGGTGACGGCAGGTGATATCATGACTGCTAATCCGGTATCGGTCACGCAAGATACCAATGTGCTGACTCTGATGGACGTCCTGCAAAATAATCATCTGATTCGAGTGCCTGTTGTGGATTCGAAGGGGAAATTAATCGGGATCGTCGCGCGAAGAGATTTACTGCGGGGCTATTTGCAAACATCGGGGAGTTGAAGCTCCCCGAGAGTTGTGCTACGGCTTTCCTTCACTGGGTTCATCCCTCTCATTTTCCAACATGAATGAATCGGCGCACGTTTTCTTTCTGATTTTAGGGTGAGAATGCGCCATGAGTCTGTGAGTTGACGACGATGAAAGATCAAGCGAATCAGATTGTCCGCGCTCCATGGTTTGAGTATGGGATCATTGCCTTTATTCTCATTAACGGGGTCATTCTTGGCCTGGAAACCTCACCGGCATTGGTGGAACGTTATGGTGCCCTGATGCATTGGGGAAATCACGTCATCCTTGGAATTTTTATTCTGGAAGCCCTCATCAAAATGATTGCAGTGGCACCTCAGATTGACCGGTATTTTCGTGATGGCTGGAACATCTTTGATTTTTCCGTCATCGTGTTTTCTTTGATTCCGGCTACCGGTGAATTTGCCATGATTGCCCGGTTAGCCCGCTTGTTGCGGGTGGTTCGTCTCATCTCGACTATTCCTGAGCTACGCCTTATCGTTTCAACCCTCGTCAGATCTATTCCCAGCATGATTCACGTCATGACTCTCATGGGCGTGATCTTTTATGTCTATGCCATCATGGGCTATCAGTTGTTTCATGAGCACGATCCGACGCATTGGCGATCATTGGGGATCTCGCTGTTGACCCTATTTCGCGTCGTGACCCTGGAAGATTGGACTGATGTGATGTATACCGCCATGGATTTTCATTACCTGTCTTGGATTTATTTTGTGAGTTTTGTGGTTTTAGGGACGTTTGTCGTAATTAATCTGTTTATTGCCGTGGTGATCAATAACCTCGATGAGGCCAAAGCCGAACGGCTGGCTGAACTTCAGGGGCCGGTTACACAAAAAGAGATTCTCAAGGATTTGAGAGAAACACAAATAGCCCTCAAGCGCCTGGAGGAGCGCTTGGAAAGAACGTCTGGAGAGAATGTCTTACCCCTATCGAAAGTGTTGAAAGGTTAAAATACCCGGAACCAGGTTGGTTACGTTCCAAGGGCAATCGTGGAAAGGAATGATAGAGAAAGAAAGGGCGGGGATAATCCACTAGGAGTCTGTCGGACTTTGGGAATCGATAGCGGAAATGTGACTGAGCGAGGGCAAATTTTGAGGGCTTTGCCGGCCTATAGTGGGACTATGGGCCAAGGAGGCGGCGAAATATGGGCCGCTTAGGCACTTTTGCAGCCAATTCATCCGAAGTCCGACAGGCTCCTCGGGCAGATCCCGACACGAAAAAATCGAGCCCGGTCCGGTCTGCCGGAGCGGGCCCGATTTATGGCGATAACATAACGGAAATCGCTACTGTTGAATACCTTGGGCCCACGCGACATTAGGGGCTACGTCGACCGGAGCCGGCTTCGTGCATTTTTCCCCGCGATTCCCATAGCTGATTGTGGAAGTTTTGATCGGGCAGGTTCCGAACGCAGTGCCAAATTCCACGATCCCCTCCACAACAGTGAGAGTCGTTTGACCATCCGGCAAGACCTTGATGTCAAATTCCGTTTCCTTCACGGCTGCTGTGGCTACGGGAGTTTCGATTTCCAATGGTTTTGGTCCTCCCATGGTTTTGACCCAAACCTCTCCATTCGTCAGACGTAAGATCCTTATATATTTCTTACCGTCTTCCCAGCGAGAGAGAATCAGAAAATCAGAATGTACGTTAAGTGCCACCTGGATGCCATTGGTGACATCCATTAACGTCTGACTTTCCGATCCGGTTTTGACCCGGTCCCCTCCATATAAGGGTTGGGTGTCTTATTCCTTCAGTTGCTCTCGAATACCATAGGTTCGAAATACTGTGAAATCCACTATGACATTTCTCAATCTCTTCTTCAGCGAACTACTCCCGGCATCGTTCCCTTATTGAGGGCCAAAGTTGTACAACTCTTTCGATGCTGCTCCCTCTCGCGTTGGTATTAATTCAAATCTTTTTTAACGGTCAGTAATGTGTTCTCAGTGGTCCGGAGCCGGGTCCTCCCGTTTTCGCGCATTGTTTCTGGGCATCTGCCTGGTTGGCACCATGGCCGTCCTATTTTGATAGGTGCATGGAAATGAATAAGCGAACGATTGGTGATAGGGCGAGGGATCGTGTTTGGAAAAGGGTGTGCGTATCTGAATCGATACTTTTCGTATCTCAGTCGTTGCCTTTCCCCGGCAAAGAGGAGTTGATCGAAAAACATTTGAATTGAAATATCTTCAAATTACCAATGAATACGGTGGTTTTTTTTCATTGAAGATTCTGGCATTGAGGTTGCTTTAGCAGACTGCAGAAATAGTTTTTCTCATTAACTCACCAAGGAGGGTGCATGCCCAGAAAGCAGTCGCACAAAATTCAGATGCAAGGCAGAAAATGGACACATAATGTTTTCGGTGATCCGTAAATGAAAACTGCTTCGTCACGGTTCCGACAATTTTGTATTCACGCAAAGGAAACAGAAAGGGCATTCTATGAAACTCAATGTATTGTTTAACGTAGCCGTAATGCTTGGCATGGTGGCCATCAATTCATCAGCATGGGGACATAGTCCTAATGATGCCGGCGAAGGCGGTCTTCAATCTAAAGTTCGTGAAGCGGGTTTGATTATGTATGGCCAGGTTGTTGATATCCGATATCGAAACTCAGAGCCCACGAAAGAGCAACCCCAGGGTCTTCCTCATACGTTTGTGACTTATCAGGTTCTGGAAGTTTTGAGAGGTGATGTCCCGGACAAAAAAGTCACGCTCCGAATTCCCGGTGGGGCTGATGGGCAGGGTGGTGTCTACATGGTGTCGACAGCCCCCGCGTTTGCCCTTGGACAAACCGATGTGTTGTTCGTCAAAGGAGGAGAAATCGATGATTGTCAGCTGGTGGAATGTGTCGAGGGAAGATTCCGTATACATGAAAATCAGGTGTTGAATGGTTGGGGAGTGCCGGTTGTGGAAGCCCACAAATCGTTACGCATGGGTGGAAAACCACGTTTCGATCTCAATGTGATGGAAATACCTCGCCCTTCGTTTAAGGCCCTGCTGGAACGACCTGAAATGAAGGCCTATATAGATCGAGTGAGCCGGGAGAGCCGACAGAGCTTGAAAGATCTGCAGGCCCGTTATGAGCGGGAAGCTCCAAAGGTCACGACGGTCAATCTGGGCAATCAGATTCTGCCAATCCAAAAAGATGTCGCCGACGAACCAGAGGCTAATCCAATGGAAGTTTACGGAGATCCTTTGACTCCCGACGTATTTTTTGACGCCATACGCGAGTGGAATAAACGGGTCGGCGATCCTCGATCCCCAATAGTGATGGCTAACGTGAAAGAACGGTTTGAAGTGCCTGACCAAGAGGTCTTGGCCCTCGAGGCCAAGGATGAGGCAGGACGTAAAATAACTGATGAAGAGCGTTATGACATTCATGCTAAGGAGGGACTTCGATAATGAATATGACAAAAATTTTCGTATCCATGATGTTCGTGGTGTTATGGAGTTCTCCCGCATTTTCAGCATCCTGGCTGGAATGTAATGGAGACAGTGGCAAGAAATTGCGTTGGGGAGGAAACTCCACGACAGCGCGGATCAATACCGGAAGTTTCCCGGCGGGGAGCGTCCTGCAGGCGGCCCAACGAGGTGTGAATATTACGAACACGAATCCTTCGCCGTTTTCAATTAACCATACGACCGAAACCGGTGGGGTGGGGAGTGGAAATGGACAAAATGAAATATGGGCCGCAAGTATTTCTCCACCGGGAGAGGCCCGCATGCGCTATCACTGCTACTGGTTATTCGGGTGGCATTATGGACTGGATGAAGTGGATATTGTGTTGGATTCGACAGGGCGGTCCTGGACGACCTCCCAAAACAAAAGCGCGAATTTTACTTATACCGGTTCAAGGCGTCCCATTGATGCGGTCATCGTGCACGAGGCCGGACACTATCTTGGCCTGATGCATGTCAATTGGGAATATAATGTCATGGGTGATTCCTGGCGCCATCATCACACCAATGGGGGATCAGCTGTCACATATTTCGGAGAAGATGCTTCGCATGGGGCGCGGGTGCTGTATGGCTCGCAAAGCTCTTCCTTTAACGATGTGTCCGCTTCGCACTGGCGAAGAACCGGAGCCAGCGGTGAGTATTCAAGTCATGACCGGGTACGAGTTCGAAATAGTGCTAACACCGGGACGTTGACGGGTATTACGATCGCCGGGGAACCCGGGTATCGGGTGAATCGAGGAAATGTGGTGCGGCCTGAATTTACGATCGAAAATAATGGGAAACAGACTCATTCCAATGTGACGTTTGGCATCTATGTCTCCACCAATGACTTTATTAGTTATAGCGATACCCGTATTGGTGGGGGAACCTTTGGCTCGATTCATCCCGCCGACGTGTTAACCACCACAATTCCGGTGATCATTCCCAATTATCTGAATGCGGGACAAAATTACTGGCTGGGAATCATTGTTGATGAGGACAATGATATCAATGAGGTGAATGGTTCGAATAATCGTGCGTATATTCCCATCCGGGTTCAGTGAAAAAGAAGAAGGTCGTGAGTAATGGATCCCGGGACAACACTGCTTGTTGTTTTTGATTTACTGTAGGGGAATGGGTCTTGGCCGGATCCCCGGACATGTTCAATTGGAGATCGACTTGGTAGCCGTGGCCGTCAAGACTCGAAGAGTCTTGCACGGCCGCGGCTTTTCAAGGATGTTCACGTCGGCTTGTCAAAAGGGGTCGGTGTCAAGCATGTGCCCGGAGAATCAGGCAGTCAAACGCAGGATGATGAGAATTGGAGGTCGGGCATAAAAGTCCTGTCAGTCAGTGAGAAAATCCTGGAAGGGGTATTCCTGAAAAATCCGACGAGATGGGGTTTTCCAATTCTGAATGAAGGTGAGAAGTTCGAACACAGTGGGATGACCTAGAACGGCACAATCCACCTTGCCGTCTTCGTTCACTCTCCACACATAATCGCCTTCACGAAATAGATACATTCCCTTTTCACATGATCGACTAATGGTCATTGTGTCGTTCATCGCTTGTCTCTCCTTTAGAAGCCGTAGGCCACAGAATGGGCTAAAAAATTGAAGCAGTGAGAATTACAGACTTCTTTGTTCGCAAAAGATATCAGCTGAAAAAAATGTTCACGTTCAATGAATGCAAGTTCCTGCCTATGGTCGCCATAACCAATACAAGGAAGCCAATCCCAACAGACTTACGCAACTGATGATGATGAGTAAAATACCTTCCATGGTGTTGCCTCTCTATTTGGTCAGTCGGCTGTCACCCGTTCCTGATTCCAAATAAAAGCAACCTTGATGCCGTTGGTCGTGTTGGGCCTTCTGGCCAACCAGGAATGCAAGCTAAGCAACTAATTTTAAAGAGAAAAAGAAAGAGAGGTTAAAACATTGTTCCTGCAAATCTTTGATTGGTGTCATATGGGGAAGTACCGAAAGGGGTACATGCGGTAAACATGGGGAGCAGATACGAATGATGAGCTATTTTAAAGGGGGTAATACTAAATGGGCTAGATCATAGGATGAGGAATTACTTATGTGAAGTATACTCTTTGGTGGAAAGCTCAAGACTTGTGTTATTCAAAGTCAGGGCCATGGGGGGATAGCTAAATACTTCACTTACGAAGAAGATTGAGGAGACTTCTTTAGGGGGGAGAGTCCTATTTTTTAAGTTTTTCTTCCTCCGTGTTCGACTCGATTGGGACTGGACTGGAGATGGATGAACGTCGACTGGTTTGTTGTTTTTTTTCAGGAATGGGTATCCGGGGTTCCCATTCCTCGATCAACCCTGCCGTTCCCCGTTGGCCCCAAGTGGACAGGCTGATCGTAGAATTTTTTCTTAGACCGGTAACCATGAGTACTTTCTCCATGTTGTAAAAGGTAAATAGGCCAAATAGGCGTCTGGTAAATGACTCTTCCTGTGTGGTTTTCCCTTCAAAAATGTATCCTAAACGGGAAATTTTGAAGGAAACCTCATAATTATAATTAAACAGCAATTTACATGCCATGCCAAAATACGTTCTTTAATTAAGGGCTTTCAGCAATGATTTGAGCAATAGGACAGGGGAGTTAGGGTGTTTTCATGTGAGTGGGGCTTTGTTTACTTGGGGAGGATGCATGTATCCATTTAGATAAACGAGTGCATGGAATGGGAAAATTTCTATTATCAATGAAAGAGGGAGGTCGTCTCTTAGGGGCTCATCCCAAATGAATGCTGCTTGCAGTTAAGGTAAAACCCGATTCTACCTGAACCGTATTATTACAAAAATCGATGAAGTTCGTTCCGGATTTTCTTGGGGGTTATGGGTTTAAGCCAAAATTCAGAGCCTCCAGCTTCGAAGGCCCGGTCTCGATGAGTGATTTCTGATTGCGCGCTCATGTGAATGATCGGGGTAAGCTGAAAATTCTCCTGTGCTCGAAGTCGTTCACAGGCCTGGAATCCATCAAGGCCGAGCATTTTCACATCCATAAATATCAAGTCGGGTTGAACCCGTTGAGCGAGTTCAAGTCCCTGCGCACCATCTTCTGCACAGATAACCTGATAGCCCATTTGTTCTAATATATCTCCCAGGATCATCAAATTATCCGAGGAATCATCAATGAGCAATATTGTGACGGAATCGATACCGGAAATCATTTCTGAAGTCTGGGATGAAGATACCGTCATGTTCATCTGCCTCCCTCCCTTCCTTCCTTCCTTGTCCTATTGCTTCATCCATTTTTATTACCGGTAAATTACGCAAGGAGAGTGCCGGATTGGTTGGGCATTGTAACGCATTGAAGTGGAGCTATTTTTAGTCAATTTGTTCCAAGGGATCGGGTGTCGTGAGGTGTGTCATGAGACAAAGAGATGGGACAAAAAAGGTGTTTGAGACAATGAACAATACCGCAATTGGGAGGAGAAACCTGTTCAAAAATCGACGCTATCCGTTAGTTCGGATTGATCACTTCAGCAGATAATTGTGAGATCTCCTCGTCAAAAACCAGAGACTTGCTTGGGGAGTGAATTTCCCCTCAAAAAAATGAGAGTGGTTTCCTGAACGTTCATGGTAGGCTACCCGAAAACTCTTCAGCAATTGGTTCTAGGAGGCCATGCCCCCGCTGCGGTCGAATCAGATATGGAAAACCTTCGAGATACCATAAATCAAAAAATTCAATTGGTGAGTATTGTTATTCCGGTCTATAACGAACGGAAAACGATTGAGACGATTGTCGGCCGGGTGCAAAAGGTGGAAATTCCAAAAGAACTTATCATTGTGGATGACGGGTCCACGGATGGAACTCGGGAATGGCTCTACGAGCAGTTCGGTCAGGGGGCTGCAGAGGATCAAAAAAGCCAGAAATTAATCTGTGATTCACGTGCCGATTGTCCTCAAGTCCTGGTGTTGGCTCATCAGCACAATCAAGGGAAAGGCGCAGCCCTGAAAACGGGATTTGGGCAGGTTCGAGGGAGCATTGTAATCGTGCAGGACGCCGATTTGGAATATAGTCCAGAGGATTATTATAAGCTGTTGGAGCCAGTGATAACCGGCCGGGCCGATGTTGTCTACGGATCCCGGTTTTTGGGGGGCTGGAAAGGGAGTTGGCCACCGGTCTCCTATCTGGGTAACAAAATTTTCACCACCTTAACCAATGCTGCGACTGGGCTATCATTGACGGATGTATGGACCGGTTACAAAGTGTTTAAACAGGAAGTCTTGAGCGATATCTCGCTGGAAGAATCAGGGTTTGAATTGGAGTTGGAGCTCACACTGAAAGTTGCTCAGAAGAATTGGCGCGTGACAGAGGTGCCGATTTCTTATTTACCCAGAAGTAAAGCGGCCGGGAAAAAAATTCGCTGGAGAGATGGGATTCAGTCCATCAAAACGCTATATCGGTATTCCCACCCCTCATAACCCCGTCGGATTGATTGTCCTCTTACCCACATACTCTGCCTGGATCAAAATTTTGAGGGTCACCGCCTGTTTATCCCGGAAGACCCATTGAAAAAGGATTTCATGGTAAATCTGACTCGAACCAGCATTGGAGGAATCATTCATGATTGGCCGAGTGATACGGAAGCCAAGGCATAGAACTTTGTGTCTGCCCCGAAGGCCAAACTCTCAGTTCCTGCACTGTGCCTTTCTTGATCATCCCCATCAAATCTATTCCGGCAAGGGTAGGCAGGACGGCGTGGAAGGCAAACTTCAGTGTGTAATCCGTGTCGTTTTGCAAGACGATATTCTTTAAATATATACAGGTACGACTGTCGGTTGTGGGCTCTAATTGAGAATAATACCATCAGGGACCCATGTGTCCGATTTTTGGCTCTTCATGCATGGGAGTATTGAATGATAAAGATTTTCAAGGGCAAATTTGCCCACGATTAGGTTACTCATCAAAGGCTCCGGGTCGGTTCAAAAAAGTCCGTCCAGCAAGGCCGCAGCCGTTTTTACGCGCGGAGCGTACGCTTAGTACGTGAGCACGGAAAAATGGGGAGAACGCCGCTGGCGGCTTTTTTCAACCGACCCTGCATAGGAATTATTAGTCAGAGTACACATGCCGCAAAATAATCCAAGTGGAAATTATAAGGAAACGGGCAAAAGCCACGGTGATGGATAGCCAGAGATGGTTAGGTCTGGGTCAGATCCGTTCAGTGTTGAAAATGATGCTGAAGGGCTTTGCCCCAATAGGAATCAGGTGGAGCCTGCCAGGCCTGCTCATGCAGCCATTGCAAACTGGCCCGGTCGCGTACCAGGTGACAGAGCTCTTTTTGCGTGAGGGAGTGTGGACCCTGTTGAAAGCATCGTTTGCGGAGTGCGAGGATCATTTCCTGTTTTTTGCCACCTCGATGCGCATGAGCCATGGCTTGATGAACCTGGTTTAGCACCGGATCCAGGATAGCCTGTATGGCGGGAGAAGATCGTTCAGTGTAGGTTTCTAGTTGAGGATAGGTCCTGGCATAGACATCATCCAGCAATGGTGAGCCATGACTTTCCTCAGGAACTTGCAAAAATCCCCAGCGCTTCAGTCGGTCGCCTGGTCCTACCCGACTGAGAAAGACGGAGGTGGGTGCGGCAAATACGAGTGGTCCTGCGACCGGAAGGGACCAGAAAAAAAACATCTGATCAAGCCAGAAAGCGAATGCGGCCCAGGCTCCGGCAATCAGCGTCCCCGGGGCTTGATTTAAAATGGCGGCTGACCAACCGGTTTCATCTGTCCGATTCTGGCCGGCCCAACGTAACGAGGTGTTGAGCAGCGCTTCCAACACAAAACGGCTATGGGCCAACATGCGAATGGGCGCTAGGAGAGTGGATACCACTATTTCCAGGAAGACACTGATCAACAGTCGAATGATGCCACCATGCTGTCTGCCCCGTCGACATCGGATGACATCGATTACGGATAGAAATTTCGGCAGAAACAGCAGAAACAAGGTGCTGCTGGCCAGAATAATGGCCCATTCCGGATTCCATTCGGGCCAATGGGGAAACAGACTATGAGGTTCCGGAAAGTAATTGATGGGATATAGGACCAGACGTGCGGCTTCAATCGTGGTTAACACCAAAAAGATCAACCACAACGGGGAGGCCAGGTAGGACATAATCCCGTTCAAAAAGGCCATGCGATGCGCAGGCCGTAGCCCAGGTTCAAACAGCATGAGCCAGATGTGCTGTAAATTTCCTTTGGCCCATCGTTTATCGCGTTGCAGGTCATCCACAAGGGTGGGAGGGGATTCTTCATAACTGTGAGAGAGTTCCGGTTCCAGCCAGACTTCATACCCGCCCCGTCCCATAAATGACGCTTCCACAAAATCGTGACTGAGAATAGGGCCATGAAAAAGGCCTGGTCCTGGAAGCCGCTTCAGGCCGGCATGTTCCATAAACGCTTGGGTACGAAGAATGGCGTTATGGCCCCAGTAGACTGCTTCCCCAAGCTGCAGGGAGGCAAGGCCTGTCGTAAACAGTGGGCCGTAGATATGATTGGCGAATTGCTGGACCCGTGCAAACATTGAACGGGCATTGATCAAGGTGGGGCTGGTTTGCAGGATGCCTGTTTGAGGTTCAGCCTGCATGAGTTGCACCATCGTGACCAGGGTGGATCCACCCATGAGACTATCTGCATCAAGGACGATCATATACTCATAGCCGGAACCCCAGCGGCGAAGAAAGTCGGCAATATTGCCACTTTTATAATGTTGGTTCAGAGACCGGCGACGATAAAACAGATGTCCGCCCGCTCCCAATTCGGTACATAACCGATGCCAGGCGGCTTGTTCAGCCAACCACACATCCGGATTGCGGCTGTCGGAAAGAATGAAAAAATCAAAATGGTCAATCTGTCCGGTCTGTTCTAAGGAGCGATACATTGCGCGGATCCCGCCGAACGTCCGCTGAATGGGTTCGTGGTAGATCGGCATGACCACGGCTGTCCGTGCTAGAGGTTGAGTGCTTAACTCTGCAGCGGTATGGCGTCCCAGTGGGGAAAATCGATCCCCACCGAAACACCGGAGGACAAAGCCGAACATGCCAATCCAAAATCCAACGGAAATCCAGACGAATAGCACAAAAAACAGGGTAATAATCGCCATCTCCAGGAAATTCCCTCCATGATAGGGAAGGATGGCCGTCATATACGAAGCGGCCACTAATGATTGAATGAGGACTAATATGGTCAGCAGGGCACGCCGGAGTCCTGCGGCAATTCTCCAGCTTATTCGTCTGGGGGTGGCCAGCGAATGCCGGGCATCGGCGATTGTGGCTTCACGAATTTTCATGGTTTAAAACTCATGCTGCCGCGTGTGATCGGTGGGGCGGTGGTTGGGAGAGGAGGATTCTGCAGGGCAAAGTGGTCATGGATTCTTGTCATCACAAATTGCAGTGGATCTTCCTCCTTTGAAGCCAGTCCGGCCTCAACCAGGGTGAGAGCCCGCAGCGTGACCTCGCGGGTTAATTCTACTCCCATCGCCGACAGGTAATCACAGGCTCGTGAGAGAGTATGTTCGGCAATCGATCGGGCCATTATTCTTTTTCTTGTGCCAGAATGTGGTTATTCATTGGCAGGCGGTACGTCCAGGTTTCGGTTAACGTGGCCGAATCTGTTTTGAGAAATGCCCGCAAATGAAGCGGCTTTTTGTCTTGAGGTTTGGCCAGGATGGACAATCGCCATCCTTGTATCTGTTCATGATATTCCACAAAATGCTCCAGTATGTCGCTATTGTCTAACACCGTGACCTGGCCGCTGATGGGAGCATCAGGCGGCATTTTACTCAGTGGGCCACCTGCAAAATCGATAATGATACGATACGCCTGTGGAACATTTCCTCCCCCGATACGATTGCCGTCCCCGATAAAGGTATTGACCACGGTTCCTAACGGATTTTGTGAGAGAGTGGCCTTCCCAAAGCTCACATCATAGGACATTTCTAAAGGGGTCTCACGGGTCACGGGCGCTACGGGTGTCCAAAACGCGACGATGTTGTCATGCGTTTCATTGGGAGTAGGCAGTTGGACGAGCACCACTTTTCCCTGTCCCCAGTCACCTTGTGGTTCGATCCAGGCGCTTGGACGTTGTTCATAATGTGCACCTAGATCTTCATAGCCAGAAAACTTGTCCTCGCGTTGCAGTAAACCGAATCCTTGGACATTGTCCGTGCTGAAAAAATCCATTTCCAGGTTGGCAGGATTCATCAGAGGGCGCCACAACCACTCACGGGTGAGGCCATCATGAATCTGCAATCCGTCCGAATCATGGACTTCCCGGCGCCATTCCCCAACCGGTCGTGGGGTATTCTCTCCATAAAAAAACATGCTGGTCAGCGGGGCAATACCCAATAACTGAATAGGTTTTCTGGGGAAGAGCTTGGTGCGTACCTTCATCTTCGTCTGGCTGCCGGGAATAATGGTAAATTGATACGCTCCAGTGAGACTGATGCTGTCCAGTAACCCATAAATCACCATCTCTTTGGCATCTGGAGACGGGCGTACCAACCAGAATTCCGTGAATGAAGGAAATACCTCTCCGCTGGGAAGTCCTGTATCAATGGCCAGACCTCGTCCTGCTAATCCGAACACGTTTTCCTTTCCGACGCCCCGAAAGTAACTCGCCCCTGCGAAGACCAAAAACTGATTTTGCTCATTTTTGTTTTTCAAGGGAAAGGTCAGCTTGAATCCGGCAAACCCGACATCGGCCGGCACCCGTTTTTCGATTTCGGGGTCGGCAAACACAAAGTCGCTTTTCTTAAAAACCAGCGGGCGTGGACCTTCGGCGTCGATGACGTTGAGGGTTACCGGGTGGGTGTAATGCAACCCCGGAGTAAGAAACATGACTTGAAAATTCGATTGGCTCTCTCTCCACAGACTGTGGTCAGGATTAAAACGGATCCCTTTGTACGCCTCATAGGAAATTTCCCGCATGATTTTTGGGACAAGTTGAGGTGCCTCATAGGGTTTATCCGCTAAGTTTTTCGCTTTCTGAACCACCTGATCGAATGTGAAGCCCGCTGCTACATGCAGGGGGAACATCAAGAACATCGCGACCATTCCAGCTAACAAGATTCTCATCACTGACGCTCCCGTTTATAAAGATTATGAAACTGAAACTACCCATATAAAATATCCCACTGAGGAAAAAACCTAAGAAGGAATGCTCAATGGGGAAGATTATTCCGCGTTGGCTAAGAGGGAGATGGCCCCCCTGCTTGATCTGGGTTCCATCGTGAATTGTACTATATGGGGGTATGAAAAACTGAGGGAATGGGAGGAATTTATCGTAGGACAATCCAGAAATGAGAGACCTTGATCGCTTTCTATCATTGGACTTTGTGGACAGGGAAGCCATTGGTGATGGTCGCACGCAAAAATATGGTCATGAAAAGTTTGAGCAATACCTTGAGGCAATTCGCCGCTTAGCTGACTAAGTGAGAATATGTTCGTACTCAAGGACATTTTGGGGCCGATTATAGCACATTTTTATTGGGTATCTATCCGGCTCTCCGTTGTTTTTCAATAGTTTTTGGCCATCGATTCACCAAATTCTGGAAAGTTATCGATTGACATCCCCATTGAAAGAAGAGCCCGTTTACCATTCCATCGTACTCTTCCCGGTAAATAAACCCAACTGAATCAGTTTCTTCTCTCCGGTAAAACGTGTCGCTGTCACGCTTTGAGCGTGTTGCCGCCCGGACAAAGGATGGCTCTAACTAAGTTATAGCGTTCATTGCGAGGCCCAATGGATAGGCAATTGCGTCTTTGTCTCAAGTCATCGTGCCTTTAAGAAATTCTCCGAAGTTGTTAATCCTAAAATACCCCGAAGGTGTTCTAGGATGTGTAGGGGGCCTCACTCGTTTGAGAATGGGGAAAACAACTCAAGGGTCGAGCGGATGTCGATACTTGGTGTGTCCGTGGTCCAGGAGATACGGATTGAAAGGCTTGAGGGATAGGAGGGATGGGTGAGAGTTTTCCATGCAATGGAATGAGTGGAGGAAAGGTTGTGCATGGCCTGTTCCGTGTATTCGTCAAGGCAGGCAAACGATAAGATACCGGGAGCCTGCGCCCCGTCCCATTCAATTATTCGAATGCCAGGATGGTGTCTGAGGCAAACTTTCCATTCTTCTCGCACCTGTTCAAGGATGTGGTTGTGTGGATCTTGTTGAGCCTTGAGATGGCAGGCTTTGGCAAATCCGGCGATCAAGCCAATATTCTGGGTGCCCAATTCGTATCCGGCCCAATAGGGTTGCGTTTCCTGGTGACCGTCTATCCCGACAATCAGCGCACCGGTTCCCATTGGGCCTGTGCACCATTTATGGCCAGGGAAAAAATACGCATAGGGAGAAATTTCCTGAAAAGAAACCGGAATATGTCCGACGGCTTGCGCCCCGTCTACGATGAGTCGCGTGTGGTGTGACTGGGCCAGGTCCTGGATTGCGGTGATGGGAAAGATGCGCCCATCAAAATGAGAGACGTGACTGATGACGATAGCCTGAATGGGTTGTTCATTGAGAATGCGTTCAAGCGCGGGAAGGAAGCCGCCGGGGACATCCGGGTCGAGTGTAATAACGCGGACTCCACGGTTACTGAGTTTGTCGATTTCATTGAGAATCGTGGAATTTTCATGAGTGGTGGTCAGAAGGACATTTCCAGGTTTCCAATTGATCCGAGAAAGGACCAGGCTGCACGCAGTTGTGGTATTGGGCGTAAAGGCGAACCGTTGCTCATCGTTCAACCCCAACCAATCCGCAATGGTCCGTCGGCATTCCTGAAGCGTGTCCCGGTAATACTGAATGCCGGCTTCCGCATATAACAAGTGACTGAACGTGTCGAGGGTCCGGGAAATTACTTGCTGCACGTCAGGATGGAACGGAGCGAGTCCAGCCGGGTTGAGATAAATCATGGGAGTAGGTTGGCGCAGTACCGTAAGGTTGTGCGGTTAGTTCGGGTCTGAATCCTGGTGGAAAGGGTCGTGCCTCTCTCGAACCATCCGGTTTAGGGTTTTTTGGCGAGCGCGAGGCCAATCAGGCTGTCAGGGTCCGAGTACCATTTGACCAAGGCAAAACCCGAAGCCGCGAGAAGTGCTTCCGCCAAGGGGCGGTCATATTTCGTGCTGATTTCAGTGCGGATTTCCTCCCCTTGTTTGAGATGGACTTGTAATCCTAAGTCCTGAATGTCCAGCATTTGATCTTCTCGTGACCGGAGCCACATTTCAATGCGATGTTCATCATTATTGTATCTGGCGATATGGTCGAACGAATCCGGATCAGTCTGAGATCCGAAATGATGACCAAGAACCCGAATAATATTTTTGTTAAACTTTGCTGTAATGCCCTGCTTGTCATTATATGCGGCTTCCAGGCGACTTCGTTCCGTGATGAGCTGGACTCCCAATAAGAAATAATCTCCGGATGCCATTTCTGAGTTCACGGAGGAGAGAAACTCTTGAGCGGCAAAAGCAGGAAGGTTGCCAATGGTTCCTCCAAGGATGACCACCAGGCGTTTGCCGCCTTCCGGAATATGCTCCAAATGGAAAAGAAAATCTCCTACCACGCCATGTATGTGGAGGCTGGGGTACTCGCGGACCAGTTCTTCGGAGACTCGTCGGACAATGGCTTCATCGACATCAAACGGGACGAAATAGCGCAGTTGGTCAACTTTGGCCATGGCATCGAGGAGTACCCGTGTTTTTGTGGCTGCGCCGGACCCTAATTCCACAAGTTCTTCAGCTCCACTGAGAGCCACAATTTCGTCGGCGCAATTGGTGAGCAGCTGATGCTCGGTCCTTGTTTGATAATATTCCGGCAATTCGCATATTTGTTCGAACAGGGTGGATCCCTGTTCGTCATAAAAGAGTTTCGAAGGGAGGGTTTTGGGGCTTGCTTGCAGACCGCGGGTGATTTGGGTTTTGACTAAGTCCGGATCTTCTCTGGTTAAGGGAAGATCAATGGTTATTGATGGATCTGTTTGCGATGACATGAGCCCTCCTCGGGGGTTTATCGTGAACAATATTCTCACCTCTCCCTCAGACGTCAGCGCAGATGACGTCATGGTTGGAATAAGACGGAAAGAAAATGTTCAGAAAATGAACATTCTTTGGCCTATGGTTTTCCCGTGTGATGCTGAATGAGAGAACGTCTTCGTTCAATAAGTTCCCTGATCTGCCTTCAATACGCAAAATTATAAAGGGGGCTGTGGATGATGGCGAATGCATTGAAATGGTATCAATCTTCCCACTATAGCGGCAGAGAGAGTTGCGGGCAAGACAAAAGCATTGACGAAATCAGATGAGAAAGGGATCTTTTGTCCGTCAAAATGTCACTTGGGTTGGCGTGCCTTGGCATATCTCAAATGGCAATCCGGTAAGGTTATCGAGCCGGTTCCAGGCCTCGTGGCCGGGCCCATTGTTCCACTCGACCCAAGAGGCCATCAACTGACAAAGCCAATACGGTGGCGGGTAGGGCGCCGGATAATATCAAATTGACGTCCGCAAGCTGGAGCCCTGCCACGATGGGGACGCCCAAACCTCCAGATCCGATAAAGGCGGCCAGCGTGGCAGTCCCGACTGTCCAGATGGCAGAGGTGCGAATGCCCGCCATGATGGTCGGCGCGGCGAGTGGGAAGCGAATCGTGCGGAGAATTTGCCATTCCGTCATGCCAAGGGCTCGCCCGGTTTCCACAACATTTGGAGCTGCGTCTCGCAACCCCGAATAGGTATTTCGAAGAATAGGGAATAACGAGTACATCCATAGGGCCATGATGGCGGGGAGCGCTCCCACGCCAAATATGGGAATCATAAAGGCCAGAAGTGCGATGGATGGAATCGTTTGCAACATGCCGATTATTCGGATGATCGCCTCCGCTCCCCTTCGCCATCGTTCGAGAGCCAGCCCCAATGGAATGGCGACCAGTATGCCCAGGAACAACCCTAGTCCGGAAAGCCCAAGGTGTTCTCCAGTGCGCAAGGCCAGATTGGAACGTTTGGTCCACATGTAGGACAAAATGGAATCGGAAGATTCCGTGGTGGCGGCTGGTTGGGCGTGATTGTCGGCCACAAGATCGAGTGCCCGTAAGGCGCTATGCGCTACTTGGGGAACCGGTTCTCCCTGTTCCTGAATCCGGAGATTTAATTCACGCATGCGTGTCGGGTCTATGGCATTGGTGAGCAAACTGATGACCCGTCCCAATTCCGGATGGCGTTTGAGAGTTTCTCCTCGAACGAGTGCCGCTGCCTCATACGGCGGGAAGAACTGACGATCATCTTTCAGGACGACAAAATCATACACAGCTAAGCGTCCATCTGTGGTGTAGACATCCAGGAGGTCAACCTTTCCCGTATCTGTGGCTTGATATTTTAGGGTTTGTTGCATGCCGATCACTTCCTGAAACTGTAACCCGTAGGATTTTTTTAACCCCGCCAATCCATCTTCTCGCTGGATAAATTCATACCCAAATCCGGCTTTCATGTGAGGGGCGACACGCACAAGATCAGAAATCGTTCGGAGTCCTAAGGTTTGTGCTCGATCACGGCGAAGGGCTAGCGCATAAGAATTCTCAAATCCGAGCGGGGCCAGCCACCAAATATCCCATCGGTGAAGAAACTCCGTGCGAACGCGGTTCAAAACCGATACTCGATCGTGCATCGGCGGTTCACCCAGAATGGTGACGAGCCCTGTTCCTGTGTATTCTGGATAAAGATCAATCCCTCCCGTTTTTAAAGCCTCAAAGCAGACTTGAGTGCCGGCGAGTCCCAGTCGACGCATGACGGTTAATTCCGTACGGGCTTCAATGAGTTGAGCGAACATTTCCGCCAGGAGCCGGCTTTCCATAAAATTCTTGGATCCCACCACAATGGTGTCAGAGGCCCAAACCGGCAGGGAAAGAGCATAGAGCAGTCCAAGAAGACCGACCATGATTCCTCTAGAGACCCTCCGTGTGCGTTGTCTGATCCGATCGGTTCTCATCTCCTTCCTGCTAACCTCGATGAGCGTGATAGTGCTGAACGAGCAAATGAACATAGGGGGTGGTCGGAGCATGGAGAATTTCGTGTGGAGTCCCGACTTGCTGAATGCATCCTTCTTTGAGGATGGTAATCCGGTCGCCTAGCCGGAAGGCTTCTGACATGTCATGGGTCACGAGGACCATGGTTTTTTGCAATCGGGCTTGAAGGGAGAGAAATTGGTCCTGCAGGTCATGGCGGGTGAGCGGATCTAACGCGCCAAATGGTTCGTCGAGCAGGACGATGGGCGGATCGGCTGCCAGGGCACGTGCCACGGCCACTCGTTGCCGCTGTCCCCCTGAGAGTTCAATGGGGTACCGTTCGGCAATTTGGGAGGGATTCAGGTTCACCAGATTTAAGAGCATGTCGACTCGTTCGAGTTGCTGTTCCAATGTCCATCCTAATAAGTGAGGTACGAGGCAGACATTTTGCTTGATGGTCCAGTGAGGGAAAAGGCCGCCATCTTGTGGGACATATCCGAGGCGTCGACGAAGTTGAATGGGATCCTGTCCAGAGGCGGGCTCGCCTTGAATGACGACGGCACCGGTCGTTGGTTCTATCAGCCGATTCAGAAGACGCAAAAAGGTGGTTTTCCCTGATCCGCTCTCACCAATCAGCGCCATGGTTTCCCCCTCTTTCACACTCCATTCAATGTTTTGAAGGGCATAGGTGCCATCCGGGAATTGTTTGCTGACCTGTTGGATTTCCAGTGCCC
This sequence comes from Nitrospira sp. T9, assembly GCF_052156535.1. NCBI lineage: Bacteria > Pseudomonadati > Nitrospirota > Nitrospiria > Nitrospirales > Nitrospiraceae > Nitrospira > Nitrospira sp. T9. Next base: position 22,664 of record NZ_JBQKUP010000025.1, read on the forward strand.
ACGGGTTCATGTGGGTAAGTTCCTTAGGGCCGGGGATAAGAGAATCCAAATGGTGTGGTGATGCGTCATCGTTCATGATGAACGTCTGGAGAATTTCCTGTGACCTGTGGGCAGGATAACAGGGTTCAACCGGAGAGACTAGCCTCGTTATCAACGCCAGATGCCATGCTGGCTTAGGAAAACCTTCTATAAATTTGGAGAGAAACGTGAAAAAATGTAGCAAGTGGGTTATTTCGCTCATGCTTGCCTGTGCGCCAACGCTCGGTTTTTTTATCATGGTGACTTGATCTTCTGGCTTTGGAATGAAGTGCTGAAATGTATGGAGAAATTTCTGAGATCTTGGAATGTTTAAGATGGGCATAGTGGTTGCACCACTTGGTGAGAAAAAGAGAAAAAATCGGGCTGCAAGAAATTCTGAATGCTCTCTCATAAGCATAATGATGGAATTTTTATCGGTGTGCTTTTACTTTCCTAGGAGATTCGAATGCATCCACACATAAATGGAAATTCTCATCTTGAGGGCTGCCCGACTTCTAGCCGAGAACCTGATGCATGTTGTCGATGTGGGGGACTCATGAAAAGGGAGTCAGTTTTTGATCTCGTTGAAAATGAAATAGAATTTATGTCCGCTCGTTGTCTGCAGTGTGGCGATATTGTGGATCCCGTTATTCTCATGAATCGATCAGGGAAAGGTGTATTGAGTAGTCGCACCGGAAGGGCTCGGCATTGAATCTTTCCATACTTTGTGCGGGGTGTGGGTTGAGAAAGGCTGCTGGCCAGAAAGCATCATTCAATGAATGTGAATAGCTTGACCGGGCGTGGTGTGGCTAGTATCGAATTAGAGACAAAAGACTGTAATGGGTGGCATCCGGAGCATGAGCCTGACCTTCCGGACAGTGGTAAGCGCATTGTAGTTTTGGGTGTCGATCTTAAGACATGGACTGGGTTGACGGAGAACCTTTGGGATTTAGGGTTTACGCTTCAACGTCTTCCCTCTTCCCTTCAGGGATTGGATCAACTGAAAAATGCTTTCGTCGATGGCGTATTGTGGGACTGTGAATCGAGTTCCCTGACGGGCTTAGCGGTTGTGTCTCAGTTTTGCGGAAGAATGCCTGTCCCGCCGGTTATGGTCATCTCAAGCCCTTCAAACAAGAAGCTGCTGATAAAAGCCCTTGAAAATGGAGCGATGGATTTTATTATGAAACCCATCGATCACATGGAACTCCGAAATAAATGTGTGCGGTTGTTTGGGTAGGGGCGCAGGAAGGCCAATTTAGGGAGGAATTGACATGATTCCTGTATGGTGGGTTCCCGATTCCCAGAACCATTCTCTGGAAAATCCATATAGTCGTGTGAAATCGAAGGAAAAATTGGATGGGAAGCATTTTGAATCTTTACCTCCTGTTTCTATTCTGGTTGTCGACGACAGTGTTGATTGTCGCATGATACTCCACATGGCCCTAGAGCGAGAGGGCTATCGTTGCATAGAGGCAGAGGATGGAATTGCTGCTCTCAAATTAATTCAGGAAAAAACGATTAATTTCATCATCACAGATTTCCAGATGCCACATATGGATGGATGCGAATTCCTTGAAGGCATTTCGAGTGCGGCGATTAGTTGTCCTCCTGCTGTGATGGTTACAGGAAACCTTACAGATTCTGTGCGAATGAGAGCGACACATGCAGGGGCATTGGCCGTCCTCTCAAAGCCATTTGATCAAAGGAAGATTCTGAAGATGGTTCGGGAAGTCGTACATCGCAAACAAGAGGCCCATCATTGAAGGTGTATCCATTTCATCCTGGAAAATGGGGTGGTGGGTGCTTGATCCATTGCTATGGGAATTGTGTGGAGTAAGGAGAAACATATGATAACCGTTTTAGTGGAAAAATTTCCGTAAAAATAAAATTTTGCATTCTAGGTCGTGAATTCTGCTCCTAATTTGTCCTCTTCTTAAAATCCTCTCTCTTTCCCTAATTCTCTTTTGAAATTGGAGTGTGAATGCATTTTTGCCAAACGGGCATATGACTGAGGCATGCCCGACGAGGGAACCACGACAACCCGAAAAAAAAGGTCATCCATTTCCCAATATGGGCATGTCCTGTTTAGCTGATGAAATTAATTTTCATGGGAATATTCATTATGAGAGAATTGAGGGTTCGGTAAACCTCCCTCTGTTGCCTTAGGAACTAAATCCAACTTAGGCATAATACTGTGCAATGGCAAAAGGACATCAACAAAAGGGAGAAACCTGGTCACTCCATCCTCTCGGTTCAGGTAGAATGAATTAATAAGTTTAACGATAGGTTTCACGGTGTGGAGTATTTGGAGAAAATTCATCAAAACACGGGTGACGAGGCATTCTGTGAAGTGAGAAGATTTCTGTGAATGAGAGAGAATGGCCAGGACATAGCCGGCATTTTTGTGTTGGGATAATGAGAGCGGGGCGAGCAGTCTCCCGCATGTAATTGATTGAACCTTCGATATGTAGGAGATCGATTGGCCTTATTCAATGGTTCCATGCGGTAGTGTCCCGAAAACGCTAGAGCGCTAAGCCAGGTCGTTTGGGAACGTGTCTTATTTTAAAGTGCCATAGGAAGCCATCATGGAAGACAAAGGGTTCTTGTCATCTACCGATAGTCATGTATTGAAGGATTCGGATCAAGAATTAAAGCGGACGTTGCACGATCTCCAGGAACGCGTAAAGGAACTTACCGCACTTCATTCCACCACGCAGTTGTTTCACAACGAAGATTTATCGACCCAGGAATTACTTCAACGCATTGCCGATTTGATTCCGCCATCCTGGCAATACCCGGAAGTCACAGCCGCCCGGATTCGTTTCGGTCATCTGGAAATTACGACGCCTAATTTTGTGGTATCCCCATGGACCCAGCGGGAGGAGTTTATTTGCCGAGATGGAACGACGGGTGAAATTGAGGTCGTATATCTGGAGGAACGCCCGACGGAAGTTGAAGGCCCCTTTCTGCAAGAAGAGAGAAATTTATTACACTCACTGGGAGAGATGGTCCGTCTGCAGTTGGATCGGAAACGGACGCAAGCCGCCCTTCGTGAGGCGCATGATGTGCTGGAGCAGCGTGTGCTGGACAGAACATCCGACCTGACGACGGCCAATCGATTGCTGTCGCGGGAAGTGGCACAACGGAAAGAAGCCGAGGAGAAATTAGAGGACTTAATTGCGAAAATCCAGCGGAATCACGATGATCTCATTGCTATTTTAAATCAATTGCATATCGGGACTGCCCTGACCGACAGGGATGGAAAGGTGACCTTTTTGAGTCAGGCGGCCCAACAGTTATGCGGAAAAGCGAATTTTCCTCATTCAGGTGAGTCCTGGCATGCGTTGTTTAGCGATCCTGCCTATCATGTTCAAATACAGGACATGGTGAATCGTTCTCCTGGAGAACGGCAGGAAGTCTTAGTGCGCATGTCTGAGGTTGGTGGAGAGTGCACTCGTTGGATCAATGTGGATGTCAGAGATGATCCACGAGACCCGGAACGGAAAATGTTTTTCTTGTACGATGCCTCGGAGGTGCAGACCCTTCGTCAACTATTGGGAGAGACCGGCAAATATCAGGATCTTATTGGCACCAGTCATTCCATGCAATTGGTTTTTCAGCAGATTCAGGATTTTTCCCGTGTGGATTCCACCATTCTTATTGAGGGAGAGACCGGAACAGGCAAAGAACTGGTCGCTCGTGCCATTCATCAAGCCAGCCACCGCAATGAGTTTCCTTTTATTGCGGTGAATTGTGCGGGGTTGACGGAATCATTGGTCGCCAGCCAATTATTTGGGCATAAGCGTGGGGCCTTCACAGGCGCCGTATCAGATCAGCAGGGATTGATCGAAGCCGCAGAAGGAGGAACTTTGTTTCTGGATGAAATCGGGGATATTCCGCTCACCGTCCAAACCAGTCTGCTTCGGGTTCTGCAAGAATGGGAAATTACCCGTCTTGGGGAATCTCGGCTCCGGAAAGTGAATGTTCGTGTGCTTGCAGCCACCCATCATAATCTTGCCAATGATGTCAGTGTGGGAAGCTTCCGGGCTGACCTGTTGTATCGGATTCGGGTTGGAAGAGTGCTACTGCCTCCGCTACGGGAACGACGGGAAGATATCCCGTTGTTAATCAGCCATTTTCTGAACCAATACCGGGCGACCACAGGAAGGCCTGTTGAGGCCGTGAGTAATGAAGCGCTCCGGCTGTTGATGGCTTATGCCTGGCCTGGAAACGTTCGCGAACTCAAGCATGCCATTGAGTTCGCGGTCATTCGATGTCCTCAGACGATTATTCGACCCCCAGACTTACCGCCAGAGGTGCTTAATCAGGATGAAAGGCTTCCAGTGGCACCCTTTGAGGACATAACTTCAAGCTATGATGAAGATAAGGAGAAGATTCTCGCTGCATTAAAGCAGACGGGAGGGAACCGTTCAGCTGCGGCAAAGCTGCTTGGGATCGCACGCCTCACCTTGTATCGTCGCATGTCACGCCTCGGAATATCTTCTCGGCGTAAAACGCCCTCCATTTGAAATCTTGTTTGAGAGACAGTTCGCCCATCCTCCAACCATAGGCAAATTGCCACTATCAATCCTGGCGAATCTGGGTGAGGGATTTCAGAAAGGTCCTGCTTCTAATTCGCCAACCCCGGCAGGCTAAGGCATGGCTTTCCACGGTCCCGGTGGCAATCACCTGGATGGCTGGAACGCCCAGATTAGTAGCCGAGCATGGCCTAGAAGTTTCCTGTCTGGGTGCTTGCGCGATTTCCCCGCACTTCTTTCCTTGTTCGTCTATTCCTTTAGGGGTCTGTTGAAAAAAGCCGCCAGCGGCGTTCTCCCCATTTTTCCGTGCTCACGTACTATGCGTACGCTCCGTGCGTAAAAACGGCTGCGGCCTTGCTGGACGGACTTTTTTGAACCGACCCGGAGCCTTTGATGAGTAATCTAATCCTGGGCAAATTTGCCCTTGAAAATCTGTATTATTCAACACTTCCTTTAGAACAGTTACAAATATCCCGCATCTTCTTAATCTTCCTACATCCAGATCAATAAGAAACGCATCTGAAGGCATGACAGACTGACGTGTTACATAATGTATCAAGGAATTACACTTTTGATGCATTTAGATGTAACAGTTTAGCGCGTTCATTTTATTTCACAAATTTTAAGCTATTGAAATTAAAAGTAAATACTGCCTTAAAACTGTTGGCCTATAAATTGGATAGACATAAATAGGAGATGAAAGGGTGGGCAGTGAATCAATGGTGCTCTTTTGAAGCAGTCAGCAAGAAGGAGGAAGTCATGAATCACAAAATAATGATGTCATTTTTCCTCGTGGGGATACTCCTAGGCATTCCAAATTTTGTTTTGGCTGGTGAAATTACGAAAGAACAGGTTTCTGAATGGAAACTGGAAACCCAGGGTTGGTCCATTCAAGACCATATAGCTGCTGCGTATTCTGAAGAAGAGGAGGCCCGGTCTTTAGAGGACCGCATTCAGCAATTAGATGAACGCATAAGCAAGTTGGAGGAAAAGCCATACTTCGATCCGAAGGGCTTTACCAGAAGTTCCTTAAAACTTCTTTTCAGTACATTGGAAGGGCAAGAGAAACTTCTAAATGAAAAGATTGCCTGGCATTTTCGGCAGGCCGACCAGGCCAAGCTGACGGAGGAGTAATGGAACCTCCAAGAAAGAGGGGGAGGATTACCTGGCTATCGGTATTGAGTGTTTGTGAATATCCCTTCCGTCGATGGAGTCGGCTGTAACGTCATTGAGCCAATGTGGGTAATCGTCTAACCGAACTTAACCATGACGTTGGCCTCATCGGTTTTTACTTGGGGTCATATTAGTAGGGAGGGTCTGCCTTTTATGCCGGTTGTTTCCTAATCCTTGCATGAGTGTGTTCCGTTAATGTTCTTTTCAGAAACAGGACCTCAATTTTCTCAACCATGCGGGTCCCTTAAATAGGAGCCTGAGTGAGTCGGCAAAGCAGAGCCAAGACTCTTCTCATTTTCTGAATGTTCCTAACGGACACTGATTATGGGCCGATGGATTACTTCAGGCTGGAGGGGTAGCCCCTTCTATAGCCGTCTTCACATTTCTCAGACAAAACCCTGATCAACAAAACGGAAGGAAGCTAGAATGGACGACAAAAAGTGTAACATTGTGTAACTACATGAATCACTTTTGTTACATTTGCATGTTACATGCATGACATAATTTTAAATTCATAAAATTTTAAATCATTGAATGTAAAGGTAAATATAATATAATTTTTGTTGGCATATAAATTGGATATTGAAATAGGTTGTGCGGGAAGCAAAGTTAACATTAGCAGGACAGGTTCGAAGATGTTTTAAAACTGATAAATGCTGGAAGGAGGAAGTTATGAATAACAAATTTTTTATTTCAGCTTTTCTTGTGGGGATGCTTCTAGGACTTCCACAGTGGGTCCTGGCTAGTGATAACGGTCAAGAGCAGAGCTCAGCCTGGAGAATGGAGACCCAGGGTTGGTCGATTCAAGATCATATGACTGCGGCAAAAGCTTCAGAAGGGGAGGTCCAGTCTCTGGAAAGTCGTGTTCAGGATATAGATAAGCGCATAGCCCATTTTGAGAGCAAGCCACACTTCGACCCGAAGGGGTTTCATAGAAATGCCTTGAAGCATATCTCTTCTACCTTGAAAGGGAATACGAGTCTTCTGAATGAGAAGATTGCATGGCATATAAGCCAAGCTGATCAAGCTAAGCTGACGGAGTAGTGGATTCCCTGTATGATGTAGTTGCAAATGCCAGTAAATGTCCATCCCGGTTCCATGGAATGGGGAGGTTCGCCAGTCTCCTCATTCCTGGAACAGAATAATTTCCCCCCTGTTTACTCTTGTGCCTGACGTTATACGTCAGGCTTTTTTTTTATAAGATTTTTAATCTACATAGAATTGCATACCAGTTACGACCTGATGCAAAAAAAATCTTAGGCAAATCGCTTCTTCCACACATGAAGAAGTGGCCTCAATGGTGACCCTTATCCAGCCATGCATCCATGGGGTGGCGAATGGGTGTGCGATTTAGCACGGACATCTCCGTGCGTTTTCGCTCTACTATGAAAATTAAAAATGAAGTTTTTTTAATAAAGTTTACTTAAATAAACGATTAATTGCGTGACCTGGATGGCACCATGGAATGAGTGGTGGTTTGACTTATTAAGCTATTGAAAAATATAACATATTTTTCTAAATAGTAGCTAAGGCGCCAAGACAATTTTGACGAGGAAAATAGATATTTGTACACCACCACAAAAGTTATTTATGGCTCAGTAATTGCTGCCTCCTTATAGAAATTTAAGCGTAATATTTTTGCCCATGAATAACAGTTTCTGGTTCAAAGGTTCCAGTTAAGGTTAGAATCTTTCGTACTCATATTTTAGTGTGAGGGGCTTATACATGATAGTCGATATGACCCACTCAACTGATCATCTTGCCCGTTACTTCTATCAAACCCTGCTGGAAGTCACGAACATCTTAAATTCCCAACGGAATTCGGAAGGTCTGTGGAAAGCCATTACGGGACATATTAAAAAGGTGATTCCTTGGGAACGTGCGGGTATTACGTTGTATCATTCTGACATAGATGCCTTCCGGTTTTACGCGGTGGAAACCAGTATGTCTGTGGTGAAGTTGAAATGTGATGCCATCATCCCTCGAGAAGGCAGTGCAATGGGGTGGGTGTATAATCATCGGCGTCTTCATGTTCGTCCCAATATACAGCAAAATCCAGTATTTTTAGAAGATGCGTTTTATCACGAAGAGGGTCTGGGAAGAATGATCAATATTCCCATGATTGTCGGGGATAATTGCATCGGATCTTTGAATATCGGGAGTGTGGAATCAGGGGATCCTGATCCGGAAAATGTCTTATTTTTACGCCAAGTGGCGACTCAAATTGCTTTTGCCATTGATCATGTGCGGGCCTATGAACAGATCAACCACCTGAAGGAACAGCTCACTCGTGAAAATGCCTATCTTCTAGAAGAAATCAAAGTTACGTATGATTTTGGAGCGATGGTTGGAAATAGTCAAAAGTTTAAGAACGTGCTGGACCTGGCCCAGGCCGTTGCCCCAACCACCACCTCGGTGCTCATTATGGGGGAAACGGGAACGGGAAAAGAACTATTGGCGCGATTACTACATGAGTTGAGCCCACGCAATTTAAAGCCTTTTGTTCGAGTCAATTGTGCGGCGTTGCCTTCAGGTCTTGTGGAAAGTGAACTCTTCGGCCATGAAAAAGGCGCGTTTACCGGTGCAGAGAATGGAAGACCCGGCAAATTTGAGTTAGCCAATGGGGGCACCTTGTTTCTTGATGAAATCGGGGAGATGCCGATTGAAGCGCAGGCAAAACTCCTGAGGGTTTTACAAGATGGTATCGTGGAACGAGTAGGCAGTATCGAGGGGAAAGCCGTCGATGTGCGAATCATTGCCGCGACCAATAGCGATTTAAGCAAGGCGATTGCCGAAGGGCGTTTTCGTTCCGACTTATATTACCGACTGCATGTCTTTCCGATTGTGGTTCCACCTCTCCGGGAACGTCTGCATGATATTCCCCTTCTGGTGCGACATTTCATGGAGAAAAATCGGTTGCAGTTCAGACGAAACTGTCAGGAAATCGATGATCGTTCAATGGAAATGCTTGTTCAGTATCCATGGCCGGGTAATGTACGGGAACTGAAAAATGTGATTGAACGGGCCATGATTCTTTGCCAATCGTCCGTCATGCATGTGGAGGATTCATTGTTGCAGTCCACGGGAAACGACATGGATGCCATGCCGCCCACTCAATTAAAAGACGTGGAACGCACTCGAATCCTACAAGCCTTAGCGGCGTGTGAATGGAGAATTGATGGACCATTGGGGGCAGCTAAGCATCTGGGGTTACATCCCAGCACATTGAGAAGCCGATTGAAAAAATTCGGGATCAAGCGGCACTCTGAATAAGACACCCAATCGTGGCGTGTCTGTCTGATTGAGAACCGGTTCGTCCGGAGGTACTTATTTAAAAATAGGCTATGCTCTCGTTTTTGCTCTCCCATCCGATATTTTGGCCCGTCCCACTGTTTCACTAATATATCTCTTTGCCATCATGGCATTAACAGGTCATCCCGTCAGGATGATTATTCAGAGGGGAAACCCATGTAAACAGGTTTCTTTGCACCACTCCTGGTGAGTGGCCCCAGCATGCGAAAAAACGCCTCACGCCAAGGCCAATTTTTTTCAGATCCATGCTGAAATCTGTTTATTGGTATATGACTGTTCGGTCGTGAAGTCCGGGAAATTTCTATCCTCAATGGGTTAACGAGGCAAATACAATCTTCATGAGATTTTCAGTAGCCCACAAATTCTTCAGAGCGAATATTGGTCTTTGGAATGTCGATAGACTCAAGCATTTTTCGTAATCCATCAACCATTGCAGGGGGCCCCACAACATAATACAGAGCCGCTTTCCCCTCTTTGACATATTTTCGAAGCATGACATTGTCAATCCGACCGGTTTCACCTTCCCAGGTTTCCGTGTCTCGGTTTGGGTTCGTCATTGTTCCAATACACGTAAAATGCGTATTCTTTTGTTGGAGGGTATGCAGTTCATCAAGAAAAGCGGCATCTTCGGGATGTCGATTTGAATACAAGAGAATGAGATGATGTGAGAATTTGCGATGAGCGGTTTCGACCACCATACTTCGGAACGGTGTAATCCCGATTCCTCCTGCGAGAAGAACGATCGTTCGGGAATCGTCAGGCGGTAGCGTGAATTGTCCGAATGGACCTTCAAGGTCAATTGTCGTTCCAAGAGGCATTTCTGCCAACATGCGTTTAAAGGGGGTGTCCCGAAGACGGGTGGCGACCATGAGCTGTTGTTCGGAAGGAGCGCTGGCAAGGGTCAGCGCCCGTGTTTGGCCTTCTGGATCGGATGTGGAAAGATTCGGTAATGACACATCGATAAACTGTCCAGCTGTATAGGTGAATCCAGCCGGTCGATCAAAATAGAACGCCATTGTATCCTTGGCGATTTCCTGACGCTTTTTCAATGCCACGTGATAACTGGAAGGCCTAGTGAGTTTTCCCATTGAGATCGCTTCTTGATGGTGACATACGTTATGAGGTGATTCCGAACTCATATTATCCTAGCGGTTTGATATGGGGTTGAGTCAATTGTTGGCCCATGGTTTTCATTAGCCGATTAAAATGAATCCATTTTTTCCTCACGATTTAAACATGAAATAATCGTACTGCCTTCTCAGATTTTGCGTAAGTTTAAGCTCATTTCTCGTATTAGACAGGTCATTCGTTTCTGTGCTTGAATCTGTCATAACAAAGGATTGAAGGATTGTGGAACGAATTGAGAGAAATTACCGGGCGCTCCTGAACGTCGCGATTGTGCTTAATTCACAACGGGATACCAATAGTCTCTGGCAGGCCATTATCGAGCAGATTGAACAGGTCATGCCCTGGGCCCGGGTCAGTGTGACTTTATATGACCGTAAGTCTGATGGGTTTCAATTTTATGTTGTGACGACTCATTTGGCGAGGGTCGTGGTCCAAGGTGATACCGTGATACCGCGTGTTGGGAGTGCAATGGGGTGGGTGTACGATCACAAGACGTTACATGTTCGTCCTGATCTCAAACAGGAGCAGGTCTTTTTGGAAGATCAATGGTATGTGGAGGAAGGGCTAGGACGCATGATTAACCTTCCGCTGCTGGTCAGAGGAAAGTGTGTGGGGGTGTTGAACCTTGGAAGCGTTGATGCGGGTAACCCGGATCCTGATGCTATTGAGTTTTTATCCCAAGTGGCAATGCAAATTGCCTATGCCATAGATCATGTACAGGCCTATGAGGAAATTAATCTGCTACGTCAACAGTTGGCACGAGAAAACATCTATCTGGTCGAGGAACTCAAGCTGACAAAACACTTCGGGGCCATGGTAGGACGAAGTCAGGTTTTTCAGCATGTATTGGAACTTGCCCGCGAGGTCGCTCCCACCACGGCAACCGTTCTGATCACGGGGGAAACGGGAACCGGGAAGGAACTCCTCGCCCAGGCCATTCATGATTGGAGCATGCGTGCGAACAAACCGTTCATTCGGGTCAATTGTGCGGCTCTTCCGGCAGGATTAGTCGAAAGCGAATTATTTGGTCACGAAAAAGGAGCGTTTACTGGAGCCGATTCCAGGCGTGAGGGGCGTTTTGAGTTAGCCCATGGCGGGACCTTGTTGTTAGACGAAATCGGGGAAATTCCTATGGAGACCCAAGCGAAATTATTACGAGTAATCCAGGACGGGATGGTTGATCGTGTGGGTGGGAAACAGTCTATTCCGGTGGATATTCGGTTGATGGCCTCAACGAATGCCGATCTGCCATCAGCCATTGAACAAGGTCGTTTTCGTGCTGACCTTTTCTATCGACTTCATGTGTTTCCGATTACCATCCCTCCCCTCCGTGCCCGGCCGGAAGATATTCCAGAACTCGCACAGCATTTTCTGGAGCACTATGCTATTAAACTCAAACGGCCCTGCGAAATCATTGAACCGGATTCTCTGCAGCGGCTTATCCGGTATTCCTGGCCGGGTAATATTCGAGAACTGGAAAATGTTATTGAACGGGCGGTGATTCTCTCTCATCAAAAGATTCTGCGGATCGATGAACGGCTTTTGATTCTTCAGAATGCCACCCATGAATCAAAGGCTCCAGCTGGTTTGGTTGATTTTGAACGGCAACATATTCTTCAGACCCTGGCCTCCAGCAATTGGCAAATTGAGGGAGAGGGTGGGGCGGCGGAACAACTTGGATTGGCACCTAGCACGCTCAGGAGCCGGATCAAAAAATTAGGTCTTCAACGCCCGACTCGACCCTAAATTGTTCAACGTTACACTCTTTCTTTCTACCTGGTCCCACTCTTTTCTCTGAAATCTCATGTGCTGAAACCACGGTGGATGGTGGTATGAGCCACCGGACCACCACGATCTCTCATGGGGTTTCACTGCCAGTCTATTAACCTGCGTATTTGTCAATAGCATCTACAGCATTTTCAATGGTTTCTCGTCTCAGTCCCTCTCAATCCACCTGTGGCTCGGTGTATGCATACCGAAAATGGAGCCAGTTACTTTTTATCAATTCGTTATAGAAATTTGGTTCATGAGTTCAGGTTTTATGCGCGATCCTGAGGCGGGAGCAGTAGGTCATGATTTTGGTTGAGGTTCTGCTGCTTGGGGGGCAACCTCTGTTCATGAGTAATGAGTGCTCATGAAATTCTATCTCGACACGGTGAGTCTCACAGAAATTCAGGAGATTGGTAGGCTTGGGATTCTGGATGGAATAGCCATGAACGCCACGTTGGTTACTGAGCAGGGGTTGAATTTCTATCAAGGAATTCGAGAAATCTGTCGTTATGTAGATAGTCCGATCAGTGTCGGCGTGTTGAGTATTGAAGAAGAGGCCATCGTCAAGGAAAGCAAAGAATTATCGAAAATCCACAAAAATGTCTTGGTGAAGTGTCCTTTGACCCCTGCTGGTCTCAAGGCGACTAAGCGGTTGACAGCTGAAGGCATCAGGGTGAATGTGTCTTTGTGTTTTTCCCTCACACAAGCCTTAATTGCCGCCAAAGCCGGTGCCTGGTGTGTGTCCATTTGCCTTGATCGCACCGGGGACAATCAAATTAAGGGAGACGATATTATTCGAACCATTGTCACCGTCTTTCAAAACTATGGTCTATCCACTCAGGTGCTTCTTGCCGGTATCCGTTCTCCTCATGATGTGCGTGAGGCAGCATTAGCGGGAGGGCATATTTGTACGATGCGATTCCCTGTGTTTCAGCAACTTTTCGATCCTGCTGTGTAATTGTCCTTTCTGGCCACATCCTCCGATCCGGATTGTGCTCTTCAGAACCCCCGACCTTTCGAAGCGTGAGCGGGTGTGCGGGTATCTTATCTTTCTTCGTCATGCTCTTAGTCTTCCCCCTTTTGTGCTTCCCGCATTTTTTGAGTCCAGCCACGTAAAGCGGTGGTTGGCCACCACCTCCCACCACGTTCTTTCGTGGGTGAATGATCCGTCTGCGGATGTTATCCCGGAGAAAAACAATGGAAACTTTAGGATTACAAGGGATTGTCCTGGGACACTGAATTATTTTGATTGGGCATGCCCCATGCAAAGCGTTCAACAACATGAACATCCGGAATGAAAGCAGTGGCACCCAGAATTCGGCAATGTCAGGAAAACTTGTGAGATAAATTTATCAGAAGAAATTTTTTATGGATGTCAGATGAGTCCAATGATTTTGGGGGGAGAGATATGAGTGGAAAGCGTGGAGGAATGAAACTTAAAAAGAATGCCGCAGTTTTATTGATCAGCATGATTGCGGGAATGTTGCTGCTGCCGATCGGTATCGCGATGCCGATCCTATTTGGAAATGGTGAAGCCGTCGCTTCAGGGGGAGGGCAAAGTTCCCAGCCTGTCCAGGAGGTTGTTGAGGGTGAGGAAGGCGCAGCGCCGGTCGAAATGGGACGGGATATTTATTACAAGACCGAGGGCATCGTGTCCAGTGAGACGGCGCCACTTACAGCTGACAATACTCACGATTATCCGCGCTATGGGAATTTTGAAAGTCGCGTGCTGATTTGGGTTGCGAACCAGCAGCATTTGTATTACGGCAGTTTTGTCTTAGCGGTTCCCATCTTCTGCATGGTGATTGAGTTCATCGGCATGGTGACAAAGGATAAAGCCATGGCGAAGAAATACGACCAGCTGGCCTATGATTTTATCAGAATTAGTCTGACCGCATATTCGTTGACCGCGATCCTTGGGGGCATCCTCCTTTTCACCTTTCTCACGCTTTATCCTACGTTCTTCAGTTACCTCTCTGGAATTTTCCGTCCTGTCATGCACATCTACGCTCTGCTCTTCGTCGCCGAAAGCGGAACGCTGTATATCTATTACTATGGATGGGACAGGATGAGAGAAGGAGTCCTGAAATGGGTGCATCTCAGTATCGCCGTGGTCCTAAATGTTATTGGAACCGTGCTGATGTTTTTAGCGAATTCGTGGATCGCCTTCATGATGTCCCCGGCAGGGGTGGATGAACAAGGACGGTACCTCGGGAATATCTGGCATGCGATTCATAGCGCGTTGTGGAATCCGCTGAATGTTCATCGAATTTTAGGAAATATGGCATTCGGAGGCAGCGTCGTTGCCGCCTACGCGGCCTACCGGTTTTTATCGGCTAAAACCGATGAAGAACGTGCCCATTACGACTGGATGGGATATGTCGCGATGTTTATCGCAGTCATTTTCCTCATTCCATTGCCGTTTGCGGGCTATTGGCTCATGCGGGAGGTATATGCCTACCGCCAGCAAATGGGAATTACCCTGATGGGAGGCCTCCTCGCTTGGTTGTTTATTATTCAGGCCACCATGATCGGTGCTCTCTTTTTGAGTACGAGTTATTACTTGTGGCAATGCTTTGGCCGGATGCCGGGTGCGGAACGATTTCAACGATACATTAAATATCTGGTGTTTATTGCGGTGGTGGGCCTACTGGTATTTATCACGCCCCATACCATCGTGATGACCCCGGCTGAGTTGAAAGCCATGGGAGGTCAACAGCATCCCGTATTAGGCAACTACGGGGTGATGTCTGCCAAAAATGGTGGAATCAATATGCTCATCATTGTGACGATTGTGAGTTTCATTTGGTATCAGCGAGGCAATTTGATTCCGGCAGTGAAATGGAAAAAGTTTGGCAATATTTTTATGACCTGTTTTTTCGTGGTCGGCAGTCTCAATATTATTTGGTTAGCCATCTATGGGTATTTCATTCCGGCGAACGTGCGGATAGGGCTATCGGTGCCCCAGGTGGCCACTACCATGTCGTGCCTTTTGTTAATGATGCCGATGAATCTGGCCATGCTGAAAAATGCCAGGATGGCGGGCCCCATTCAATGGGGCAAAATGCCGGCCAGATCACAATATGCCCTGATCGCTCTGGCCACGGAATTTACCTGGATGATGGCATTGATGGGATACATCCGTTCATCAGTTCGCCTCTTCTGGCATGTCAATGAGGTAATGCGGGATAACTCGCCCTGGGCCTATACCCACACCATCGGGTTTGCCGCGAATATGATCTCCTTTAACGTTCTGCTGTTCTGGTCGACCATTCTATTCGTGTTCTGGCTGGCGGCATTTGCCGGTAAAAAATCGCCGGTACCGGAGATGTCGAAGGTACCAGAATCATCCCCTGTACCGCAGTTCACACCTCAACCGGCCAGTCGTATCTGATGTGCTTCGTGGGGAAAGTATAGGTTGGTGAATGAATCCTTGATTCCTGAAGCCAGTGCGAGGACGGGGCGCTGAAAAGCGCGGGCACTCATTTAAGTGAAGCGGATGATGGAGTGATTGAACAGAGAGGAAAAAAGAGATGATGGAATTTTGGGTTGCAAATCCTCTGATTGAAATGATCTTCGGGATAGTCAGCTTCGTGGGAGTCTTA
The DNA here is from genome assembly GCF_052156535.1 of Nitrospira sp. T9. NCBI lineage: Bacteria > Pseudomonadati > Nitrospirota > Nitrospiria > Nitrospirales > Nitrospiraceae > Nitrospira > Nitrospira sp. T9. Next base: position 38,208 of record NZ_JBQKUP010000025.1, read on the forward strand.
CTGTTGGGCTGGGCAAATCTTATGGTCGATCCCCCAAAAACCGCGGTGGCCATACCTGCCGAATTGAATGTGTGGGAAAGACATCGGTTGAGGCAGTCTCAAAGAAAGGAGGAATAAAGGGTTTGTGTCGTGAGCCGGAACAGTCAACCTTTATATGGAGGAGCGTTTGATGTTGGTCACAAAAAGACAATTTTTGAAAATTACAGCAGGCACTGTGGCGGCAGTGGTGTTGGCGGATAATGCGTTGGCGTTGACGGCATTGCAATCGGTTGTGGAGGTAGGCAATCCATTGGGTGAATACCCTGATCGCTCCTGGGAGCGGGTCTACCACGATCAATACCGGTATGACAGTTCCTTTACCTGGTGTTGTTCCCCCAATGACACGCATGCCTGTCGTATTCGTGCGTTTGTCCGGAACGGGGTCGTGATGCGCGTAGAGCAAAACTACGATCATCAAACCTATGAGGATATGTACGGGAATCGGGGAACCTTTGCCCATAATCCCCGGATGTGTTTGAAGGGGTATACCTACCATCGCCGGGTGTATGGTCCCTATCGTTTAAAGGGGCCCTTGATGCGGCGTGGCTGGAAAGCCTGGATGGATGACGGAAGTCCTGAATTAGACCCAACGGTCATGACGAAATATAAATTCAATGCGCGCTATTTGGATGATATGTTGCGGGTCTCCTGGGATACCGCGTTTACCTATTTGGCCAAGGCCATGATCGTGATCGCCAACCGGTATAGCGGCGAGGCCGGTGCGAGGCGATTGCGGGAACAAGGGTATCCTCCGGAAATGATCGAGATGATGAAGGGCTCAGGAGTCCGGAGCATGAAATTCCGGGCCGGTATGCCTGTCTTAGGTGTCATAGGCAAAATGGGCATTACCCGGATGAACGGGGGATGTGGAGCCCTGTTAGATAGTTGGGTGAGAAAGGTTGGGCCGGATAATGCCCAGGGTGGGCGGTATTTTAATAATTTGACCTGGCACGGTGATCAGGATCCTTCGCAACCATTCTGGTCCGGAGCGCAAGCCATCGACTGTGATCTTTCCGATATGCGATTCAGCAAGATGAATACAAGTTGGGGCAAAAATTTCGTCGAAAACAAGATGCCGGAAGCTCATTGGAAGCTGGAGTCCATTGAACGAGGTGGTCGAGTGGTGGTCATTACCCCGGAATACAATCCCACCGCACAACGGGCCGACTATTGGATGCCGGTCCGTCCCGAGACAGATGGAGCGTTATTTCTCGGGGCCTGCAAAATTATTTTAGACGATGGTCTTCAGGACAGCGATTTTATTCGATCCAGCACGGATTTACCCTTGTTGGTTCGCACGGATACTCTGCAATATTTGGATCCGCGCGATGTCATTAAAGACTATGCCTTCCCGGATTTCTCCAAAACGTATTCGGGGAAAGTGCAAGGGCTTTCGCCTTCTCAGATCGCTCGCCTTGGAGGGTTTATGGTGTGGGATCTCAATCAGGACAAGGCGGTCCCGCTTCACCGAGAACTGGTAGGTTGGCACTTTAAGAACAGCGGTCTCGATCCGGCGTTGACGGGATCGTTCAGGGTGAAATTACTGAGTGGGAGGGAGGCAGATGTCATGCCCCTTTTCCAGATGTATCAGGTCCATCTTCAGGATTACGATCTGGATACGGTCCACCAAATCAATCGATGTCCGAAAGACCTTATTGTGCGATGGGCTCGAGATAACGGGACCATCAAACCGGCCGCCATTCATAATGGAGAAGGCGTCTGCCATTATTTTCATATGACGTCGATGGGGCGTGCGGCTGCCATGGTGATGACCCTGACAGGAAACATGGGGAAATTCGGTTCGGGATGTCATACCTGGTCAGGAAACTATAAGGTTGGTGTCTGGGCGGCCACGCCATGGTCGGGGGAAGGCATTGGGATCCACACCGGGGAAAATCCGTTCAAGATCACGACGGATCCGAATGCCCATGGGAAAGAGATTAATTACCGTCCATACTACTATGGCGAAGAAACGACGTACTGGAACCACGGCGATACGGCGTTGATTGTGAATACACCCAAGTACGGCCGTCGGGTATTTACCGGAAAGACGCATATGCCGACACCGAGTAAGCTCCGATGGGTGGCGAATGTCAATATTCTCAATAATTCAAAACACCATTATGACATGGTCAAGAATGTGGATCCCCACATCGAAGCGATTGTGACTCAGGACATTGAAATGACATCAGATGTGAATCACGCCGATGTGTCATTTGCGGTGAACGGGTGGATGGAGTTTACCTATCCTGAAATGACCGCCACCGTCTCCAACCCCTGGATGCAGGTATGGAAAGGTGGCATCCGGCCGTTGTATGACACGCGGAACGATTTGGATACGGTCGCGGGCGTCGCGGCCAAACTCACCGAAATAACGGGTGATGGCCGGTTCCGCGATTACTTTAAATTTGTCTATGACAATCGCGTGGACGTGTATGTTCAACGGTTGTTGGATGCCGGTAGCACCTCTTACGGGTATTCGGCTGACACGATGCTGAAGTCGGAAAAGGGCTGGATGGTGATGACCCGGACCTATCCTCGTATCCCATTATGGGAAGAAACCAACGAATCGAAGCCGATGTGGACCCGCAGTGGCCGACTGGAGACCTACCGGGTGGAGCCGGAGGCCATTGAATATGGGGAAAACTTCATCTCGCATCGGGAAGGAACGGAAGCGACACCGTATCTGCCGAATGCGATCATGTCATCCAATCCGTATATCCGGCCGGATGACTATGGGATTCCGATCACGGCGCAACATCATGACGATAAAACCGTCCGCAACATCAAGTTGCCCTGGGCGGAAATTAAACGATACGCCAATCCGCTCTGGGAGAAGGGGTATCAGTTCTATTGCGTAACGCCGAAGACCCGGCATCGGGTGCATAGCCAATGGTCGGTGAATGACTGGGTGCAGATGTATGAGTCCAACTTTGGCGATGCCTATCGGATGGATAAGCGGACACCGGGGGTGGGTGAGCATCAAATTCATGTCAACCCATCAGCGGCCAAAGATCGTGGCATCAACGACGGGGACTATGTCTACGTCGATGGGAACCCGGTGGACCGGCCGTATCGTGGATGGAAGCCTAGCGACCCTTATTACAAGGTGGCGCGGTTGATGATCCGGGCGAAGTACAACCCGGCCTTCCCGTACCATGTCACGATGGCCAAGCATGCGCCGTATGTATCCACGGCGAAGTCGGTAAAGGGGCATGAAACCCGGCCGGACGGACGGGCG
>NZ_JBQKUP010000026.1:0-153524 GCF_052156535.1 Nitrospira sp. T9
ACTTTTTTGATACGCTCCCGTGCCAGAGGGATTCCCATTTCCCGCATCAAGAATATGGCCATCGGCTTGCAGCGTATTGAATGATGGGGTGGCAAAGTTGGGGGCCGTGCCATAGCCGTAGGCCCCATCCAGGAGGTAGGAGCGCTCATAGGCATGGGAGTGTCCCGCGATAACCAAATCAACGCCACCAGCTTCTAGAATGGGGAGAATGGTTTCGCGCATGTCGACCAGACGTCCCCCGGAGTCGGCAGCATTGTCCGAGTCGTGGCCTTTCGAATAGGGGGGATGATGCCAGAAAGCGATCACCCACTCCTGCCCGGTCGAAGCCAGATCATTTTGTAACCAGGTCACCATCGGCGAGCCCGGCGCCCGGCTATTGTCCATCGAATCCAGCACAATAAAATGCACATTGGCGTAATCAAAGGCATAGTAGGCCTCGGTGCCGGAGGCTACCCCTCCTGCTTGGCCGCTGGTCGGCAGGACATGAGCCTCGTAATAGGGGCCAATGCCAAGGGAAGTTGTGACCGACAGGGCCTCGTGGTTGCCCAGCGTCGGCCAAAGGGGCGTCTGGCGGAGAATATCTTGATAGATCGCAAAATGCCTGCTGGTGAATTCCGCGTCGGTGCCGCTTTCATAGGCGATGTCTCCCATGTGCAGGATAAGGTTAGGAGTAGGGGGATTCAGTGTGGTTTCGGTCAGCATCGCATCCCGCACATTCCGTTGGTTGACACTAGCGTCGCCGGAGTCGCCAAGCACCCATGCTCGAAAAGGCGTAGTCGACCCGACGGGGGGCGCCGTGACAAAAAAGTGATTGGTCGTGCCACCCGCTTGTATCCCGTCGCTCGCGGTGCCGACGTTATAGAAATATTTCGTGGCAGCCGTCAGGCCCGTAATGGTAACAATGTGATCCTTGACGTTGAGCCCGGTCCGGGTGACCGCCGTTCCGGTTGCCGTTTGGGTCAGGGAGCCGGACACCATGCCGTATTTTACCTGGCTATTGTCCGCTGAATTCAGGTCGGTACGCCAGACAATCGTAATGGAGGTGGGGGTGACAAGCTGTAGGTAAGGTTGCCGCACAACAGCTGCGGCGGCGGGCACCACAGAGGCCACCAGCACAAATAGTGCACAGCTAAGTGACACTATAAACCATTCTGATTTTTTTAAGTATTCCAAGTGCTTAATTTTCGGCGTGGGGGCTATTGGCAAGGGGCTATCGGCTCTCTAATGTTTTTAAAAGTTCATTGGCCTCGTCAAAATGCGGAGTCTTTTTAATGGCCACACGGAGATCATTTTTCGCCTCTTCAATTCGACCCATAGCTTGATAAACTTGAGCGCGAGCAAGTAATTGCATGGCTGTCTGGCGTTTTCCCAGTACCCGATTGGCTTCAGCTAATGCCTGTTCATTGGCGAGTTTGGCCTCGTCTGGTCGACCCATATGTTCTAGGATTTCTGCCCGTTTGAGGTGCCAGGATGTTTTTACTGAGGAGTCAGCGATCTCTTCGTCTACCAAGGCTAGCGCTTCACTGTATTGTTTTTGAATCATCCGCACACGAATAAGGCCTTTCTTTAGTAAGATGGCATCTCCCAGTTTGCCAAGACCATCCTGATATCCTGCCGCCGCATCCTCAAGCTTTCCCAAGGTTTCTTGGAGCTTCCCCCGAACAAGGTAAAGCTCAATTGTAGGTTGCAGCTGAATGGCTGAGGTGAAGTCGGTAATGGCCAGTTCGGTTTGACCGTTACGTGCATGAATGCTCGCGCGTTCGGCCAAGGCAAAGACTCGTTTCGGGTCTGACTCTTCCTGAAGAAAATAATCTAAGGCGCTTTCGGCTTCCTTGTCACGGCCCAAGGCAGAGAGAGTCAGTGCGCGTTGTAAGACAACAGTACGGTTCTCGCGGTTCAGCAGCCAGGCCCGTTCTAAATCAAGCAAGGATTCGACGTATTTCCCATTGGACCGATAGACTTGTCCACGACGAACTAGCAAATCCACACTATTTGGATCCTTGATCAATTTCTCAGTGATTTCCTGAATCTCCGGCTCAAGCCCTGAATGGGCGGTGGCCAGCTTAATGAAACTAAAACAGCCAATTGCCAGTGCTAAGCAGGTCATTCCCACGAGGCAAGATCTGTGTGGAGATCTGATTGTCTGGCCTATTTTTCCATCAAGGGGATTGAAACGTTTCGGTCTTTTATTGGTAACTGGGGTCATTTTGTTCATCTGTGGACCTCCTAATAAGTAGATCGCTTCATCTTGTGCTTCTTCAGAGTTGGAACCGTTTGGAAATTCGGTAGGGTCGGCGATTAACTTTTCATGGATTTGACGAGTCTCTCTCCAAGAATAATAGCCTCTTGGACTAAGGCAATCATCTTTTTGTAATTAGCTTATTATAAATTGTAAAGGAAGCCAAGCTTAGGAAGTAATACCTTTCTGAAATAAGTAATTCATGCGCAATGCCTCCTTTGCCCTATTTGGGCAGCTTCTGTTTGGAAGGAAGGTGGGTTAACCGTCGCGCTTGACTCAGTAGTTAGGCAATTGTGTTCACCAAATCACGGCCCTGACAAACCAATAACAACTATTATTGGGTGGCTCGAAGGATCCCCGGTTACATTTGGATCTCGTTGCGCTACACCTCAATGGTCAATGACGGCAACGAGGCCTCTCTGATTTTTTAACAGACCAACAACCTCCACCGTCCATGTTTCTTCTCCTATTGTTTATTAATACCAAGAGCAGAAATGTAAAGCGCTTTCCCTTCCATGTTCAATCCTGCAGGGCGAGCCAGCCACCCGGCACTGCTGAAATGCCAGGTAGAGAGGGGTAGCCGGCGGCATTCATATCCCCCCTGGCATATCGTGTTGTGATAGAAGATTCAGTGTCGCGTTCAAAAGCAAGCAAAATACATCTTTTTGTCCGCTCCAAACCACTAGTCTGACGTGGGGATTGCTGAGATCTGTTGGTAACCGAATGATTGCCGGAAATTCGGAAAGGAAAATCACAAGGAGAGCGCACATGTTTTATTTATCGTTTCTTCTGGGCAAATACCGGTATGATTTGGCCACCAATCAAAATCCGCAGTCCTGTCGCTCGGGGACATATTGACAGGCGGCAGAAATTATAGGTCTCACGCTCTCAGAATCTGTCCGCCCCCCAACCAGCGAAATCCGGAACAATTCAGATGTCTGGGCGATTATAGTTGTAAAAAAATACCGCCAATGGAGTCTAAGGGCTAATGGTGGATGACAAATACATTCCGTGCTGTTTTTTTTGTGTGCCAAAGAAAAAATGGTTTGGAGTAAGACGTTGAGTTAGTTGAATTTTCTGATATGATCTGATGAAAGGAACAAAAGATAAAATGTCTGACTCGCAGTGGTATCTCGTTCATAGTAAAGCCCGTCAGGAAGACGTCGCGGAGTTCAATCTACGATTGTTGGGGATTGAAACCTTTTGTCCGCGTTTACGGGAATTGAAATCCACTCGAAATAAGGCTCAGTGTGAGGGAGAGGTATTATTCCCAGGGTATTTCTTTGTAAGAGTTAACATGAAGACCGGATACCGGAAAGTGACTTATGCTCATGGGGTTCTGAGGGTGGTCAAGTTTGGTATGGGCCCCGCAGTTGTGGAAGAAGAAATCATTGACTCAATTAGGGAGAGAGTTCACAATGGATTTGTTCTCCCACCCCCTTCAGTTTCCTTGGAATCTGGACAAATAGTTCGTATTCATAAAGAGCCTTTTCATGGCTTTGAGGCAATTTTTGAGCAAGAACTGAATGGGACGCAACGGGTCGCCCTTCTTATGAAAACCGTGACATTTCAAGTTCGTATGGTTCTTGATCGCGATTGTGTGGTGTTGTAATGAGAATTTTATTGGCTAATTTGGCGATTGTGAGAATAAAGTGGTTAAAATAAGACCAATCCACAAATCTAGCCAATAGGTTTCTCCAAAAAACAAAATTATACTCCTCGATTTGTCCTTAGTTTTTGCTTCATGTTTGAAAACGCGTGCAAATTTATAGGCTAAGTATTCGCAAGGCTAATTAAAAAAACTTAAGGAACAAGCAGCTATTTCAGGGCATAGATCATTAGGATAGTTAATAAATTGAATTAGAAATGCTTGTAGCGTGCTTTCTAGGATACTCCCATTTGTCCTCATTGCGGTCTGAATAGTTTCGGTATTTGTTGGAGCGGGAACATTTGACGATAAGCAGATTAACCCAGTTAGCTGGGAATGGCGGCAGCTTGTCTATTTTTGGCAATGGCCTTGAGTTTTTATACCCCAAAACAAATAGTGAAGGCGTTTTATTAATGAACTAATAAATTTGATGAAATTGCCATTATTTAGAATTGCATTCCTGGTTTTCTGACTTTTTTTAGGAGAACTGAAAATGCCAAGCAGGAATTTAGAAAAACTGAAATGGATGGTTTGACGAAAATGCGATAAACATTTTCTTTTTTCTCCCCTGGAGAAGATTAAGGAGGACCTATTTTATAATTCATTCCCCCTATGATGGCCCCGGCCAAAGTGTCCGGGTATTATTCTTCCCCTGATTGTTTTTATTTTAAATGGCAAGAACGTCATAGGCATCCTTCATAAGGTCAATTCTGTCAGGGTTTTAGGGCTTAATAATTCTTCTCGAATTTGTTGTAGTTAGAAAATGGCAATCTCAGACTTTCTGGGCATTGGTGTCGGAATCATTGGCATGAATATAGCCCGACAACTGAAACGGCAATTTTCCGATGCGACCGTGACTGTTATTGAAAAGGAATCACTGTGGCGCTCACGCCAGTGGTCGGAATAGCGGGGTGTTGCATGCTGGTTTGTATTATTCGCCTGAAAGTCTGAAGGCCAAGGTTACTCGTCTTGGAAATAAACGGCTAACGGAATATTGTGAATCCAAGCAGATACCGATGAATAGGTGTGGAAAGCACGTTGTTGCCAAAGATTTTAGTGAACACCCAGCTCTTGACGAACTTCTCAGGCGAGGAAAAGTAACCGACATTAATTTACAAGCCATTACCGAGGAGGATGCCAAATTTATTGAGCCCCATGTGAAAACTTGCCAGCGAGCCCTGTTTTCTCCAACAACATCAATGGTGGACCCTACTTTTGGAATTAATGACTAGCGATGCCATACATGAAGGAGTAGAGGGTTCGTTGCGGGGTTCAGTATCTCAAGAAAACCCTGGAGGGAAATTTTGCGTCAGCCGGTGACTTTAAAGTCGGGTATCTCACTAGTGCGGCCGGTCTGTATGCAGACAAAATTGGAAAGGATTTCGGTTTTTTCCAAAAATTATAAATTCTGCCATTTTAAGGACTCTACCTCTACTCGGATGACCCAAAATGAGCCATCCGAACAAACATTAATCCAGTCCCAGATTTGCGGAATTCGTTTCTCGTAGTCCAGTCACTGGCACCTCGGAGTGAAAAGCTAAAATTGGACCAACGGCGATTCCTGCCTTTTGGCGTGAACAATATTAGGGAATTGAGAACTTTAGCGTTCAAGAGTGTGAATCTCACCTTAAGGAAGATGCATCTTTTAGGGTTTTCTAGCTTTGACTTTAAAAATCTGGCCTTTCAAGAATTGAGAAAATACTCCCGCAGCCATCTGGTCACTTTGATTTCTGCTTTGATCGATGGGTGCAGCCAGGGCAGTACTTCCTGGGGAAGACCAAGTATAAGAGCACACCTGATTAAGATGAAGGAGAAGAGCCTCCAAATGGATTTTGTCCTTGAAGGAGATAACAAATCCAAGCATATTTTAAATGCGGGCTCTCCTGGATTTACATGCTCTATCCCTTTTTCAAAATCAAAATATGTCGTTGAGAGAGTTCAGGTGTCTAAGAAAACCGCCTGAGAGCAATTATGGTTGATGCCGGAAACTCATGCCGAAGTGCATGGGAATGTGTTGAAATTTGATTGATTGCCTCATGTTCGATGGCAGCGAATGAATGAGGTCGGGATATACGGAATGCGTGGCTTCTGAGTTCTTTGGTTGTCCATTTTTTTAAGCACTTATGTGTTGTCCTAAGCTTGGGTGGTATTATTGACGAGAAAAAAAGAAAAGGGACAGAATTATGAAAGCTATTATTTTAGCAGGTGGATTTGGAACTCGATTTTCTGAGGAGACAGCCTTAAAACCAAAACCCATGATAGAGATTGGAGGGAAACCGATTCTTTGGCATATCATGAAAGTATATGCTGCGTATAATGTCACCGAGTTCATCGTGGCTTTAGGGTACAAGGCTGAGGTTATTAAGGAATACTTTTTAAACTTTTATGCTATCAATAATGATCTTACGATTGATTTAGCGAATGGAAAAACCACGATACATGACGGCAAACAGCCAAACTGGAAAATTCATCTTGTTGATACTGGAATGCAGACGCAAACTGGTGGAAGGCTCAAACGTCTTAAAAAGTGGTTAGGTGATGATGAAACTTTTTTGTTTACGTATGGTGACGGCGTGGCGGATCTTGATATTGAATCGGTGATTAAGTTTCATCATTCACATGGGAAACTGGCAACCGTAACCACTGTACGTTCACCAGCCCGGTTTGGACGAATCGGGTTTGAAGGAGATAGGATCTGTAACTTTCATGAAAAACCTGAATCAGGAGAAGGATGGATAAATGGTGGATTTTTTGTGTTAAATGGTAAGGCTATTGATTACATCCGAGATGATGAAACATCCTGGGAGAAAGAGCCGTTGGAAGGTCTGACCAAAGATGGACAAATGATGGGATATCGGCATTTTGGCTTTTGGTCCTGCATGGATACCTTAAAAGAGAAAAATTATTTGGATGAATTGTGGAATTCTGGACAAGCTCCCTGGAAGGTGTGGAAATGAGCATGATGTGGCGTGAAAGCCGGGTTTTAGTCACGGGCGCAACCGGCATTGTCGGTTCCTGGCTGGTGAAAAGCTTACTTGAAAAAGGCGCTTTTGTGGCCACCCTCGTAAGAGATTGGAATCCTCAGAGCGAGCTCATACGGAGTGGCGATGTTCAAAGAACGACGGTGGTTTCAGGAGAATTGGAAAATTATCAGGCTCTGGAGCGTGCCATCAGCGAGAATGATATCGATACGGTGTTTCATCTGGCGGCCCAGCCGTTGGTAGGGATTGCTCTGCGAAGCCCACTGCCTACGTTCGAAGCGAATATTCGTGGCACATATCATGTACTGGAAGCGTGTCGGATTCATAAAAACCTGGTCAAACGAATTGTCGTGGCCAGCAGTGATAAAGCCTATGGTGATGTTGAGGTCTTGCCTTATACGGAGGATATGCCGCCGTTGGGACGGTTTCCCTATGATGTGAGTAAAAGTTGTACCGACTTGCTCGCGCGCTCGTATAGCCAGACCTATGATTTGCCTGTCACGATTGCAAGGTGTGGCAATATTTATGGAGGAGGCGATCTGAATTGGAGTCGCATTGTGCCTGGCACGATTCGAAGCTTCTTGAAGCAGGAATGCCCCATCATTCGAAGTGATGGAAAATTTACACGGGATTACATCTTCGTCCTGGATGTCGTGCAAGCCTACATGCTTCTGGCCTTACATGCCCAGGAGGAGGGGGTTCGTGGTGAGGCGTTTAATTTTAGCGGAGAACGACCGTGGACGGTCCTGGATGTTGTGAGTGAAATTCAGATACTGATGGAGTGCCATCAGTTAGCCCCGATCGTGATGAATCAGGCCAATGCCGAGATCCGGGATCAATATCTCGACTCCAGCAAAGCCAAGAGAATTCTCAATTGGGCTCCCTTGTATAATTTGGGAAAAGGGCTGGCTGAGACGATTACATGGTATAAGGAATTTCTCGAGCAAAAAAGTACGACGAAGTGTTAATGAAGAAAAGCCCTACATTTGGCCCTGTTTATAATCTTCCTCCAAATACACAATACGTGGATGGTAGTTCGTTGAAATGATTCGTTTCTGGCGTGAATTGCCGCCGACCGAACAATTCCCGGTTTCCGGAGTGGAGGCGGTCGACTCATGAAGGGAAAACTATGAAAAATTCTCAGTCTTGTCGGTTTTGCGGTACGGTACTAGAGCATACGTTTCTTGATCTCGGGACTACCCCTTTTTCAAATTCCTATGTGAAAGGCGAATGCTTGGGTGAGATGGAGCCGTTTTTCCCATTGTATGCCTTTGTCTGTAGCCGGTGTCTTCTGGTGCAGTTAAAAGACTGTTCAAGCCCTGAGCGAATCTTTAGCGATTATGCCTATTTTTCTTCCTATTCTGACCTGTGGCTTCAACACGCATCCGCGTATACAGACATGATTCAAGAGCGGATAAAACTGGATGAACGCAGCCTTGTGGTTGAGGTTGCCAGTAATGACGGGTACTTGCTTCAATATTTCGTTAAAAAGGGTATCCCCGTTTTGGGAATCGAACCGGCGGAAAATGTGGCCAAAGTGGCTACGGAAAAAGGGATTCCGACACGAGTTTCATTTTTTGGGGAACGTTCGGCTCAATTGTTGGTTGAGGAAGGGAGACAGGCAGATTTATTGATTGGCAATAACGTCTTAGCTCATGTCCCGGACTTGAATGATTTTGTTTGTGGGCTTCAAACGCTGCTCAAACCTCAGGGTGTCATCACCATGGAATTCCCCCATGTGATGCGCCTCATGGAGGACAATCAATTTGACACGATTTACCACGAACATTTCTCGTATTTCTCTTTAGGTACCGTAGAACAGGTATTCCGGAAGCACGGCTTAATCCTTTTCGATGTCGAAGAACTCCCCACGCATGGCGGATCCCTTAGAATTTATGCTTGCCATGAAGCCGATCACACAAAGCCGGTCGAGGCCAGAGTGGCGGCCTTACAGGATCGGGAAAAAAAGGCAGGCTTACAAACCTTAGATCATTATCTTTCTTTTTCCGAAAAAGTTCATCATACCAAGAGGCAACTCCTTTCCTTCTTGATTGAGGCGAAGGAAAAGGGGAAGACTATCGTAGGGTATGGTGCTCCGGCCAAAGGGAATACCCTCTTAAATTATTGTGGAATTCGTACGGATTTCATTGATTACACGGTTGATCGTAGCCCCCACAAGCAAGGGCTTTATCTGCCCGGAACGCATATTCCAATCTATGCCCCCGATGCGATCAGGGAAACCAAGCCTGATTACCTGTTGATTCTGCCCTGGAATTTAAAAGAGGAAGTAATGCAGCAAATGGCGTGTATCCGCGAATGGGGCGGGGCATTCGTGGTGCCGATTCCGGAGGTCAGGGTGTATCCATGATTTTCACCGAATCAACAATCAAGGGAGCCTTCCTCATTGATCCGGAGCCGATTGAAGACAGTCGCGGGTTTTTTGCCCGAACGATGTGTCAACGAGAGTTTGAGGCCCATGGAATTACATTCAGCCAGGTGCAATGCAATCTTTCTTTTAATAAAAAGAAAGGGATCCTCAGGGGAATGCATTACCAATGTGCTCCGCATGAAGAAGCCAAGATTGTCTGGTGCGTCAAGGGTGCAATTTATGATGTGCTGATCGATTTGCGGCCTTTATCTCAAACGTATACTCAACATGCGGCGGTCGTTCTCACGGCGGAAAACCGGCGGATGCATTATATCCCGGAAGGATGTGCCCATGGATTTCAGACTCTAGAAGATAATACGGAGATTTTTTACCAGATCTCCGCGTTCTACAATCCTCGATGTGCCAAAGGGGTGCGGTGGGATGATTCTGCGTTTGGGATTCAATGGCCGGCCGATGAGCGGCTCATATCTGATCGAGACCTAGCTTACCCAGATTTTATCGAATCCCAACATTGAACACGATAAGGCTGCATGGTCATATGATTGATGAAATTTCAAAACACGTCGGACATGAGATGTATCAGTTTCTTGCTGAACTGTATCCCATCTGTCGGAGTATTACAGGTCATGGCGTTCGGGAGACCCTACAAGGAATTGCCCGCCATATCCCTGTGAGGATGCATGAGATTCCAAGCGGAACCGAGGTGTTTGATTGGACAGTGCCACAGGAGTGGAATATTCAGGATGCGTATATAAAAAATAAAAAGGGAGAACGGATTGTCGATTTTACGCAATCGAACCTGCATGTTGTCAGTTATAGTCAGCCCATTCACACCACGATGACGCTGGAAGAATTAAAACCCCATCTGTATTCATTGCCCGAACATCCTGATTGGATTCCCTACCGAACTTCTTACTACAAGGAAAGCTGGGGATTCTGTCTGACGCATCGGCAATTGATGGCGTTGAAAGAGGAGGAATATGAGGTATGTATCCATTCAACCTTAGAATCCGGGCATTTAACCTATGGTGAATACGTCATAAAAGGGGAAACTGAAGAAGAGATCTTGATCTCCTGTCATACCTGCCATCCATCCTTGTGCAATGACAACCTGTCCGGAATTGCCGTTACTACGTTTCTGGCCAAGGCGTTGAGCGGGCGATCTTTGCGATATTCTTACCGCTTTCTCTTTATTCCAGGTACGATCGGGTCCATCGCCTGGCTGGCGTTGCATGAAAACCACGTGTCCACTATCACCAATGGCATGGTGGTGACCGGTGTGGGAGATCCCGGAGCGTTAACGTATAAAAAGAGCCGGCAAGGCAATGCCGGGATCGATCGGGCCTTCACGCATATACTGAAAACCTCCGGGTTGGAACATACCATCATCGATTTCTTCCCCTATGGGTATGATGAAAGGCAATATTGTTCTCCGGGCTTCAATTTGCCCGTGGGCTGTTTCATGAGGACACCTCACGGAGAATATCCCGAATATCATACGTCGGGAGACAATTTAACGTTTGTCCAGCCTCAGCCGTTGGAAGAGTCCTTGATCTGTTGTATGAGGGCGTTAAATCTTTTGGACAGGAACAAAACATTCCTCAGTCAAAACCCCAAATGCGAACCCCGTTTAGGAAAAAGGGGCCTCTACCGAGCAATTGGTGGTGAATCGGAAGGCGCGAAAAGGGAGATGGCGATGTTGTGGGTGTTGAATTTTTCGGATGGAACGCATTCGCTCTTAGACATTGCCGAACGATCTGGATTAGAGTTTGAGGCTATTGACAAAGCTGCTGAATCGTTGGAAGAGCACGGACTCCTAAAGAAAGTCTCATTGTGACACGTCCAATGAATTCTCTGCGGACATCTAAGAGGGTGGAGGGGCAGTGGAGAGAAAAAACGACTTGTGCGATGGTTCAAATGAGAAATACTTCGGCAGGGTACCTCGATCACGCAAAGGATGGCCTTGTCCATGTGGTCGGGTGATGAGCGATGACCTCTCCTAATCAAAACCCCCTGGTGGAAACGACCACGTCATGGAAACCTTGCACCGTTATGGTCACCGGTGCCAGCGGCTTTTTGGGATCGCATTTGTGCCGTCATCTAGGCATGCGGGGTGGGGAGGTACATGCGATATCTCGATTTCAACGGGACCGTCAGAAAAGTGGACCCATCTGGTGGGAATCGAACTTGGAGGATGTTGGAGCGGTTCGCAGGTTATTCGACTCCGTAAAGCCCGACATCATTTTTCATTTATCCGGATTAGTCTCAGGAATTCAGAGCAAAGAATTAGTTTTGCCGACTTTCCACAGCCTGGTGACCAGCACGGTGAATCTCTTAACTGTTGCGGCGGAAGTGGGATGTCATCGCATCGTGCTGGCCGGATCCCTCAATGAACCACCGGATGATGGAGAGAGTATCCCCAGTTCACCCTATGCGGCTGCCAAGTGGGCGAGTAGCGGGTATGGGCGGATGTTTCATGCGCTCTATGGTACGCCCGTGGTCATCGTCAGGACCTTTATGACATATGGACCCGGACAGGAAATGCGCAAACTGATTCCTACGGTCGCACGTTCTCTGCTGAAAGGAGAATCGCCTAAACTTTCCAGCGGACAGTGGAAGGCCGACTGGATTTATGTCGATGACGTTATTGAGGGGTTTCTTGCCGCTGCTCAAGTGCCACAGATTGAAGGGGTTACGGTGGATTTGGGTTCGGGATCACTGGTGACTGTTCGTGAATTGGTTGAACGGCTGGTTGAGATAGTGGGGAAGGGGGCTCAACCTCTATTCGGTGTCCTACCTGATCGGGTATTGGAACCAGCGCGAACGGCCGAGGTTGCGAGGACATTTGAACAAATCGATTGGAAACCGAACGTCTCGCTTCAACGTGGATTGCAGCAAACGGTAGAATGGTATAAAGCGCAGCTTTCTGCCTCCAGAGATTCTCAACTTCCAGGGCATTCGAATAAATGAGGGTTTCCATGCTGTGGGTGTTGGGGGGCAGGTTTGCAGGTTCTCCATCAAATTATCTCTGCAAGAGGTTCCTGCCCTTTGTGAACAAAACTCTAAAATGCCAATGAGAAGACGGTGCAATTACTCATGAGGATTGTTCGAAGGTTTGGGAAAAAGGTACTGAAGCTTTTCCATGCAGCACTCGGGAAATTTCTAGAGGAGTTCAATTCGCCCTTTAAAACACAGGTGATATCCCTTCAGCCTGAAGGCCCACCTCGAGGTCATGTGCTTCTCTCATATAGAATTGAACTTTTTTCAACCAAACCAGGACAACCAATCCCTTACTATCACTATAACCGTCAATTGTCTGTCGTGATGGGAAGAACGTTTGCTGATCTCGGTTTTGCTGTTGATGTGATTAGTAATGAGAATAGGAGTTTTCTTCCTAAAAAGAAATATGATTTTTTTATCGATACCCGGATGAATTTTGAAAGACTGGCCCCTCTCCTGAATAAGGACTGTATCAAAATACTTCATGCGACGACGGCCCATCCCCATTTTAATAATTTCGCGGAAACGAAACGTCTTTTGGCTTTACAGGAAAGAAGACATGTAACCCTACGTTCGCGGAGATTCATGGCGCCAAGCTTTGCCATGGCCATTGAGTATGCAGATTGTGTGGTCGTTCATTGTGCATTTGGTGTCAAAAATTTCAAATATGCTAATAAGCCCATCTATCTGGTTCCGAATGCGGTTCCCTACAGATATCCCTGGTCGGATTCAAAGGATTTTGAGGCCTGTCGATTTCGATTTTTGTGGTTGGGAAGTGAGGGAATGGTGCACAAAGGTCTGGATGTGGTTTTAGAGGCATTCGCAGGGATGCCGGAATATCATTTGACGGTGTGCGGTCCGGTCTCAAGAGAAAAGGATTTTGAGCAGGCATATTTTCACGAATTGTATCATACGCCCAATATTCATACTCGTGGATGGATTGATGTTGAAAGTGCTGAGTTTAGGGATCTGACCAATCGCTGCCTTGGAATGGTCTATCCATCATGCTCTGAAACGAATGCCGGTTCGGTGTTGACATCGTTGCATGCCGGACTTATCCCAATCATAAGCAGTGAATCCGGTGTGGATGTGGGTAAGGACGAAGGTGTGATCCTTGATGATTGTTCAATCGAGTCAATTCGGGCGGCGGTTCGTCAAACTTCATCTCGTTCAACTCAGGAACTCAGGTGTATGTCCAGGAAATCATGGGAGTTTGCCCAAGAAAATCATACGATAAAAAAATTCGAGAAAAAATATCGAGACGTGGTAGAAACATTGGTTAGTGAATATAAAAAATAATTATTAGCATGTGATTGTGGTGGTTCGTGGAGTCCAAATGCGAAAGAGCCACTTATCAAAAGACTGTCGATAGAATTGAAAAGGATTGTAACGATATTGGAAATGGAATCAAAATTAAAACAATTGATTAAATCGATTCCAGGTGCCCGTTCTGCCTACCGATGGTTAGTGAGAATATTCAACCAAGTGTCTTCACGTATGAAATCCACGGAGGGCATATTCACTGAAATATATAAGGAAAATTATTGGAGGGGGAAAAGTAGTGTTTCCGGGCAAGGCTCAGATCTTGAGCAAACACAGACGATTGTGAAAGAACTGCCAATTCTCCTGAACGATTTAAATATTTCCACAATGCTGGATATACCCTGTGGCGATTTTTTCTGGATGAAAATGGTGGATTTGAAGAGTGTGCATTATACAGGAGCAGATATAGTTGGAGAATTAGTTGAGCGTAATCAACAATTATATCAGACGGATAATATCGTTTTCACCAAGCTCAATCTCCTGCGAAGTGACTTGCCCAAAGTTGACCTTATTTTTTGTCGTGATTGTTTAGGGCATTTTTCCTTTTCGAATATTATCATGGCGTTGAAGAACATGAGTCGGAGTGAATCATCCTATTTGCTCACAACCACATTTCCCGAGCGAAAGGCAAACTGCGACATAGTAACCGGCCAATGGAGGCCCCTGAATCTTGAAGCGGGTCCTTTCCATTTTCCTCCCCCCCAATCCCTTCTTGTGGAACATTGCACTCAAAAGACCAAAAAGGGGGAGTACAAGGATAAATCATTGGGGCTCTGGAAAATTAGTGATGTGGAAGAAATTTTAAAAAAAGGACTAGCCTCCTCCTTATTTTTGAAAGAGAAGATAGTGTACATAAATTTCCTGGCAATGGTTGCGTCCAGTGTTGGGATTTAACTGTGAGGGGGACAAAGGGCTAAAAATTTTATGCTCCCATACCCAGACAGGAAATTGAGCGTGATGCCCTTCTACAACCATGCTTCGGTGGAAGGATATGGCATTAATGAGGAAATTTAGACTGTCTCCAGTTCTATTTGTTGGGATAATCATCATGAGCCTGGTAATAGGGGCATTGATCTGGAGGGTGAGTTCTCCATACCTGGGGGTGGTCCGTGGCTTTTTAGGTTCGCAGGGGGAGAATGCTGGTTCCGGTCCCTGGTCGATTGGCATTTACACGGGTGTTTCCCCATTTGAATTGCATGATCCGGAAGACATCTCGAATCCCGTTCTTACGGCAAAGGATGTGACGGATGCCGATGCCAAATTTGTTGCCGATCCCTTTATGACCATCAAAGATGGTCGTTTTTATCTGTTTTTTGAAATGTTGAATCGTGCCAATAACCAGGGGGACATTGGGTATGCCGAAAGCGAGGATGGGAAAGAATGGAAATACAAGAACATTCTCATCAATGAACCGTTCCACTTATCTTATCCCTACGTGTTTGAATGGGAAAACAATGATTACTTAATACTGGAGAGCCATGAGGATCTCTCGATCAGGCTGTACCGGGCCAAGTCGTTTCCTGCGGAATGGCAATTTGTGAAAAGCATTTTCAATGGGGAGCATTATGTGGATCCCTCAATTTTTCGATATGAGAATGTCTGGTGGTTGTTTTATACCAATCCACAAAATGATGCCTTAAACCTCTATTATGCTGACGAGCTAATGGGGGATTGGAGGCCTCATCCGATGAATCCGATCATAAAATTAAATAAGCATATCGCCAGGCCGGGCGGAAGGGTTCTCGTTCATGAGGGTCGGATTTATCGGTTCACCCAAGATACTGAGCCACGTTACGGCATTCAGGTGTTCGCCTTTGAAATAGAAGAATTATCGAAAACCACCTATAAAGAGAAAATTGTTTCAGAAAAACCTGTCGTCACGATGTCAGGAGAAGGATGGAATGCGTACGGCATGCACCATGTCGATCCGCATTTCATGAATGGGCAATGGATGGCAGCGGTTGATGGAAGATGTGGACCCAGTTCCATACCGTGTAAGACCTATTCAGAAGGAAAAAAACTGGTTCAATAACCGGCTGATCGGTCGAATCCTGTCAAAAAATTTCGTATAAAATGCCCCGGTTGTTTTGGAATTTGGCTAACCCATTCTCAACCTTTTATCCCATACCATTTTTCAATGACCGCAGGGATGCGCGATATTGGCGGATCGGTTGTTGAACGGGCCCAGTCAGCTGCCCCTCTTTGTTCGGAGCTCGGATGGATGGGGGTTCCACATTAAAGTGTGAAAGTATGCCTGAACCCCCTAAGTAAAATGTATGCGGAATGGCAGTGAAACACGTGTAGCGATATAAGGGGAATCTGAAAAGCCTAAGGGTAGGAGCATTTCGGGACGATATATAAGGAAAATAGTCTGAAAACGCTACAGCAGAGATTGGGAAAAATTATCCCTCCAACCCTCCAAAGTTTCAGCCAGAGGGTTATCCCTGGGTGAGGAATTCGTAACTTCTCATATGATATGAGGAAAGGTTGATTCGATTGATGGTTTTGCCTAGCGTCGACTGAAGGTATTTCCATACGAATCTGCAGCGGATGGTTAATGCTCATCGGCTTCAAGATCTTAATTGATAGGAATGCCAGCAATATTCATAAATTAATCAATACCCAGTCCATATAAAGAAAGGAATGAATTATGCTTTTCTCATCTTGGTTGAGCAGCTAGGCCTCTTGTCCAAGATATCAGCTAAATTCGAGCGTGAAAATATTGAAAAACTGGATTAAAATTCTCCTCATTAATATTGGCGTGGTGATTCTAATTTTTGTCCTCGCCGAAATCGGGTTAAGGACATATTCTACCGTCAAATCTTGTCTGACAGGGCAATGCGATGGATCATTATGGACCAGGCTCAATTTTTTCCATGAAAATAGAATGCTTGGCCTTACCACCCACGATCCCGTCCTTGGGTATAAGCCCAATCCGGGTTTTAGTGGGATCATTCATCATCCACCCTTTTGGGATAACGTGCAGGTCTCTATTGACCGCCACGGTTTTCGTCGTAATGTCGATGGCAGCAATGTGAATGTGAGTGATCATTCCGGAAAAAAAGTGTTAACCGTGGGCGATAGTTTCACCTTTGGGGATCAGGTGCATAACTCTCAAACGTGGCCGGCTTGTTTTGCAAATAAAACAGGGCATGAGGTTTGGAATGGCGGAGTGGGTGGCTATGGAGCCGCCCAAGCCCTCTTGAGAGCGGAACAGGCCGTTGCCAATCATGGACCATTCGACACCCTTATTTGGTCGATTACGGTTGGACCAGATTTTCGTCGGGATCGATTAATGGTTCGGTCGAATTTTCCAAAACCGCATATCGCCACGGTGGAAGGAAAAACGTTGGTGGTGCCGCCAGAGGATTTTGATGCTTCCCCGGATTTTATGTGGGTCCTTGGATATTCGGTGATCCTGCAAAGGCATTTGTTGCCAATTTTTCAGAAAAGATGGAATTTTGAATATGACGGGAGATATGAAATTCCAGGGGAGAATGCTGCCGATATTGAAGAGATCATTGATTTTTCCTTTCAACGATTTGCTAATCTTACGGGGACAAAATCAAAGGTGGTCTTGCTACAGTATGGCCCTGGGATCTTTCTTGAGGAAGGTTTTGAAAGAAGGCAGCATGAACGAGGGCTTATTAAGAAATATGCAGAAAAATATGCTATTGAAATTATTGATTCATTCGATCAGATTTATGTTCCTGAAAAGAGGAATGAACTCTGGTTTGAATATAGGGACTATGGGCATCATACCCCCTATGGGAATAGAGTGGTTTGTGATGTGGTGTTTCATTGGCACGAAAAGAACAGGTCCGATGAATTTTAGCTATTACACTGCCCCAGATTATGGTATTCAGTTTATGCCTGGAAAAGCTTGAACCATTGAAAGGCAGCTTTTAAGCAAAGTCTGTTCATTTCCAAGAGGCAAATGTTAACAGCGAAAGGTTTTGACCGCCAGTAGTTGGAGCTCCGTCGAAGTTTATTCCACGAATAGTAGCCGTTAACGGAAATAAAAGTCTCCGATCCTTTATAATCAGATGACGTGGAAGGGCGAGAGCAATTTAAAATAAGAGTGTCGGGTTTGTTATCGTGAAACGAATCCAAATTCGTGCCAAAACGAAGGAATAATATGTTTGGAAGCAAAATGAAGAATACAGAAGAAACTGCATGCTCCAGTGCCGATGTCGTAACCATTATTGGACCTGATTCCGGCTGGAACATCATTAACTTTAAAGAGCTGAATGATTATCGAGATCTGTTTTATTTTCTCACCTGGCGCGATATTAAGGCGTTATATGCGCAGACTGTTTTGGGATTTTCATGGGCAATCATTCAACCTCTTGTGCAAATTTTGATTTTCACGGTTATTTTTGGAAAAGTCGCGGAACTGCCAACGGAGGGAATTCCCTATATTTTATTTTCAAGTGTGGCAGTAATCCCCTGGACGTATATGTCACAGGCGCTCACGCAATCGAGTCAAAGCCTCCTTCAGGGATCGAATATCTTGGGGAAGATTTATTTCCCTCGAATCATATTTCCCATTACACCCATTTTGGCGAAGCTGGTTGATTTTGGAATTTCCCTGTTCATTGTCCTCTGCATCATGTTGTACTTTCGCGTGTCTCCCACATGGAATCTCCTGCTTTTCCCCGTGCTGGTAGTCATGATGATGGCTGTTCCGTTGGGTATAGGATTGTGGCTATCTTCACTGGCTATCCGATTTCGTGATATCAAACAAGCCATGCCGTTTTTTATTCAAATGCTCATGTATACTGCCCCCATCGTCTATTCGGCATCATCGATACCGGAGGGATATCGGTTGCTGTACTCGTTCAATCCACTCGTAGGTGTCATAGAGGGATTCAGAGCGTGTTTGCTAGGTACCCCCATCCCCTGGCTGTACATATGGCCTGGAGCAGTGACAGCGGTCCTGTTGGTCATCAGTGGAGCGGTATATTTTAAGCGGATGGAGCGTATCATTGTGGATGTGATTTAAGGAACCAGACCAGTATCAGGAAAAACATGAATAATCGAAATCTCGCCATCAAAATTGAAAATATCAGTAAGTGCTACCGGATCGGATTGAAAGAGACCATCCAGGATAATTTATTTAACACCGTAGTGAATTTCATTAAAAATCCTCTCAAGAATTACCGGGTCTATCGCTCCCTCTATAAATTCGACGATGTGAATCCCGACCAAGATACCAATCCTCCCGATGTCATCTGGGCTGTCAAAAATGTCTCGTTTGAGGTAAAAGAAGGGGAAATTATCGGTATTATCGGGAGCAATGGCGCAGGCAAATCGACTCTTCTGAAAATTCTGTCGAAAATTACCTATCCAACCAGTGGGCAGGTCACGATTCGTGGAAGGATTTCAAGTCTTCTCGAGGTTGGAACCGGATTCCATCCGGAGCTGACAGGGAGAGAAAATGTCTACCTGAATGGCACCATTTTAGGCATGCGGAAGAAAGAAATCGACAGGAAATTTGATGAAATTGTGGATTTCTCCGGAATTGAAAAATTTATCGATACCCCTGTGAAACGGTATTCGAGCGGCATGAAAGTGCGCCTGGCGTTTGCCGTGGCCGCTCATCTGGAGCCGGAGATTTTGATAATCGATGAGGTGTTGGCAGTCGGTGACGCACGTTTTCAACAGAAATGCCTGGATAAAATGAAGGAGGTCGGTCACCATGGCCGCACCGTCCTGTTCGTCTCGCACAATATGCCGGCTGTCACCCGTCTATGTTCCAGGTCTATTCTGCTCGAAGGTGGGAAAGTGCGGGAGGATGGTCCAACTCATGAAGTCATCACCAGTTACATGAATTCCGATAAATGTACCAAAGCTGAGCGTAGATGGCCTAATGTCATGGAGGCACCTGGAGATGAAGTCGTTCGATTATGCGGAGTAAGAGTGCGGACACAAGATGGCCTGGTGTCGGACGTTGCGGATATTAGTCAACCTATTCGAATCGAGATAGAGTATGAGGTACTGCAACCAGGCTATGTGCTGCGGATCTATTATCATGTGTTTAATGAAGAAGGAATTGAAGCGTTTTTACCGCTTGAAAATGATCTAGCCTGGAGACAGAAGCGGCGCCCCATTGGGCGATACGTGAGTACGTCCGTAATCCCCGGGAATTTGCTTTCCGAGGGGAGATATTTTATCGGGCCGACCATAGGCACAGAAAATCCGTCGGTGAAGCGCCTGAAGGTTAATGATGTTGTGGCATTTCATGTGATTGATAGTATGGATGGTAATGGGGCTCGTGGTGATTCTGTCGGACATATCCCGGGAGTAGTCAGGCCCCTTTTAAAGTGGGAAACGCAATTTATTCCAAAAGAAGCACACGCAGAAAAGACCGAAGTCTAGACCGAGGAATATAACCTATTTATTTTCTCCCTAGGATTCGCTCCTTCTTCTATACTCCACTATGCAACTTGCCTTTCTATTCACTCCAGATAATCCGGTAATCCATAGCATTTCAAGGATGAATCACAGATATATTGATCTGATGGAAGCATCCGCTTGATCTTGCCGATCTCAAAAAAAATAGATTCGAAAATTAGAAGATGAGTTCTCATCAGTCATTCGTTTTTCAATTTATTAAGTTGCCGAGCGAGAAGAAGCGGCTTTTTTGTTTACAGCAAAACATTCTTGTTTTTGCATGGATGTTGTTTTTCGTAAAAGATTCCTTAACACCTATAGTAAGATTTGACCCAAAGACTTCTCGTGGCAGGTTGTTTGTAAAGCAGTTGCAGAGTTATCTAGGATTTGTGAAAAGAAATGTCAGATGTCTTAGTTATTTTTTGGGTTATAAGTTTCAATTGTTAAGTAGGAAAAAGGTTGTTGAATTGCCGTGCTATGGTCAAATATGTGTGCCCATTCATCAGGGGTACAAAATATTCGATTTTCATAAAGGGGTGGCAATCAAAGTATTCGATCACCATGTAAATTCTTCCGCTATTCGCGATGAAATTGACATATTGAAGGTGGTTTCCCGTATCGAATTTGCTTCTTCCATAAAAAAGTGGAGTATTGAGGAAAGATGGTATGAAGAAGAATATGTGAATGGATCTTTGGATTCCTCCTATAAGCCTTTGGATTCAGGAGCGTTATTAGAAAAGTTTTTCAATGAAATTCTTCAGCATTTGATAAGTTTGATGCTGTTTCAGGAACCAATTTCTCAAAACTCTGTAGAACATGCTCTGGATATGACCAGGGGATTACAATCAAAAATCTTGTCAAAGCCGGGATCCACTGGAGCGGAGTATCAAAAAATTACATCATTTATTGAGGACATCGTTCGTCGACTCCAAGCGGAAGGGAATTTCCCAATTTTTTGGGTGTTTGCCCATGGAGATTTTGTTCCAGCCAATATGCTGAATACCCAGCATGGAATGAAAATAATTGATTGGGAAGGGGCTGGATATCGGAGTGCATTGTTTGATTTTTACAGTTATTTTTTTTATCGACCCGCTTGTAGGGACGTGTCAGTAAGTGTGTTGGTTTCAGAAATACAGAAAGCATTGCCGATGGTCATTTCGGAATTAACCGCAAAGGCTCCGGAAGTTTCAAGCAGCCTGAAAGCGTTAGAAAAAAACTATCGATGGATTTATTATCTTGAGATGATGTCTCGATTAATAGATCGTGAAATGACAGATAATAACCTAAATGTGATGCATTATATCCAAGAATATCTGAAGGCTTTTTCCCTTTACGAAGAATTATATGCCAGCGAGAAGGAATGACATTCCGGAAATCTATGATAATGAATTTAATGACATTGCCAACATTCATCTTGAAATTCTTGTTCCTCGAGAGAATAGGATAGTACATGTGTGGCATAGCTGGAGAATTACGGTTTAATCAGGCGTTAGGGCCTGAAGCCGATTGGGAAAAAATTAGTGCTTTGATGGCACGTCGGGGACCCAATGACCAAGGAATCTGGACCGATCATCGGACTTGTACGATGGTCTTTCGCCGTTTGGCCATCATTGATTTAAGCATGAATGCCCACCAACCTATGACCGCTCCTAATGGTCGGTATACGCTCGTCTTTAATGGGGAGATATATAATTTTCAGCACTTACGGAAAGAATTAGAAGGTCGTGGAGTAAAATTCCGGTCAACCAGTGATACTGAAGTTGTACTGTACTCCCTGATGGAATGGGGAACATCTGCCTTAGAACGGTTTAACGGGATGTTTGCTTTAGGGTTTTTTGATTCAGTGAAAAAGCGATTGCTGTTAGCTCGGGACCATGCCGGGATGAAACCGCTCTATTATCTTAAGAGGTCTGAAGGAATGGTATTTGCGTCACAATATAATCAAATATTGGCGCATCCCTTGAGCCACAATCTTGAGGTGTCACCCGAAGCACTGGGTCTTTACTTGCGGTTGGCCTATATTCCTGCACCTTATGCCCTCATGAGGGATTCCCACATGCTTGAGCCTGGTTCCTGGGTCAAATTTATGGCGGATGGACAGGTAGAGAGGGGACGATATTTTAAGTTTCCACAGTACGACACACCGAAATTGAAAGGGCAGGAAGCATTGGAAGCGGTGGATTCGGCAATCACAGGGGCTGTGAAACGGCATTTGATCAGTGATGTACCGGTGGGAGCTTTCCTTTCCGGAGGTATTGACTCACCGCTGGTCGTCGCAAAAATGAGGTCGGTGAGTGCAGGGCCCGTTGAGGTCTTTACAATCGGAACCGGTGAAAAAGCCACGGATGAAACACAGGATGCCATGGCCTATGCGAAAGAGTTTGGGGTTAAACATAGGATTGAATGTATGGACCCTGCCAAAGCGGTTGATTTCTTGGATGATGTGATAGAAAGCTGTGGAGAGCCGTTTGGAGATTATTCTCTATTCCCTACCATGATGGTATCCCGCCTGGCCAGTCAAAATTACAAGGTCATGCTTTCCGGCGATGGGGGTGATGAATTGTTTTGGGGGTACACAAGTCGCTTTGGCTCCTTGGTGAGAAATGCAAGGGATTTTCGGTATCCTTTCTGGTGCCGTTGGGTGTGGCGGGGCTTGAAGAGAGTTCTGCAATATGGAAATTATAACCATCTCAATCAATCTTCCCTCGGAAGCTATCATCGTCTTATGCTCACCCATCTTTCTGAGAAATGGTTAAACCAAATTTTTCCTTCATTGCCCTCTTGGCCAAAGGCTTATACGGCTTTTGAATACCATAGTTGCGATCCATATCGTGCAGCACAATATTCGCGGATTACCGAATTCGAATGTCATTTACCTTATGTCTTGATGAAAGTGGATCGGGCAAGCATGTTTCATTCATTGGAAGTTCGGGTGCCCCTCCTCGATAAGGAGGTAATTGAAATAGCGGCACAAACGGACTGGCATCAGTGCCTTGATGTGGAGCACAAAATGGGGAAGATGGTTTTACGTCAGGTCTTATCCAAATATACTAAACAACAGACTCAAGGAAAGCGGGGTTTTGAGGTGCCTATGGGAGCATGGTTGCGTACTTCTCTCCGGGAAATGGTTGAGGAAAGTCTACTGAAACGAGATGAAATGTTGGGGGTGGAAGTAAATAAGAAAGCTCTTCGAAAACTATATGATCTGCATCTCGATGGTCGGAGCAATTATTCATGGGGGCTATGGCCTCTGCTCAGTTTATCCCTATGGATGAATAAACATTACCAGTAGCCAGCAAAAAACTTAGAAAAGCAAAGAAAATCCTATTAAGCCACCGACACAATTGGCTAAGTTGTCATCCTGAGCCAACGGCGAAGGATCTGTGCCCAGCCGAGAATCGGACGACTCGACGAGATCCTTCCTTTTTCCCAGGATGACCTTCTGGCAACTTTTTTGATAGATCGGGGCTGACTTCTGTCGGACGACGGAGAGGGTCAATCAATCAAAATTTGGAAATCCATTTTAGGTTCGGGTCACATGGATCATCGCCGACACATGCAGGAATGGCATTTGGTACATTTTCGGCTAAAATTGCATTTTGAGTAGCACTTGAGCTTACCGGTCAACTGACATTGAAGTTTTTACTCATTTGAAGAGGTCCAATATGCTCCATCAGGAAAAGCCCCTCGTCACGATTGCCATCCCAACCTACAATCGAGCCGGCACGTACCTGAAGCACACTCTGCGAAGCGCGATAGACCAATCCTATAAAAATTTAGAAATTATCGTTTCAGATAATTGCTCGCCTGATCATACCGAAAGTGTGGTGAACGAATTTAATGATCCTCGCATACAATATGTAAAACATAGTCAAAATATTGGCCATTTCAGGAATTTCAAGTTTTGTGTAGAACAAGCACGAGGAGATTATTTTTTACTATTACAGGATGATGATCTTATTGATGAGGATTTTGTTGATGCGTGTATGAAAACCGTTAATTATTCCCTTATGGATATTGGGGTAATCCGAACAGGAACTCGCTATATTGATCCGGATGGCAAGTGTTTAGGGGAATGGCCCAATAAAGTGGGTGGGCTTTCAACAGAAGAATTTCTTTTGGCGTATTTATCCTTTAAGACAGGTATTTATCTCTGCAGCACCTTATGGAATACGAAACGATTAAAGGAAATGGGCGGCATGCATTCCAAGCATAATTTATTCTTGGATGTCATGGCAGTCGCAAAGGTGTCTTTTCGGTATGGCCGAAATGATATTCAAGAAAGTAAAGCCAGTAACCGGAAGCATCCGAATGAAATGTCTTCCTCCGTGAAAACCAAAGAGTGGTGCGAAGAATCATTTCTGTTGGTAGATGTAATGTGTGATTTGGCTTCTGAAAAGAAGATGGCGTTAAGTTTAAGAAGAGCGGGAAGAAATTTTATCTTCAGGCATAATTATAATCTGGCCAAAAAAGAGAAGGTCATGAGCAACCGCTTGAAAGCCATTTTCCTGATTTTTAGGAAATGTGGGTATCTGTTTTCTATCAGACGGTTTTTAAAATATGCTGCTCTTGATGGGTGGAAGGCGGTAAAAAGAAAGATAAAGCAATTCATTAGCCCTTTGGGATATGCGACCTAGGGAAAGCCCAGGTATTCGATCCCAATACCTTGCGCCAGTTTATAAGGAGTGATATGACTTCACGAAACAAAATATATCCTACGGATATATTCTTTGGAAAAGGCCATAGAGAAGAAAGGATTTTTCAGTCGACTGATTTTTCACGCGTAAAATATTATGTTGATGAATGCTGCTCAAAATTGGTGGATATTCATAAAAACCACAAGTTGGAAATACATTTCCTGCAAGTTTCCGCAGAGGAGGGGGCCGGCCGCATTACCTTTTCAAGCTCGGGCAGAGTCTTAAGAGTGTTTAGTGGGAATGAATTTGGAATACTGTTGAAAGTTGAATATGAAAAAAAACTCTTTACGGTGTGGTTGCCTTCCGCTTCTGTAAAATGTCATTTCGACAAGTTTCAACGTATGTCAGCGCCAGAGGAACCATTTCTTCCCTGGCATTGGGAGGTGGATACAGGCATTCAGTTGCACCTGTTTCTTTTGGGAATGCCAGGCGAGCAAGCCAATGTTCCATATGTGTTGATCGAGGATGAGAATGGGGAATTTATCGAAACAATAAAATCTTTAAATACCGTTGAGCAATGTTTGTATCGAAAATCGGATTGGTTTTTTGCTAACAAACCCTCTGATATCTGGAAGTATTTGATCAACGGAAGTATTTATGATCCTCGTGGTCATAAAGGAATGAATAAGCGATATAAATGCCAGCAGTGTGCATATACATGGTGGAGTTATTTCGGTTTTTTGAATAGGGAGACCGGCAAGAAATTGTATGACGTCATGCAAAATGTCATTGCGTATTCTGTGTTATTAGACATGTCACCAAAGGGGGAATGGGGGCATGGGTTTTGGACCGATGAAATGGAAACCCATGCCCGATTTCATCTTGACGGCATTCATTTGCTCATTTCCCAACATGAAAAAACTGATGAGTCCATATGGGTAGAAGCCGCAGAACGTGGAATGACATTTGTGGTTGGACACCTCATGGAGCAACTTGACGACGGGAATCTATGGTTTTTGCACGATACAACGGAGTTTAAGGATAAACGTATACATTTTCAGTCTACTCTATTTGGGAAATCTTCTGGAAATTCGTTGTGCATCAATACACATGTCCAGGCATTAACCGTACTCTATCGCCTTAGGCATGTGATCCCTCAAAATACAATCTATGCTGAAATGTTGGAAAAGGGGGTAAATTCGCTGAAAAGAGTGTTGGAGCATCAACCGGCAGATGCACTCTATAAAATATTTCTATTCATGTGGATGAAATTACGAAAAAAATCACGGTCCAAGGCTGAAATAGTGATGCATGCAGTGCTGACAAGAGGTGTAAAAAAGGCTCTTTGGGCGGTTCGACGTCAGTTTCCCAGGCTTGCCTATCCTGGAGGATGGATTGATAGGGATTTAACTATTAGTTGTTTTTCTGAAAATTATCAGGTGACAAATCTTAAGGATTTTCTCACCTTGTATCAACAAATGCGATTAACATGGTTAGTGCCGTACATAAAAAATAATTTTGTTGTACTCAGGAAATTTCTCCTGCGATTAGGATTAACCAATGCGCTTGATTCCAGTCCTTATTACATTGAATTTATGGATGTACTGTATATGTATGACAGGTCTATTGAAAAAATCGATCCGGAAGAAATAAAGGAGGCCCAAAAAACCATTTTCCGGGAAACGGGCGGGTATTCGGTTGATTGTTCTGCTTCAGAGCTTGTCAGAGGTAAATGAAATGTTTCAAAAAGCAACAAGGCGAGGGATTTTTGTGTTGCGGTGTGAGCATTGAAGATCCTAAAACCGTTGGAATTATTTGGTATTCCTTTACGCATTTCCCCAAAATGGACCATAGTTCCAAACCGTCCATTTAGGTAAGAAGTGTCCCCAAAAAAAATATTCTAGGATAGACAATGAAAATTGCGTATATAGTGCGCCAATTTCCCTCTTCTACTCAAACATTTATTCAAAACCAAATTGTAGGAATGATGGAGGCTGGACTTGAGGTAAATGTTTTTGCCGGAAGAGCTAGGGACGTTATGAAAATTTCAGAAGACCTGGAAAAATATCACTTACAGGAACGTACCAGCTATCAAGTCATTCCGAAAAATAAAACTTTACGATTCGCCAAGGGATTGCATCTTATCCTGAAATATATTTTAAAATATCCCGTCCCAATATTGAGATCATTGAATGTTTTTCGATACGGAAGAACAGCCGCTTCATTGTCGCTTCTGTATCAAATTATTCCATTTTTGGGTAAAGGGCCATTTGACATCATTCATTGTCAATTTGGTACCTATGGCCAGGAAGGCTTAAATGTCAAGCAGGTGGTGGCCAAAACTGCCAAAGTGGTGACTTCGTTTCGCGGGTTTGATGCGACAAAATCGATCCATAAAAGCCCTGATTTGTATGGGAAATTATTTAGGGAAGGGGATCTTTTCTTGCCGGTCAGTAATTCCCTTAAAAATCTCATTGTCCAAAAAGGATGTGATGACGCGAAAATTGTCGTTTTACCCTCTGGTATTGATTGTCAAAAACTCAAATTCTCACCCAAGACGCTTTGCGAGGGTGAGCCAATACACGTGATGACCATTGCCCGATTGGTTGAAAAGAAAGGCATTGCCTATGCCATTCAAGCAATCGAAAAAATAGTCAGATCGGGAAGATCGATTCACTATTCCGTAATTGGAGAGGGCGAATTACGAGGTGACCTGGAGCGATTAATTGAGGAGAGAGATCTCAAGGAATATGTGCAGTTATTAGGG
Source organism: Nitrospira sp. T9 (assembly GCF_052156535.1). Lineage (NCBI taxonomy): Bacteria > Pseudomonadati > Nitrospirota > Nitrospiria > Nitrospirales > Nitrospiraceae > Nitrospira > Nitrospira sp. T9. The sequence goes on from NZ_JBQKUP010000026.1 coordinate 27,381, forward strand.
TGGAAAAATCATGAGGAAGTCATTCGATTATTGCAAGACGCGCATATACTGCTCGCCCCAAGTGTGACGGCTAAAGACGGTGATCAGGAAGGCATTCCCAATGCGATAAAAGAAGCCATGGCCTTAGGGTTGCCTGTGATTGGCACTCAACATAGTGGCATTCCCGAAATCGTGGAAGATGGTGTGTCAGGTTTTCTAGTGCCGGAACGCGATGCGAATGCCTTGGTCGATCGACTGTTGTTCCTGATTGATCATTCAGAAAAATGGCCGGATATGGGAAGAGCCGGGCGTGTGCGGATGGAAACGGACTATGATATAAAAATCCTAAGCGATCGGCTGGTGGCGTTGTATGAGCAATTATTGACGGTGCAGCCTGAGGGCTCGCAGCAATCCGTTTAAATCTGCGGGAATTACATCAACTGCGGTAGGAAAACCGCTGTCTCATAATCATTTAAGGCGAATAGGGTCTAAAGAAAGGTATGTTACAACCCAGCGCCGGCATTGCTACCAGTAGAGCATGCCTGCTGCTTAGTTGACCGTCAATTTTTTCGGCGAGGATCATTGGCATGGGGAAAATTCATATCAAATATTTTGCATTTTTACTTAGCACCCTTGTGGTCCTTTTCGTGCTATTAGAAATTATTTCCTATGGTGGGCTCTATGCGCTTTCCAAATTTAAACGCGTCCACTATGTCCCTATCCATTCAAAAGAGATGAGTGAACAGCACTCCAAAATTACGACTAAAATAATAAAGAATGAGTTCATGTATACACAAGTTGATAGTTTTACTGGCTGGTCCATAGCACCGAATAAAAACTATAGGGGGTATCGATCAAATTCTCAAGGACTTCGTGGAAACGAGGATTATAGTATGGTTCCCCCCTCCGATAGGATTCGTATTGCCACATTTGGGGATTCTTTTACCCATGGTGATCAGGTGGGGAATCACGAGACTTGGCAAAATTATATGGAACGAGCTAATCCGGAATTTCAGGTCTTAAATTTTGGCGTGCCTGGATATGGCACGGATCAAGCTTTTTTACGGTACCAATCTTTGGGAAAAAAATTCAATGCGGATGTGGTTCTTATAGGGTTGATGTCTGAGAATATTGAAAGGCATGTGAATGTCTATAGGCCTTTTTATGATAGTGGAACTTCTCTACCCCTTGCCAAACCCAGATTTACAGTTGTTGATGAAAAACTTACTTTAATACCGAATCCTTTAAGGACGCCAGGAGATTACAAGGCATTGCTGGATAAACCCCACGCTATGTTTAAACTATTGGGCGCTCAAGATTATCACTACCATGCGGGCTATCATGAAGGTCCTTTTGACTTTTTGGCTTTGGTTCGTCTTACCAAAATGATTGGAAACAAAATTTTTGAAAAAAATGACATTACCGACTTAAATGGTGTTTACAATGTAAAGTCAGAGGCGTTTAAGATTACAATTAAAATTTTCGAAACGTTTTACAAAGAAGTGTTGGATGATGGAAAAATTCCAATTATTGTTATTTTGCCTCACGAAGAGGATGTTATTCGTCTTAAAGCTAATAAAACAGTTCGCTACCAATCCATTTTAGAAAAACTCAATGCTCAAAATCTAAAGTATATTGATGCTCTGGGAGCTTTTAAAAATGATTCCATTCTTCAAAACTATCAAAGCTACTTTAAGGGCCACTATTCACCCAGTGGTAATGAATTAATATCTCAATTTTTAACAAAAGAAATTAAAACCATTCTAAAAGAACACCCCATAAATGAGTTGTTACTAGGAAAGGCTCGAGGAATTCCGAAGGTCAGAAATCGCATGAGTGAAGGAGTTTACGCCGGGAAAATCTTCCTTAGAAGAAAGTCTGGCTAGAACGGAATAAGGTTCAATTAAACAGCAGTTCTTGCTCATTAATGGAAAAGGACAAAATAGTTGCCACTCAAAAAACACAAAATTTTATTTCTGGCGTATTATTTCCCCCCATTAAATGGTATTGCCTGTGTGCGAACCTGGAATATCGCCAAATACCTCTCCCGTTTAGGTTGGGATGTTACCGTTGTGACGCCAGATCCTCATTTGTGGCGATTGGGGGACTCGAGCGAAATTGAGAATACAAATCTTGCGCTCAACAAAGAAGGCATCCAGCGATTATCTACAGGGCATGGCTGGCGGTTTCTTTCGCCTGGATCGTTGAATTGCGAGAATTCTGGAATCAAATGGTTTGTGGGAGCGGTATGTCGACAGATCGCCAGCAAGTGGAGGATTGATCGGGAGATCGGCTGGATCAATGAAGCCAAACGAGCCTGTTCAACCCTGGTAAAAGAGGACGTAGATATCATTCTGGTGAGTGGAAAGCCTTTTTGCTGCTTTCGATTGGCCAAATGGTTGTCGGATAAACTGAATCGGCCGTATGTCCTTGATTACCGTGATCCGTGGACAAATAATCCTCATGCGAAGCTTCAAAAATTTCAGAAAACCATCAATGAAGAGCAACAGCTTCTCCAAAAGAGTGCGGCTGTCACCATCGTTTCTCCTTCATGGGCATTGGATTTACAAAAACGATATGATCTCAAAGGCAAAGTTCACGTCATTTCAAATGGCTTCGACCCGGAAGAATTGAGCCAGGTACAACCTGTCCAATTTCCTTATTTCACCATTGTTTATGCTGGAAATTTCTATCCTCCCAAGCGGGTGATTGCCCCTCTCATGGCTGCTCTTAAGCATTTGAAGGAATTGAGGGGTGAAGAAAATGGAAAGTGGTTTTTACATTATTATGGGCAAATGGGAGACCATGTCAGAGAGGAAGCTGAGCGATGTGGGGTTATGGAAAACGTGAAACTCCATGGAAAAGTTCCCCGCAGTGACGCGCTAGCCGCTGTTGCCGGTGCCGATGTGAGTGTGGTGATTACTTCAATACCCGACAAGGTCACGATTGCCGATCAGGGAATGGTCACTGGGAAAGTCTTTGAGCCGCTGGGTTTGGGAAGTCCGATTCTGCTTATTTGTCCATTGGAGAGTGATGCAGCCCTGTTAGAGAATTGCAAGGGAGTACATGTTTTCCAAAAAGACAATATCGGTGGTATGGCTACTTATTTAAATAAACGTATTGAAGGTCAAGGTGAGGGAATAGTAGGGGGGGATCAGTACTCATGGGTTACGTTAAGCAATCAGTTGAATAATATACTTCTCAAGAGTCTTTAATTAAACGAAACCTTCCTCTGGTAATCCCCTAATTTCCGCACACACTTGATAGGGCTAGGATAGACTGGTTTTAAGGAGAGCAGAAAGTTCCAATGTGTAAAAATTTTGATATCAGTTGATAGGCAGTGCCAGATACCATTGGGCATGTGGTTTAATGCCGAAAGCATACCTGTCGTTATCCCCGCAGGTTGGTGGTGGGGATCCATTTGGCACCAACCACGGATGGATTCCCAGTAAACAATTGGGGAAATGACGAGGAAGAGGAAGCCCGGTTTACCGAAAGGCCTTTCGTTTTCAACATGAGGTGAATGTTGAATAAGATGCTGCTTTTATCATCTTTTTGAAGTATGACCATGAACTCTTCAACCACAGGCCTTTCTCAAGGAGTTAAACCTTCCGGCACCATCCAACAGCTGAAAAGAAAAGTTTCTGTTCAGCCAGGCAAGCTGGATAGGTTTATTCTGTTACAGGTGGCATGTTGCACCTTCCCGGCCTTGATTTTGATAAGGCTTGGTCAGTTAAGAGCCGGAAGTATCTGGTGTTTCATGTTGTTGTTTGCCTTTCTCGCACTGTATGGACTGAAAAGAAAAATTCCGGCGTTCGTGGCGTTAACCGTTGCGACATTGCCTGCTCTTTCGTATACCCGCGAATTCTTTTTCTATAATTCGGTGTTATTTGTGCTTGGATTGGGGTTAATTTTTTGGGTCGCCCGTTCTCCTAAAGAATTTTCAAGGCTTTGGGATAATCATCTCCTCAGGTGGTTTTTTATTGTTGGGACCGGATATTGGCTCATATCTGTGTTTTTGACGGGGCAATATTATTCCAATTTTCGTGTCATGGAGCTGCTGTGCAGTGTTGGGAGTATTTATCTTTTATCGCTCTACCCTAAATATTTGGCTACTGGTCTAATGGGTTTAAGTATTTCAATTTCCGCAGTGGCCATTGGGATGGTTGGACAGGGAGAACGTTTGGGAATGGCTGATATCGAGGGGGAGCAAATGGGAAACGCCATTACGTTTGCACTTCCTGTTGCCTTGGTCCTGCTTCTGGCTGTAGCAGATAATGCCAAATGGCTTTATTTGCAGAATTCAAAAATTGTCAAAAATGTCCTGATTGCCATGTGCGGGGTTTTATTGCTTTTATCTACTTCGCGAGGTGCCGGGCTTGTTGCATTTGTCGGTATCGTTGTGGCGGTTTTTTATCAGTCTCAACAAAGAAGGAAAATTTTCGTTGCGCTTTTCTTAATGGTATGCGTGCTCGCGGTATTTCTGCAAACTGAGAGCGGGGGAAAGGCCTCGGAGTGGTTTGAAAAGCTTACCGATTCCGAAAGGAACATGAAAACAAAGACCTCCGGACGTTCAGAGATGTGGTTCCTCTTTCCGAAAGTTTTAGCCGATTCTCCGATCTGGGGGGTTGGGCCTGGTCTTGGGAAGGAGGCCTACGCTCATTATTCATGGGTGGATAGAGAGGTGATGTTTAAAAAAGGACATGAAATGGCTTGGCATGCCGTATATATGCACGTCGGCGTTGAAACCGGTATGATAGGCTTGACGTTGCTCGCCATTTTTATGGGTAAACTGATTTTCAAAACCCTCCATTACCGAAGGTTAACTGGTCAGGTCATTCCTCTCATCGGGATTGTAGGGTATATGACTATTGGTCTCACCGTGACTGGGGTGGATGGAATTTCAGGCCTGTTTCTTGGGCTTGCTTTTTTGGGAACAATTCCTAATAAAAAAATTACTAAGGAATTTCAGAAACCTGTTCAAGTGGGCAAATCATCTAAGATTCATTCCTCGGTTTGACTTCTCTGTGGAAAATTTTCCTCGTGTTGGACCTTCAAGAATTTTTAATAGCCATGAATGGTGAAAAATTGTGACGGTAATTCTTCAGTTTGAACAAGTGATCAGGAAGACATCTAATCCAGAGGAGGAATGAGAAATAATAAGAAAAGGAATTATATGGATTTATTAATCGTGACAAACACTATTCACTACAGAATGGAGAAAACTCTATACGGCTATGGCCCCTATACTCGTGAAATCGACATTTGGGCTGACCTTTTTAATAAGGTGGTCATTGCTGCTCCGTTACGAAATCAGGCACCTCCAGCTGATTGTATTCCTTTCACCAGACACAATATCTCTCTTGTACCACAAATGGAAACTGGCGGGCTTCGATACAGAGACAAACTGTTACAGATTCTCGCGCTACCAAGACTTCTCTGGAATTTGAGTTGGGCCATGTCGAAAGTAGAAGCTATACATATTCGTTGCCCCGGAAACCTAGGGCTGTTGGGAGTGATTTTGGCTCCACTATTCTCCCAGTATTACATTGCCAAATATGCAGGTCAATGGGATGGTTTTAGGAAGGAACCCATCTTTACATGTCTGCAGCGGTTCATTTTGGGATCATGGTGGTGGCGTAAGGGGTTGGTAACCGTCTATGGGGATTGGCCCCACCAACCCAGGCAAATCATTCCCTTTTTTACCTCCATGATGACGGCCGAGCAAGTGCAGCATGGGACTGTCGTTGCAAAGAATAAGAGTCTGACATTTCCAGTTGAAATTTTGTTCGCAGGGCGACTCGCGCCAAGCAAAGGAGTTGATATTTTATTGCGCAGTCTCAAAATATTAATGAATCAAGGTTTTGCCTTTCGGCTTTCACTTGTGGGGGATGGGCCGGAGCGAATAAATCTTTTGAAGCTGACTCAAGAATTGGGTATTACGGGCCACGTCCATTTTATGGGTGCCGTTCCTTATAATGAGGTAATGTGTTGGTATGAAAAATCCCATATTCTCGTTTTGCCCTCTTTTCATTCTGAAGGTTGGCCAAAAGTGCTAGCGGAGGCGATGTGCCATGGAGTGGTCTGTGTGGGTACGGACCATGGTCTTGTTCCCTGGTTACTCCAGAACAGAGGAGTGGTCGTTCGCGTTGCAGATGTTGAAGCATTGGCAAATGGTTTAAGAGGTATCCTCCAGGATGTTGAGGGCTATAAAAACCTATCACAACAGGCCAGTGCCTGGGCGCATGGCTATTCTCTCGAAAAACTCAAGGAATCATTGGGTAATCTTTTTGAAAAACACTGGGGATACCAGTTGCCAGTTGTAAATTCAAATCTTCCTCATTCAAAAAAATTAAGGTGATTTCATAATGTCCGAGCCTTTAGCCGTCTTGCACATTACGGACACCATGCAAGCCGGAGGTTTAGAACGCGTGGCGGTGAATTTGGTCAATCTTTTGCCTCCAGACCGCTGCCGGGCGTTTTTGTGCAGCACGCGACGGGATGGCCCGCTCCTGGAAGGATTAGCCCCCCATGTGATGAGGCTCCCATTGCGGCGCCGGCATCGGTTTGATGTGCAAGCCATAACCAAATTGGTGAATTTTATTCGAGAGCAAAACATACAAATTCTTCATGCGCATGGGCCTTCACTGTTTATTGCTGTCGTGGCAGCCGTTTTTGCGCCCTTTCCTGCAGTCATCTGGCATGTTCATAGCGGCAGGTTGGCGGTCGGAGGGAGATCTACCTGGCCTTATAGACTGGTGGCCAGACGAATCAAGGGAGTATTTGCCGTCAATCAAGATCTCGCCGGCTGGGCGTGTCAAAAATTACACCTGCCCTCCAGTAAGGTATGGTATGTCCCGAATTTTTTAAGTGAGGATCATACAAGAAAACCAGAGGAAAATATAAATTTACCAGGCCGGGACGGCGGGAGGATTGTGTGTCTGGCAAACCTTCGTCCGTTGAAAGACCATCCTACCCTCCTGCATGCCATGGATCTTGTCATTCGACAGGCTTCCTATGCCCATCTTATTCTAATAGGGTCGACGAGTAATACGGTTTATCTTGAGAGTCTTCAAAAGTTGATATCAAAATATCAATTGGACAAGCATGTTTCCTTGCTTGGTCACAGAGATGATGTGACGAGCATACTCAATTCATGTGATATTGGTGTGCTCAATTCGATTTCTGAGGGCTTTCCCATGACCCTTCTGGAGTATGGGATGGCAGAACTTCCAACGGTTGCCACACGGGTAGGACAATGTCCTGAGGTATTAGATGAGGGTCGTGCCGGGATCTTGGTGCAACCCCGTTCACCATCGCAGCTCGCGGAAGCCCTGGTGGAATTGCTGCGATCGCCGGATCGACGTAAATACTTTGGCAAACAGTTAAACCTCCATGTACATGAAAAGTTTAACCAACACCATGTTCTAGAAAAATTCTGTCATTGTTATGAATCGATCTTGGGTGAGCAGAAAGATTGCATTCCTTCTGGTCTATAGCGTTGATGCAAATTCCAGATACTGTATAAAAGTTAGATGCAATTTTTGAACATCCCCATTTTTTAGGCTATCTCAAGTCCCTGCTTCCATCAAAAATCAAAAAGATTGTTCTAAAATTCTGGCACAGTTATTTTTTCTGAAGACCCTTTCTTTTTTGGCCCTCCCAAATTTAATCGGGAAGGCTTCCTACCCGTTTCGACTGAACTCCCTCTTAAAATCTTGCACTAGGAATTATTTTCCGTAGGAAAATACCGGAGGATTTTCCTTTAAGTGTAGGTCAGACCCTTCATGTTTGATAGAAACCCTTTGAACAAAATGTCCTATGGCATTGGACTATTTATCTATTGTTTAAAGGGTGTAGAAGTTTTTTTGTGAAGTTTTTTTGTTTAGGAACATATTTTGCTTTTCCACGATCTGAACGTTTGAGTGGATCCATCTTTTGGCAGGTCTTGTCGACCCTAAGCAGAGCATGGTTTGCGTTTTTTGAATATCCTGAATGGTAAGTGGAATTGTCCCGATTGTAGGTTCTCCGTCAGTGTTCATGTAACCGAAATCTTATTGCATTGTCTGAGCATCACTTATAGGCAAGCGGGAAGATTTTTTTTATGGTGAGAACAATGATGCTGGAATTTTTATTGTCATGTTGAAAATGTTTCCTACTTCATATCGTGTGCAGCTCTTTATCCTCCAAAGTTTTATCCCGCTTCATTTTTTTCCTTCTCCCGCTTCATTCCCATTTTCATTCCGCAAAATTGCAAATATCTTCAATTTTCCATAATTAGTGATTGGAAGATAGAAGTTCAGGGTTGTCTTTGAATCAATCAGGGGATTGTCTTGCGATCCTTGGGAAACCTTGGCCACAAAGAACCGAGAAATCGTACTTCGGTTCGAATGGGAGTTGAAGTGGATAGGTTGAAACGCAAAGCAGGAAGAGGGTGCCATGGGGATAACTAGATATAAGGAAACGTGTTCGCCCCACATGACAGAAAAGTTGTCAAAGAAGAAAGCCTGTCGTCAAAGTTGGTTTATTCAGATATCCGGACAATCCTAATTCTCCTGCGAACTCATCCTTCACTACGTTTTCAACCAGCAGAAAGTTCATGAAAAATCGCACTTCTTTAAAACTGGAGAGAAAAAAAATGCAAAACCAAAGGAACGGACTATCGGTTAAAGAAGGCCTAACTGCCAATAATATTCAGAACACAATGTCTCATAGAGGGGCCTTCCTTCAAAGGTTTCCCAAAAACGACGTAAAGACTTTCACAAAATCAATCATGCATTTGTTTTCCTGCATGTTCCTCAATAAAATGTTGAGTTACATTCCGTTCTTAGCCTTAGCAATTTTAGTCCCTTGCTCACCTGTTTTATCTGCATCACTCAGTATTTCGAATCTGACCGTGGCCAGTGGGCAAACGTATGTCGTACCCACCTCCGGCCTCCAGGTCGGGGGTACGGTGTATCGTGACCGCAGCTATACCTTTAAGACGGTCCCTTCCACCGTGCAGGGAGCCGCGTATATCCAAACCGCCAACAATGACAAAGCGGGGACCAATTCGAACTTCCTTAGCTTTTCGGTCAATCAACCGGTATCGGTGTATGTCGCCCATGGCGATCGTATTACATCGAAACCCTCGTGGCTGAGTAGCTTTACCGATACCGGCGCAAACCTGGTGACTTCCGATGCAACCTTCAGCCTGTTTGTGCGGGCCTTTCCCGCCGGCACCATTACCCTCGGGGGCAATGCGAGCGGTGGATGTTGCAGCATGTATTCCGTCATCGTCCAAACAGCGGGTAGTACGACTACCTCAGCGCCCTCCACAGGCACTGGGAGCAATACCAGTACATCGCCATCTTCCTCTTCACTTAGTCTTTCGAACCTGACCGTGGCCAGTGGGCAAACGTATGTCGTACCCACCTCCGGGCTCCAGGTCGGGGGTACGGTGTATCGTGACCGCAGCTATACCTTTAAGACGGTCCCTTCCAGCGTGCAGGGAGCCGCGTATATTCAAACCGCCAATAATGACAAAGCGGCGACCAATTCGAACTTCCTTAGCTTTACGGTCAATCAACCGGTATCGGTGTATGTCGCCCATGGCGATCGCATTACATCGAAACCCTCGTGGTTGAGTAGCTTTACCGATACCGGCACGAATCTGGTGACTTCCGATGCAACCTTCAGCCTGTTTGTGCGGGCATTTCCCGCCGGCACTATTACCCTCGGGGGCAATGCAAGCGGTGGATGTTGCAGCATGTATTCCGTCATCGTGAAATCTGGGAGCGGGGGGACCACCACCACGCCTACCACCACCACGCCTACCACCACGCCTACCACCACGCCACCACCCTCCTCGTCATCCAGTAATTCAAATGGGAATACCTATTTCGTGGCTGCGAGTAATGGAAACGATGGAAATTCAGGAACGCAATCAGCCCCGTTTAAAACGCTTGAGAGGGGATTTGGTGTTTTATTGCCAGGTGACACTCTGTATGTCAGAGGTGGTACTTACCAAGGATTTTACTCTACTTTGAAGATTCCAAGCGGCAATTCCTGGTCCCAGCCTGTGACCATCAAAGCGTATCAACAAGAAAAAGTGGTGCTCACAGCGCCGCCACATAAGTCCGTTGTAATGTTCACTTCTGGAAGCCATTATATAATCTTGGATGGATTTATTATGGATGCAAAAGGAGGTGATTCGGCCATAGGGACTGGAGTCAATAGTCATCATATTAGGATTCTTAATGGTGAGGCTAAGAATGGCTACAAATCAGGGGTGAATGCACATTCAGGCTCAAGTTCCTTTGAGTTCATTAATCTCCGGATACACCATAACGGAAGTAATGACTTTGATCATGGTTTATATCTTTCAACAAGTAATCATCTTGTGAAAAATTGTGAGATCTATCAAAATTCAGGCTGGGGTGTGCACATCTACAGTGGTGGGGGCAATAATCCAAGCAACAATCTCATTTTGAACAACAAAATTTATGACAATTCCAGATCGGGAAGAGGAGCGGGAATCGGACTTTATAGTGGGAGCGGAAATTTCCTTGTCAACAATCTTATATGGGGCTCCCACGTCACGGGGATAGATGTGAATTCGGGGGGGTCGGGAAACGTGTATAACAATACTATTTATAAAGGAACCTATGGGATTTTACTGGGAGATAGTAGTTCCGCAGTCAAGGTCTATAATAATATTATCAGTTTGAGTTCCTCTCATGGGCTTGTGGTAGCGAAAAATTCGAAGAACTCACAAATCAAAAATAATCTCATCTATGGGAGTGGAACGAAGGATTTAACCAACCACGCCTCTACCACTTCCACGAGCAAAAATTTGGAAGGAAATAATTACAATCCTAAATTTCAAAATCCTGGCAGCTTTGACTTCCATCTTCAAAGCGGAAGTCCAGCCATTGATGCAGGATTAAGTTTAAGTGAAATAGTCAATGATTTTGATTACAATTCAAGGCCCAAAGGTAACAGCCACGATATTGGAGCCTATGAAAGGCCATAAGAATTAGTCTAAACATCTAAATTTACTAAGTTTTTCTTGAAGTGAAATTTTTGTTTATTCCATTATTTCTGTATGAAGGTCTTGGGTAGGCTCCTCTAATTATCAAGAGAAGGAGCCTATCCACTCCTCCACAAAAGATAATTTACTTTTTTTGGAAAAGGATGGGATGCTTATCTAAGAAATAATATAGAATCAATCGCGACACACTTGTTGGACCGCCTCTTCTTTGAACTCATCGGCAAATCGCCCCTTCTTCATACCGTATCCTCCCATGATTTAAATTAAAGTCTAGTAGTGTCTCCTGATTCGGAGGAAGTCCACTTTTGTCTTTTGATTACAGATGCTTGAATTCTTTATAATAATTAAAGATTGTTGGTGTCGAGGAATTTGGCCTAGTTTCTATCGAACTTCAAGAGAGAAATACAAAACTAAAGTTTTGGCTGATTCTGTCGAATCTTCTTTCAGTGTGACAGCAATCGGTCATTCTTTATCTTTTGGAGGGCTGAAATGAGACATTGGAATAATCATGGATTAATAAAGCTTTGTCTCGCTTTTGTATTGGTGCTGAGCGTGGAGTTACTCATTATTGGGAATCCAAGCGATGCCATTTCTAAAGAATATTTTGTCGAAGCGAGCAATGGAAATGACAAAAATCCAGGGACTATTGAAAAGCCTTTTCTGACTCTTGAGAAGGGAGGCAGTATACTTAATCCAGGAGATACCCTTTATGCGAGGGGGGGGACTTACACAAGGACCCATTCCATGTGGAATCCTGGGAGCGGGAATTCCTGGGAAAATCCAGTCACGATTAAGGCTTATAAAAATGAAAAAGTGATTGTGAAGCCATTACCTGGGAGCCCTGTCTTTCAGTTTGAAGACGGTAAAAGATACATTATCATGGATGGTTTCACCATTGATGCTCAAGGTGGGACTTATGGAATATGGTCTGGTGAGGGAAGCCACCACTTCCGTATTCTCAACAGTGAAGTCATGAATGGCTCAAAAACGGGAATTATCACCAGTAAGTATTCTGAATATCATGAGTTCATCAACCTTAAGGTACATGATAATGGGTCAACTGATTTGGATCATGGTTTTTACATTTCAACCAGTAAACATCTAGTAAAAGATTGTTTGATTTTTCGCAATTCCGGATGGGGCGTGCACATCTACAGTGGGAGTGGAAACAGCCCGAGTTATAATAAAATTATAAATAACAAAATCTATAACAATAATAGATCAGGGCAAAGAGGACGTGGGTTAGGAATATATTCAGGGACCCAAAATGTGGCCATAAACAATCTTATTTGGGGGAATCTTGATGGTATTCATGTAGACTATGGTGCATCAGCCACAAAAATTTATCATAATACAGTTTATGCAGATGACCGCTATGGAATATGGCTGGGGAGCAAAAGTGACGCCGCACTGGTGAAGAACAATATTATTTATATTCCCAATGCTTCTTATGGCCTGATGATCTCCCAGGGGAGTGGTGCCTCTATTGTTGAAAACAATCTCATTGTTGCGAATACGCCTGTTGCCCAGAAGGAACCGAAGGCGAACCTTAGCGGAAATCTTGTTGGGAATAGTTACAACCCTGGATTTGTGGATGCCACCAACCATGATTTCCGTCTCACTAAAGTAAGTTCCGCCATAGGAAAAGGCCTTGTGATTGCCGAAGTTGAAACTGATTTTGACGGTGTTCAAAGAAATCTTAAAGGCCCATCCGATATTGGTGCTTATGCTTTTGGCGCCTCATTAGCACCACCAACTAGTCTTGAAATAATTTCTCATAGATAAGATGAAGTAAGTGAAGCTCGCCCCAGCAATCTGGGGGCATCTTTAAAATGTTATGTCTAATCACATTTGCGAATTCCCCCCTCAGCAAGCTGGTTGATCCTGCGCTGTTTTTTTGAATCTGCGTCAAGACCTACAGCCCTTTCTCACCCATATTCAAAAGAAGTACACCACATATTCCTTTGTCAGGAGGTTGTGTATGGAAGAAAGCTAAAGGCATTATGATCTGAAAGAAGGGACCCTCATCTATTGAACAAGAAATTCAAAGTCACGACCGGCTAGAAGGTTTCCAACCGGTCGCACCGGATTTGCTCAAGCTGGATTCTCGCGCCGAGGCACCGAATCAGAGATGGACCAGTAATATAAATTTAATATAGCCCGACTATGGGTGGCTCTATCTCGGCTTCCGGTAGATTGGTATACGAGTTATCGTGGGCTGGGCAATGAATCGATGAATGTCGCAATAATTGGTGTGTGCCGTCTGAGCATGAACCTGTTCCGGCTCGGCTTTTCGAAATGAAAATTTCTTCACTCTGATCGGCAAACAGTACTGCGCAAAGCGCCATGAGCGGTTGATTAACAGCATCGGACAGTACTATAGCAGGGGGGGCGCCGAGCGACCTGTTACGATGACGCTGTCAAAAATGGTTTCTTTCACATGCTGAAGGTCGATTTTTTCCACCAATACCGATACGTGACGCGGCGCATGGCGTAATCTAGCATTTTTTAGTACGAAACCTATTGCAATCGGCAAAAAAGGCATTCGGCGACCTGCACAAATCCCGATGCTATTTGAGGGGCCAGCTTAACCCTGGGTTTCATGTTAGGGGGAAGTTTAGGTGTAATTTAAGCTATTGTTAGATATAGACAGCCGGATTATCAATACAGATCGACCAGGTCAAAAATACACTTTTGAGTTTCGGGTAGGCTGATTTACAGGGAAGTTATAGCGAAATGTCTGCTGGAAAGTTGAAAAGACGCGCGTCTCCGCTGGCCATGGGCGTTGCGGGACTTCCACCACAACTACCACGGAGAGACGCTATGATAGAAGGAGTGGAGCTGAACGATTGAAGACGAACGGATGGGCTGATGGTGTTTATGCGATCGAGTGGCCGCGGCCTGAATGCGGCAAATTTGAACACGGAGGTAAACGAGGTGATGGCCTCTTCTGGGGAACAGCGGGATGAGCTGACTCGAGCCGTGGTGGTCCGCACTGGCCATTATCCGGGGTAGGACATTCCGACGGGAATTGGAACAGTGCCGGTGCAAGTGCCCAAGATGCAGAGTCTGCAGGGCCACCCTGTGACCCTCCGCTCGGCATAGGTTCCCCCGTATGTTCGCAAGAGGGCGAATCGGAAAGCTGCCATTCCGTGGCTCTCCTTTAAAAGCCTTACTGGGCCCAGACCCTAACGCCTCACCGATAGCACGGGATCGATTTAAGCAAGCCTGACGGGCCGAGGATGAGGTCTGGCATCAGTGCCGAGTGGATGCGAAGCAGGGGTTCTATATCTGGATCGATGGGATTTAGAGTGGCCTCCAGGCCGAGCAGCACCGGCTGTGTGCTTTGGTGTTTATCGACATGAACGCGCAGGATCAGAAGCATTGCTTGGCGATTGCAGACGGGGAAGGTGAGTTGTCCTAAACACTCTAGGCAAGCCCAAGTTAATCTAAAGTTAGGAATGTTTTAGCGGAATCTTAAAAGATCAAAATTGGTATGGCTGAATCTCAAAAATTGCGTGTCCTAGCCGTGACAAACCTCTATCCTTCTCAAAGGTTCCCTACTTCCGGCACCTTTGTTGAACAACAGATTTGTGGTCTCCGAAAAGTAGGTTTGGATGTGGAAGTATTATTTGTTGATCGGAAGCAAAATGGGATTAGGGAATACTTCCATCTGGGCCGACGAATTCAGCAGAGTTGTAAGGAATTTTCTCCGGATATTGTTCATTCAATGTATGGAGGAATTATTGCGGAAACAATGACGCGGGTTATTAGGGATAGGCCCACGGTTGTCTCATTTTGTGGATCTGATTTACTTGGTGAAAAATTATCTGGGTTTTTAAGAAATGGAATTTCTGGTCTGGGAGTACGGGCTTCCTGGAAGGCGGCAGAACGCTCAAATGGAATTATTGTAAAGTCCAGGAATCTCTTGGATGCATTGCCCAGGGGTATTCCAATGTCAAAGGTAAAAATAATTCCTAATGGTGTTAATTTGGATCGTTTTAGACTCCTTGATCGAGATGAATGTCGTGAGCAATTAGGTTGGACCTCCAAGTATTTTCATTTGCTCTTTCCTACAAACTCAGGTGATCCTTGTAAACGGTATTTTTTGGCGAAAGCCGCCATAGAAATTATCCGGAAAAAAGGAATACAAACTGAGCTTCATCAGCTCTGTGGGGTGCCTCATAATGAAGTGCCTCTTTGGCTTAATGCCAGTGACGCAATAATTCTTACTTCTCTCCATGAAGGATCCCCAAATATAATAAAAGAAGCGCTTGCCTGTAATTTGCCTATCGTTTCGGTCGACGTAGGTGATGTTAAGGAACGTATACAGAAAATTGAAGGATGTTATATTGCAATGCCAGACCCTGATGATTTGGGGGAGAAACTGCAGTTGGTCCAAGCTGGAAAGCAAAGAGTATCAGGGCGATGCAGCATGCAGGAGTTGTCCCTTGAGAAGGTTGCAATTCGTCTAAGAAATCTCTACGAAGAGCTATTATAGGATTTATTGAAACAGGAGCGGTATATTATTATGCAGCATTCTGCTGGAAAGAATGTATTGTGCATTTAATCATACTAACCCAATACTTTCCACCTGAGGTTGGGGCACCACAGGCGCGACTTTCAGAGTTATGTCGTCATTTTGTCCAGCGCGGTCATTCTGTCACGGTGTTGACAGGCATGCCTAATTATCCCCAAGGGAAAATTCTCGACGGATACGGTGGAGTCATTCGACGCGAAACTTCTGAGGGGATGGATATTATTCGGACTTTCATTTATCCGACACAGAAAGCTAACTTTATCTATAGGTTAACCAATTATTTTTCGTTTGCCCTGTCGTCAGCTTTCCTGGGTGCCTTTGTTCTTCCTCGAGCCGATTTCTTGTTTGTCGAAAGTCCCCCGCTTTTTTTGGGGTTGTCCGGATTTTGGTTAAGCAGGTTGAAGCGGACGCGAATGATTTTTAATGTCTCAGACCTCTGGCCTGAATCGGCGGTGGAGTTAGGAGTATTGGATAGGAATAGTTTTGCATATCAATTAAGCGCACGATTGGAAAAGTTTTGCTATCAGCAGGCATGGCTGATAACGGGCCAATCCAAGAGTATCATGGAGGACATTCGGACCCGCTTTCCTGATCGTCCGACTTTTCATCTTTCTAATGGCGTCGATACCAAAGTGTTTCATCCCGACAGAAAGACCCAAGAAGCCTCCGAAGCTATAGGCAAGGGCAAAAACTGTATTGTGTTATATGCCGGGTTACATGGCCTGGCTCAAGGTTTGGAACAAGCACTGGCTGCGGCAGAACTGCTTCGGACAGAGGACAATTTGAAATTTGTGCTTATTGGCAGCGGCCCCACGAAAAATTCCTTGGTTGAGCAGGGCAGACAGAGTAATTTGAATAACGTATGTTTTCTGGATTCCCGCCCGGCCCGGGAAATTCCGGCGTTGGTGGCCTCCGCTGATATTGTATTGGTGCCACTAAAGATGTATATCACTGGAGCGGTCCCCTCCAAGTTATACGAAGCCATGGCTAGCGGACGTCCAGTGATATTGGTTGCGGGTGGCGAAGCAGCAGAAATCGTGCGCGACCATCAAACTGGAATGGTGGTAGAGCCGGGAGATGTCGCCAGCCTGGTACAGGCCATTCAGGCTCTGTATACCCAACCCGACCTTCGTAAGACCTTAGGGGAGAATGGTCGTCGAGTGGCTGAACAATACTTTGATCGGACCACCATTGCCGCGCGTTTCATTGATCATTTGGAAACTTGCTTATGATTAAGGTTTGTCGACCCATTGGGTTATTTGGATTTTTTGGCCTTAATGGCTAAGGCTCGGTTAGTTCTTACCGATTCAGGTGAAATCCAGGAAGAAACCACGATTTTGGGAGTGGCTTGTGTCACGCAATACCGAGCGTCCTATTACTATAGAATCAGGAACGAATCGGCTGGCAGGAGTTACCAGGGGAAGGTATTATCGGGGCGGCCAGAGATGCTCTCTCTCAAAAATCCTTACACGCCGTATCACCCACGCTTTGGGACGGAAAGGCGGCCGGTCGGATTGTTGATGTGTTAGAAAAAGAACTGTGGGGACAACTAGACGATCAGTTTTGACATGTTTTGCATTCCAAAAGATGATAATTCCTCAACTTCATGCGAAGCGGCAGAAAGAGATTTGATATCTCTGATTCAGACCAGTCATTTGTGGCGTCGGTGGCTTGCTGATTTCCTACCTTGTTTTCTGTAGAATTTCCTCCCTTTGTGATATTCTAGCCGATTGAAGCCGGCGCTTCTTTATACATGATTGGAAATGGCATAGTTATACTTTCTACTTTGCAGCCCGACTTTTGGTGAAAACCTCTAGGCCTTTGAATCGTTCCCGACAAACCTCTGTCAACCTGCGTTTTGAAATTTTTATCCCCGAAGCACATCAAAGTGTAAAATAAAAGGGGAGGTGCGGGGATCAAGAGGACCCCCTCACTTGGTGAAGGGAATTTGTGCTGTGCGTATGGCCTGTCATCGTTTGAGGGTTTGTAAGGTGGATATCATCGATTCAAAGAAGGATGATAGGTTCAGGAAAAGGCGAGGGAGATAGGGCTAGTAGATTTTGCCTGGACAGTGTCATGGTGAACTTCTTAACGAACGCATTGAAATCTAGATCTAATCCCAATATTTAGATGTCCGTAAAAAATTCTTTTTTAGGGTCAGTCGTGAAGTTGGGATGCAGGTGGTGCTATGGATGATCAATTCTCTGCTACCGAAAAAGTTGAAGAAGCTCGGATTCAAGCCGCCTATGCCAAGCGGCCAAAGAATACTTTTTATTCGTGGTTTAATCCAAGCTATGTTTTCATGGTGCAGGAACAAGAACGGCGAATGCTGGTTGCTCTGAAGCAACATGGGTTTGGTTGTTTAGATAACATGAAAATTCTTGAAATTGGCTGTGGAAGAGGGTATTGGCTTAGAGAGTTCATTAAATGGGGCGCCAAGCCCAAAAATATTACCGGAATAGATCTTCTTGCAGATCGCGTAGAAGTGGCCAGGAGGCTCTGCCCTGAAGGAGTAGAAATTGAATGTGGGAGTGCGGGGAAGCTTGGTTTTAGAGACGGGTCCTTTGATCTCGTTCTCCAGTCTACAGTTTTTTCTTCCGTACTCGATCCCTCTTTGAGGCAACAAATTGCCCTGGAAATGCTCCGCGTTATAAAGGGAAATGGTGCTATTCTTTGGTATGACTTCCATGTGAATAACCCTAGAAACCCTGATGTTCAGGGTATAAACAAACGGACAATCAAGCAGCTGTTTTCGGGCTGTCGGATTGAACTTCGACGCATCACTCTGGCTCCCCCTCTTGCAAGGTTCCTTGCGCCCTATTCCTTGTTGGCTTGTTACCTTCTCGAACAATTTAAAATATTCAATACTCATTATCTCGGAGTTATTCGTAAGGGATAGGCATGCCTATAATGAAAGATGCTGTGGATCGGGTTGAGGTTCATCAAAATTAGTGTTGAGGTTAACGAGTAGAAATCCATCTCTCTTCACTTTTAAAACAGTTGATTTTAAAATTTGCCCTATTTTCTTATTCATCGATCGAGGTAGGACAGGATGAACCAATTTTTACCATTTCATGTTCCTGATATCGGGGAGGAAGAAATTCAGTCGGTGGTCGAGACTCTTCGTTCGGGGTGGTTAACCACAGGTTCAAAGACCAAGCAGTTCGAGGCGGAATTTGCGCAGCGGGTAGAGGCTCGACATGCTGTGGCCCTGAATTCCTGTACGGCTGCTTTGCATCTTGCCCTTGAAGCCGTTGGCGTGACCGAAGGCGACGAGGTCATTGTGCCCACCATGACCTTTGCCGCCACCGCAGAGGTGGTGCATTACCTCAAGGCGAAACCGGTGTTGGTGGACTGCCGGGCTGATAGCTTGAATATTGATGTAGGCCAGATTGAAAAAGCGATCTCGCCGAGAACAAAAGCGATCATACCTGTTCATTATGCCGGTCAGCCCTGTGAAATGGATCGCATTCTGGAGATTGCCAGAGTTCATCATCTGAAGGTTATTGAGGATGCTGCCCACGCTCTTCCGACCCGTTATCGTGGACGGATGGTCGGGTCGTTGGGAGATATTACGTGCTTTTCTTTTTATTCAACCAAAACGATCACCACTGGTGAAGGGGGGATGGCCACGACTGACAATGCCGAATGGGCAGAGCGGATGCGAATTTTAAGTCTGCACGGCATATCGCGGGATGCCGTGAATCGATATACCCCTGAGGGCACCTGGTATTACGAGATTTGCTATCCTGGGTATAAGTATAATCTGACGGATGTCGCGGCAGCACTGGGAATTCCCCAGCTACACAAATGCGACCGCTTTGGAACGATCCGCCAGCGGTACGCCGCTCTCTATAATGAAGGTTTTAAGGGTATTCCGGAAATTACGATACCCCACGTGGCCGACGATGTGGAGCATGCCTGGCACCTCTACGTCATTCAGTTGGACCTGGAACGGTTGCGGGTCGGACGGAACGAAATGATCGATCTTCTGAAGAAACAGGGCATCGGAACCAGTGTGCATTTTATCCCCTTGCATCTTCACCCCTATTATAGGGATAATTACGGGTATCTCCCCAATGATTTCCCTGTGGCTAGTTCCGTATTTGAACGCATTATATCTCTCCCAATTTATCCTAAAATGACAGAAATCGATATCCAAAACGTCATTGAGGTGGTCGCAACGCTTATCAAAGAGCACAGGCGATAAGTAATCGAGACATTGAGACTCAGATTCTTGAAGCTATCTAGTGGATACATGGTTTGTTCCCCCCCTCCTTATGGTGGTAGCTCTCCTTTTCCATCTAAATGGAAAATGACAGAGACCGAAATTCACATTCCAGCGAAGTGGTTACAATGTTCATTCAGGAGTATCGGTGATGACTAAGCGTGTTGTTGACACTCTTGGTGCGTTTTTAGGATTAGTGGTGTGTACCCCCCTCTTTGTCGTGCTCGCCCTCCTTATCAAAATGGATTCCCGAGGGCCTGTCTTGTTTCGACAGGTGCGCGTGGGTCGTGGATTTCGGCCGTTTTGTCTGTATAAGTTTCGCACGATGGCAACGGACGCCTCAAAAAAGGGAGGGGAGCTGACCATCGGTGAAGATCCTCGTGTGACCCGCATCGGACGATTTTTGCGTCAGTTGAAACTTGACGAGCTCCCGCAGCTGTTCAATGTCTTGATAGGGGATATGAGTCTGGTGGGTCCACGTCCTGAGGTGGCCTATTATGTCGAAAAGTTCAAAGAGGACTATCACGATGTTTTGACGGTCCGACCTGGTTTAACAGATCTGGCTTCTCTGAAGTATATCGATGAACAGGGTATGCTCGGAAAGGTGGAGAAACCCGAAGATGAGTATACGAATACGATCCTGCCGGAAAAAATCCGTTTAGCTAAATTATATATCGAGCATGCCTCTTTAGCTTTTGACCTTGCTGTCATCGCCCAGACGTTATTGCAACTGCTGGGCTTACGAAGTGTCATTTTAAAGGTCACGGATCGTGATAATCATGATGAAGTGGCTTTTCTTGAAGGCTCGGCAATTTTCCATTTTATCACCAAATATCGCCGACCCATTATTATTACGTTGGATCTGGCACTGATTGTGTTGGCCTATTATTTGGCGTTCTGGCTGAGATTTGACGGTCATATTCCGGAAGACGCCAGCCAACTTTTGCTCAAGACTTTGCCAGGGCTGCTTGTGATTCGTGGGATTGCCTTTATGATCTTTCGCCTCAATGAAGGGCTGTGGCGGTATATTAGTATCTGGGATTTAAAGAAAATTACGGGTGGGGTGTTAGCCGGTACCATTGTGTTTTATGGCCTCGTCAAATGGGGGTTTGGTCTCACCGGCTATCCCAGGTCCATTTTTATCCTCGATAGTATCCTGTTGATCGGGTTCCTTTGTGGAATCCGGCTTGCTGTTCGAATCTTTCGAGAGCGAAAGATCTTGCGAAAGACGAAACGAGTTCTCATTATTGGGGCTGGCGATGCGGGGGAAAATATCGTTCGGGAAATGCAATCACATTCCACCTCCTCCTATACGCCCATTGGATTTGTGGACGATGATGTCTCTAAAGTGAGCAAACGCATCCATGGTATCAAAGTTCTAGGCACACGCCAGGATCTGTCACGCATTCTTCACACGCACAAACCTGAGGAAGTGTTAGTAGCCCTTCCTGGGACGAATTCAGCAGTCCTTCGAGATATTACCGCATTGCTGGCCCCCTTTAACGTGCGCATCAAAACCCTCCCGAACTTGGGCGATATCCTGGAAGGCAAAGTCACGATCAGTCAAATCCGGGATCTCGCAATTGAAGACCTGCTTCAGCGTCCCCCCGTGGGGTTGGATCCTCAGCCAGTGCGCAATTTAATCGATGGGAAGCGGGTCTTGGTGACCGGAGCTGGCGGATCTATTGGTTCGGAACTGTGCCGCCAAATTGTCGCGCTGGCTCCCAAAGCCCTTATCCTATACGAACGACACGAGAACAGCTTATATGCGATCTCGGGGGAGCTGACCGATCAGGGTAATTCCGGTGTGGTTCATGAAGTGCTGGGAGATATCACGGATGTTCCCCGACTCCACGAGACATTTAAAACGTACCGTCCGGAGATAATCTTCCATGCGGCGGCTCACAAGCATGTACCGTTAATGGAGGCGAATCCGGGGGAGGCGTTCAAAAACAATATCCTGGGGACCCGTTTAGTGGCCGAAGCGGCCGCCCACTTCGGTGCCGAGCATTTTGTGTTGATTTCGACAGATAAGGCTGTGAATCCTTCCAGTGTAATGGGAGCGACCAAACGGGTCGCGGAATTGGTTGTCCAGGCCATGGCGAGTCAGAGTCAGACTCGATTTCTGACCGTACGCTTTGGCAATGTCTTGGGCAGTAATGGCAGCGTTGTACCCCGCTTCCAAAAACAGATTAAGGCTGGCGGGCCGGTCACAGTCACGCATCCGGAGGTGCGCCGATACTTTATGCTGATTCCGGAAGCAGTGATCTTAGTATTGCAGGCTGCAGCCCTTGGCGAGCAAGGGGCGATTTATGTCCTGGAGATGGGTGGACAAATTAAACTGGTGGATCTTGCGCGAAACCTCATCCGACTCTCTGGCCATGTTCCGGAGAAAAATATTCCCATCCAGTTTATCGGTCTTCGCCCCGGGGAAAAACTCGAAGAAGAATTGGTTGGGGAATGTGAGCAAGCTGTGCCTTCATCTATTGATAAAATCCTCCGTATTCAATCGGGACAATCCCTTGATCCGGCATTCCTGAATAATATCTTGAGCAAGCTGGAGGACGTCCAAATATTGGGTCATTCACCCTCGGTTATTGAGCTTCTTCAGCAGTTGGTGCCGACTTTCCATCGACCTGAAATTTTGGAAATGGCAGCGATGAGTGAGGAATATCAAATTCATTGATGAGGGGCCAGTGAAAATCTCACAAGGCGGTTTCAAGTGGTGGGTGATTATGTGTTGAGCTGCTATTCTTTTTGAAACCGATTAGGCCTAAATTTGCGGTTATTCTAAATTTTCAGATTGTTTCATCCGAGAGGGAAGTAAGGTTCAATCTTAATGAGTCTTGATAGAAATCAGTTTCATCAGTTATCATTTATGGTTAGGATAAAGACTAATATGGATAAATGTACCTAAGCTAATAATGGTATGCCGAAGGTTCATCGTTATTCCATGTGAAATATATAAATGCTTGAAAAATAAATATATTTCAATGTGAACAGAGAGATTATTTTTTCAATTACTCCTCTGCCCAAAATGTTTCCTCCTGCATGTGCATGTAAGTGAACATGAGAGTATCTACAGAGGATTTGCTACTGATGAAGGAATTTAAGAGGATGAGAATTTTAATTGTTGTGGCGACTTTTATTCTTCTGTGTGGGTGTAATTCAGGATGGAAGGGAATGAAAACCGTTGATGCTTCAAGTTTGGAACCCAATGGTTATCCTGCTCTTTCTGGAAAAACTACGAATGTTGAACGTCCCTCTAAGGTTCAGGGGAAAGAGCAGAAACAAATTAGCATTGATGATCCGCGTTATATCATTCAACCAGGCGACCAATTAAGCATAAAATTCTTTTTTAATCCAGAGTTAAACGAAGAAGACTTAGTTGTGCGGCCTGATGGACATATTTCCCTCCAATTGGTGCATGAAGTCAAGGCCTCAGATCTGACGCCCGCGCAGCTCAAAGGCGTTTTGGAGAAAAAATACGTTGGGCAACTAAAAAATCCCGAGATTGCCGTCATTGTTCGTTCAATTCGAGAGCCTTATAGAATCTATGTCGATGGAGAAGTCAAGACACCGGGGGAATATGAAATGGTGGGATCGCTAAGTGTATTGCAAGCAATTGCGCGTGCCGGGGGTATGAAGGAAGACACGGCAAAGAAAAGCGATGTAAAAGTCATACGAGAGGATCAAGATGGTCAGAGGTTTGTCATAAATGTAGATTTGGATGGGGCCCTCAATGGAGGTGATCTGAGTCAGGATATCCGACTGCTTCCGTCTGATATGGTCTATGTGCCCAGATCATTTTGGTAGGTTTGCAAGTGTAAAATTGTTTCCTGCATTTCCAGGCTCAACCCTTTTCTAGATTAATGAGTTTATTAGCATTAACAAAGATTTGTTTTGAAAAGGGATGAAAGGAATACCGTGGATATTACAAAGATTCATCAATTAGCTTTTCGACCTTTCTACGGACATAGTCTGATTATGGCGATCATATCGCCTGTATCACTTGCAATCCTTCTGTTTGGGGGGATTCTCGCCCACCAAATTTCCTCTTATGCGGACACTGGATCAGGAACCGTAGTAAACGCTTCAGACCCGATAGATAATAAAAAATCTGACAATGAAGTTTTTTCGATTATGAAACAACAACTCCGCTCTTATCAACAGAGTCTGGAGGAATCGGAGGGGCGTCTTCAAGATTTTCAACGGAAGCATGGAATAATTTTAATTGAAACCCAAATGAATCATCTTCTTGAACAGCGTAAATCTTTGGACAATTCATTAAAAGAGGCCGAAAACAAAGTAAAGGGCTTTCAAGAGAAGCTTGCCTGGATCCAGGGGCAAATTAGCCAGATTCCTCCTGAAGTTCCTCTTTCGAGTTCGGATAAAGAGGGAGGGCTTGTTGGTGGGGCTAAGAATAATTTACTGAGCCTCCAATTAAAGGAGCAGGAATTATTGAACAAATATAACGAAAACAACCCTCATATTCAGTCTCTTCGAAGGGAAATGGAATTGATTAATCAGTTCATTGAGGAGCAGAAAGTGTTCTCCACCGGCAAGAACCCCCTCTATCTTGAGATGGAAATGCAATTATTTCACACGCAAGCTGAGCTCGTCTCGGCTGAAGCCCAAGCTGGAGTGATCAAACAACAGATTGCTGAAGTGGATAAGGAACTGAATAGGCTAAGAAATTTGGGGCCTGAACTCGATGAACTGCGGCGCCAAGTCACGGCAGATGAAAAAAATTATATTAATTACCTCACAAAAGTAGGGAAGACCCCACCACAGGATTATCAAATTCAGGTTGGGGATCAGCTCGATATAAAATTCTTTTTTAATCCGGAACTCAATGAAACCGTTCTGGTCCGTCCTGATGGGCGTATTGCTTTGCAGTTGGTCGGTGAAATCACTGTTGTTGGACATACCGTAGAACAAATTCGAGCGATATTAATCAAGACGTATTCCGGGCAACTCAAAAATCCTGAAGTAGCCGTCCTTCTTCGATCAACCAATGTGCCTGGGGAAGAAACCGGGACCACATCAGCCCTAGGAACTCCTGGAGGCAAATGAGATATGGAAACTGAATACTCTGAAGCGGGAGATGGTTTTCCTTACCCTCTAGGAAGTGTACGAGATATTCTGACCGCTCTTTTTAAACATAAAACTAAGATCGTTACTGTTTTTTTATTAGTATTTGGAATTGTCGCAGGCTATGTTTTTACATTAGTCCCTCTCTATGAAGCTCGAACCAGTCTGCTTCTGAAGATTGGAAGGGAACATATATTCCGTCCTGAAGTAGGAAAAGATAATCAAATTGTTGAATATAATGAGGCTGCTGCGCTTCAATCAGAGATAGAAATTATTTCTAGTAAAGATCTCATAAGACGGGTCGTGAGTACTTTAGGCATTGAAAAAGTCTATCCGGAATTTTTAGATCCTTCACTAGAGATTAACAACCCTTTAGAAAAAGGTGTTTCAACTTTTTTGAAAAATCTATTGCCCATCCCGGTCAAGGGTTCGAGTGTGCTAGAAATATCGTATTTAAATCCACGACCTGAGGTAGCAGCTGAAGCACTCAATCTCCTTGTTGATTTATTGAAAGAGAAGCATCTTCAAGTGTTTAGCGACCCGAAGGCTTCATTTTTAACGAATCAATTAAATGACTACCAGGAAAAATTGGAACGGTCGGAAGCAAACCTTCAGGCTTTTAAGCGTAAGCATGATCTTTCCTCCCCTCTTGTCGAGCAACAACGCCGTCTTCTGGATCAGCGTGCCACCCTAGATAGTGACTACAAAACAACTAAGAACAAGCTGCAAGGATTGGTAGGTAAAATCGCTTCACTTGATAGCCAGATGAAAACCATTCTCGAAAATATTTCTGTTTCAACCGTGGAAGAAGGGGGAAATCTGGAAAAGGCGAAAGCGGAATTGTTTGCTCTAAAACGTGAGGAACAAAAGCTCTTAGCCAAGTACACCGAAACTAGTTTTCCTGTTTTGAACCTTCGGACGGAAATTGACCAGGTGGAACAGTTTATTCTTGCCGAACAAAAAAACGAGCGCGCCAATACCATAGCAAGTGGAAAGAAGGCGATGTACAGCCAGCTTGAAAAAGAGAGGCTGGGAGCCGTATCTGAATCAACGACCCTTCAGGCAAGCAGTCAGGTGATTGCCCTTCAAATCGAGGACCTTGACAAAAAAATCCAGAGGCTTGACGAATTAAATAAAGAACTGATTGTTTTGGAGCGGCAGAGAGCAGCAGATGAGCAAAATTACAATTTGTATCTTACTCGAGTAGAGGAAGCGAATGTATCGGAAGAAATGGACCGACTTAAAATGGCCAACATTAGTGTGATTCAACGCGCAGAGGTCCCAGGGGGGCCAGCGGGGCGTTCACCAACACTGCTTGTATCTTTGGGAGCGATTTTGGGGATATTGGCTGGAACCGGATTTGGACTTCTTTTAGAGTACTTCCAGGGGGCCTATACTCGTCCGGAACAAGCGGCAAACGATTTAAACCTTCCCCTCCTGGCTACTTTCGGTCAAAAGCAATAGACAGAAATTTATCACTATGTATCTAGCGTTTTACGGTCTAAAAAAAGAACCATTTCATACGACTCCTGACCCAAATTTCCTTTATCTGAGCCCCAGCCATAAGGAAGCAATGGGGGCTATTATCTATGGAATTGAGAGAAGAAAAGGTTTTGTCGCTATTTATGGCGAAGTCGGCGTAGGAAAAACGACCATTATTCGTGCGTATCTTGAAAAGACGAGTGACCGAAAACAAAAAACAGTCTACATCCTTAATCCGGTTTTGTCATTTCACGGGCTTCTGACCGACATATTTCGAAGCCTTGACCTTGTTCCATCTCAGGATGATTCGGCGGAGATGGTCAATCAACTTCAGGAAGCATTGATTCAAGAATACCGGTCGGGCAGCACGGTAGTGCTGGTCATTGACGAAGCTCAAAATATGCCGGTTAAAACATTGGAGCAGTTACGGCTGCTCTCTAATCTGGAAACATCAACAGACAAGCTCATTCAAATTGTTTTAATCGGGCAGCCGGAATTAACAACATTACTGAATCATCCTACCTTGAAGTCCTTGAACCAGCGCATTGCCCTTCGTGCAACGATACAGCCGTTGCAGCCCAAAGAGAGTCAAGCCTATATTGAACATCGGATTGCACTGTCTTCATCCACTGGTACGCCTTTATTTACGCAAGGAGCCATGAAACTGATTATTCGCGAGGCTCAAGGCATTCCACGGAGAATTAATATTCTTTGCGATAACGCCCTGATCACTGGATATGGCAGGCAACAAAAACCCGTTTCTGTAAGCGAGGTGCGGGAAATCCTTGCTGACATGGAAGGTTCCCGTTCATCTTATCTTGTGAAGTGGGCGGTCGGTGTTGCCGTGGTCATACTTTTGGCAATCGGGGGTTTTTTATTAAGCCCGATATTCCTTCCTGGAAACGTGGGAGTATCCCAAATAGGCCTGAGCGAACGTGACAGCCAGAATGCGAGGGCGACCTCCTCTGAAAAAATGTCTCAGGAAAACATTGGTCAACTTGAAGAGCAGTCAATCCCTATGGCCTCATCTGTCTCTCAAATTGAAAGACCCATTCCTCATGCGGATGAAGGGGGAGTGGATTCCGGTATGACGAAAAGATCCGTCGAAAAGGTAATAGAAACAACCAAGTCTGATGGTAAACTCAGGGATCACAGGGAAGTAGTTTTAAGGCCAAGCCAGGGTTCTCCAATTACCAGAGCGGTCAAAGAAGGGGATAATTTGAGTCAAATTGCCAATGAAGCCTATGGGTCCTCAAGCCGGCAATATGTGGAATGGCTCCGTCGGCATAACCCACAAATCAGCGATCCCGATATCATTCTTCCAGGTCAAAAAATTGTGTTACCTGAGTACGTGAAAGAATAAGACAACATTATGAGTAAAATTTACGATGCTCTGCAGATTGCGTATGGAGAAAAGCTGGCTGCCGGCAATGAAACAAAAAAGGAGCCAATTGAAGTTCCTTCTGTGTCGATCCCGTCCCCTTCTTTATTACAAGTTAGAAATACCACGTCTTTCCCAAGACTTTATAACGAATCCGAATTGATGGTCATGGCACAAAATATTGCCGCACTACTTCCAAGTCCTGACAAAAACGTCATTCAGTTTATCGGGTCAAGAAGGGGAGAAGGCACCTCCACCCTTGTTCGGGAATTTGCTCTGGTTTCCTCTCAGCATAGCAATAAACCTGTTCTTCTTGTCGAAGCAGATCTCATGCAGCCTTGTCAGTATCAGGCATTCGGGATTGAGGCTAAAACTCCTTTGGATCATGTATTAAAAGATGGGAAAGCGCTTGATGGTGTCGTTTCTCAGGTTGACCAATCGAATCTTTTTCTCGCGACATTATCTTCTAAAGTTCAGTCGGCTCTTACGACACGCACTTTTTACAACCCTACTGATATGTGGAAAATTGTTCGTGAACAGTTTTCCCTTATACTCATAGATTCTTCTCCGGCCAATGTCACCGCAGATAGCTTGGCGCTTTGTGAAACTGTTGATGGTATTGTGCTGGTGGTCGAGGCCGAACAAACCCGTTCGGCTGTCGCAAAAAAAGTCAGAGATCAGATTCTTATGCAGGAAGGAAATCTTCTTGGCATGGTATTTACGAAACGACATTTATACATCCCGGAATCTCTCTATAAATTTATTTAGATTTTTCTTTTTTCTAATTCTGCTTTTTTCTCCTCAATTGTGTGATGACCTATTTCTACCTCCATTATTTCCTTTGAGAAACACATCCTCAGTACTTTCCTATTCGGACGTCTTCCCTTTCCAACCTTTCAAATTTCCGTCATTGGTCTTGGAATGCCTTCCCAATTATAAAATGATCATGTTGGAATAGGTGCCACTTTATTGAAATTACCGAACCTATCTTTTAGGGGGCAGAAGACAGAAACACATCACGCCGTAGGAAAATGTAACATCCAAAGATCAGGCTGACTAGATTCATGGTTGTCCGGGTGGAATGGAATCCTTCGATTACTTGGGTCGTCAACTCACTGAGGCAGCCGAGACCAAGATAGAGTAAGTAACCCCAGAATGCCCATAAGGTTTTTTTTAAAAAACCATATCCCAATACCCAATGGACAAACTGGTGTTGGTATTTCACCAATTCTCCTGCCCATCCGCTGAATGTAGTTCCGAAAACCTTGAGTGCATAGTGAGGGTAGCTTGCTATCCACACTAAATCCAAGGTGCCTGCCAGGAGTAAAAGCATCCCAAGCATTTGGATATCCCGTCCCTGGCTCAGGAAAGATCGGAACGGATGGTTCTGAACAATCATCTCCAAAAAATAAGTTCAACGGAGGGAGCGTTCTCACATATGGGAATACACTTTTTTTTAGCAATAAATGAATGATTGGTTCTTTGAGTAGCAATAATATTAAGAAACGATCTTAGATTTAGGAAGATTGTAAGGTGTTTTCTATATCCTTCACGATTTCTGACGACAGTGGCTTCTGTCTAGGATCATACCGGGCAATGACAGTTCCTTTTCGGTTGATAAGGAATTTTTGAAAATTCCATGTGATCTCACCTTTAAAGTTGGTGTCTTCGGTGAGATAGCGATAGAGGGGATGCTTCTGTTCTCCAATCACCGTGATCTTACTAAACAAGGGGAATTCCAAAGAATACTTGGTATAGCAAAATTCGGCGATTTCTTTGTTGTCTCCAGGTTCCTGTTTGCCAAAGTCATTTGCGGGAAAGGCTAGAATCGTAAATCCCTGATCACGGTATCGTTCATATAATGTTTGCAGTCCGGCATATTGCGGCGTATTCCCACAAAAGCTTGCCGTATTTACGATCATAATGACCTGTCCTTTGAACTCGTTGAGAGAGCGTGGTTTATTCTCAATATCTTCCATGGTGAAGTCGTAAATCTGTGAAGCCGTCTTATCCTTTGTGATATCAATTTTTGACGGTTGTTGGTCTGAAGGGCTGACTTGAGGGGGAGGTTCATTCGCAACGGCTTCTCCTATTGAGGTGGTATAGTCTTGGCCACATCCGCCAAAGGCTATCAGGCCACTCAAGCTGGCTAATAGTGCATAACGCGGAGCAAATGGATTGGAGTATGGCATGTTAGACCTCCTCAAATGATCGACAATCAGACCTTTTCTGATTTCAGTGTAATCCTCAATTTCAGGTCAAGGCAATTGGCCTGGATAAAAATGTCAACAATGTCACCTTGTGTTCGGATTTTTCCTAATAAACACACACAGGGTTCGAGGGAAAGCCGAAGACATCGGTGTTTGAAAATATAATCGGAGAATTCATGAACCAACGTTTCTCTATAGTTCAATGCATTTTGATCATCATATCGTTTTTAGTCCTTTCGGCTGAAAGGAAAAGGATGAAACCTTAGACAATATGCCGTGAGGAGAGGCTATGAAATAGGGTAGAGGCATGCAAGGTGAAGGAAGGAAACATCATAGTCATGAGCCAGGAAAGCCAATGCAAGTGCGAAGCCTTTTTGATGTACGTTGTTTTGTAAGAATCCGTAAAGATTTCCATTAATTTTTAGCACGGGTGGGGATCTTCAAGCCAAGGAAAGATTTGCTCGAGGATCAGGTCCTTCTTGCCGATTCCACCAATGAATTGCTTGAATTCCCCATTCACAAATAGGGCTAAGGTGGGAAGAGATTGAATCTCTAATTCGCCGGGAATGAGGAAATTCTCCTGCACGTTCATTGCGACAATGAGAAGGCGTTTCCCAAACTCTTCCTGGATGTGCTCCAATTCTTTGGACAGAGCTCGACAATGTCCACAGCCTGGTTGCCAAAATTCCACCAAAACCGGCACGGTCGACCTTTCGATTATCCCATCAAATTCGCGGTCTTCAATGTTTGCAATCATCTCATTCAATTATGCTGATTCTTGAGCCTGATAAAATAGGAATGCTTAAATCTAAAAACGGCAGTTGGCCATCTCGAAACCCTTCGACTGCCGCGGAAGCCGCAGCGCTCAGGGGGAACGGATTCTCACCTAACGGGTGACCACTTCGATACCCCGTTCGTGCTGAGGCACTCGAAGCATGAACGGGCTAGCAGCCCTGTAACTGCCGTTTTTATGTTAAAGCATGCGTCGCCCCGGCAATAGGGTGACGATATTCCGTGACAATTGGTTTACGACAATCCGGGAAGCTGATGAGGGAACTCACCTTGTCCAACGATTGTCCCATGACAGGAGGAGAAATCCAATGAAGCTCCCCAATCATACGCTTCAGGGATTGGGTGGCTTCAAAGCCTAGACCGCCTCTTGGAATGTTTTGTTGGAAACCGCTTCCGAATCGATACACAAACCTTCCACTACCCGGTGCTTCCAAATGACCAACCCGCAATCCCATTTTGCTTACTTGAACGGCGGCCACTTGACCTGCCGGATGTCTGCCGATACATAAAAAGGCAGCTTCTTTGGTAATCATCTGCCTGAACGATTTGGATTAATTAAGATTTCCTAAGAACCACCTTTTATTCCAATACAATACTGTGCTGCACAAATTTTTTAATATTGGAATCGGTTGTAACGATAACAATTGTCCAAGGATATTTCGTGTCGCAAATCGCGTTCATAATGGACTCTCTCCGGGAAGAAAAAATTTCATGAAGACCCCCATCGATAATAACCAGTTTCGGACGGGCGATCAGGGCACGGGCCAATAAAATTTGAATCGTTTGACTTGGAGAAAAGTTTTTTCCGCCGTATTGAACCATACCTTGTAATCCGTCAGGAATGTGTTCGATTTCCTCCTGTAAGCCCACCAAATCCAGAACCCACAACAAATCTTCTGTGGCCAGATTTTTTCGTCTCAGGGTGATGTTTTCCATCAGGGTGGATTCAAAGAGGGTCATATGTCGGCTCAGGACGAGCCCGCGGGTTTCATTGACGTCGTCGGGGTGGAGATCCCGGACATTGATGCCATTGTACCGGATGGATCCTTGCGGTGGATGATCCAATCTGGCCAGCAGTCTGGACACCGTCAGCCGTTGGGACTCCGTGACACAGACGATGGCCCATTTTTCACTCGGGGCAAGGTTCATGTTGAGTTCCAGCGTAGGTGGCCATGGCGGGGGCAGGCCCCGTACATGGGAGATGGAAAGTGCCAATCCTTGTGGAGAGCCGGTGGCCGGCAGTTGGACAAATTGAGTTGTCGGTCTTTGATCCTTGGGGAGAGAAAAAATATGATGAATTTCGGTCAAGGCAGTTAAAAAATAAAAGATGACATACGTGCGTTTGATCACCGATTCCAGATTTAACAGGAGGGTGGCAATAATGACTTCCGCAGCGACGAGTTGACCGAGCGTCAGTTGCCCCTGGCTCATCAACCAGCCTGCTGTGCCCAACAGGCCGGTGTGCAGAATCACCTGAAGGAGCAGGGATCCGATGTATTGTCGAACAAGAATGCGAAAACGCGATTGTCGTGTACTGACATACGTGTGGGCCAGGGAATCGGCTTTTTGCAGAATAAGTTCGCGGCTCAGGCTGGATTTAAAATGGCTGAGGTTGTCGGCAATCTCCTGAAACCAATGGTAGGTGTCATATTTTGCCTCGGACATGTGTAGGGTAGCCTGGAGTCCTCCGTGCCCCAATATGCCAATGAAGCCTACCGCAAGCAAGAGGAGAAGATCAAAGAAAAGAAAATACGGGTGATACAAGGCGAGCAAGGTTATGCCGATGACTCCTCCGACTGCCACATTGGTCAGATCCACCAATAACGCGGCAACGGCTCGCTGCATAAAGATAATTTCAAAAAACCGGCTGGCGTATTCACTCCGAAATTGGGTTTCCTGAATCGATGGAAAGGTTCGCGCAAAGGCCAGAGTGAACCGGACAAAGATACGGCGTTAAAGGAGATCCGTGGCGAAAAATTGAAGGGTTTTGAAAATCCCGACAAATACAAGAATGCCGGCCATGATACTGACTAGGGTGACCACCATGATCGGTTGAATGGCGAAGGCGAAGGTATTCACCAGCTCTTGGACCGTGAGGGGAATAATCAGGGAAAAGAGGCCCACGGCCAAGGCATACATGATGATCGTGAGCAGGATCTGGCGTTCCTGCCTGAAAAAGGTCGCCACATGTTGAAGCACCTCCTGGTTCATGGATCGTTCGGAAGGGGGAGGGGAGCCATTGTGCATCGCGTCCTTGACGTCCTCAGGTAACAGGTTGCGTCCATTCGCCGATAGCCCATGAGTAAAAAGCTTTGGCTTGTTGATATTCAGCCTGTGCCTGAATGTGAATGATTTGGGCTTCGATCACATTGCGTTCCCGAAGATTGACAAACAGTAAATTCGTGGCACCCATTTGAATGCGGTTTCGTTCACCCTTAACCAGGGAACGGGCATAGGCAAGGGATTGAAATGCCGCCTCTATGCGCTCTTTCGCCCGATCCAGGGCCGAGCGGGCGTTTTCGATATCCAGGGCCACCTGCTGCACCCGATACCGAGGCAGCCAGACTAATCGTTCAGCCTTGGCCTCTAATTGAAGCTTTTGGCCGGTGGCGTCCTGTTGAAGAAATGGAAAACTCAATTGCACGCCAAATCGGTACCCCAGACCCAGCACAAACTCTACGGGTTTGCGTGTGGGTTCGGCTTCCGCACGAAGATCGGGGAGCAAGTTGTTTTTGGCCACGCCAAGATCAATGTTGTTACGTGCGGCTTCAAGGGACACTTGAAGGATTTCGGGTCGGCGCTGTTGGGCCAGCTCGGTCTCGGGATCTCCTCCTGTCTGCTGGCTTGACGCATTGAACGCCGGGAATTCAGGGATCGAATACCGATCGAAGGAGAGAAGGGCATTATCGTTCCAGGTAAACAGGGACAGTTTGAATTGTTCCTGTTCGGCTTCCCGTTTGGACTTAATGAGGTTTTCCAATCGACGTTAGACCTCCTGGTGGGCTTCAGTGACGTCAAATTCCGCGACCGCCCCTGCTGCAGCCTGACGGGTGAGTTGCTGCAGACGGGCCTTGGCCACGTCTAAGGCTTCCTGCTGCAGTACCACAATCTTCCCTGACCCGACCCATTTCCAAAATTGCGTAGCCGCACCCAAATACAGGTCCTGACGTGTTTGTTGAATGTTCAGGGTCGCTTCCTGTTCGGCGAGTTTGGATTTTTCCAATTCGCCCCGTTCGGGGTTGGTACCCAAGCCTCGAAGGAGAGGCAAAACGATACCGAGGAGAGGTTGATTCGTGCGTTGAACTCCAAGGTCGGCCACATCTACGTCTCCGATACCGGTGCGCCAGCCTGCAAACCCTTAAATTCCCCAGGGATGGCGGGCCTGGATCAGCGTGTCGTTAAACCCCACACTCTTGGTCTGCCCGTCTTTCACGAGCCGTTCCAATTCCCAATCATTGACCAAGGTCGGTTCAAATGCTCCCATGGCTTTTAATAATTTGCCTTGCGCTTCCAGTTTTTCCGTCCGGCTTCCATGCAAAAGAGGATGTTGGGTTTCCACGAGGGTGAGCACAGTTTCCAGATGTAGCGATCGGGATTGCTGGTTTGGGGTAGGAGTGACGTCCGGTCCTGAAGCAGCCCGGAGAAGAGGCGGAAGCAGATTTTCCGGGTCTTCCGGCCTTGGGCAGAATGGACTGTGGCAAAGCTTTGCCATGTTCCTGGTAGTCAGCCGGGAAAAGGTTCACGCGGCGCCAAAGTTCATACCAGAGAGGTACCCGGTTCAACAGGACCCAACCCATCACTTGGGTGCCTTGCCGGACTTGATTTTGTGGTGGCCAAGGTGAGCCTGCCGGATCCGGTACCACCCAGAACCGGAAGCGACCTTGTGCGTCCGATGTCTGATCCACGACACGAATGCGGCCATCGAACGTGCCCGCCATCAATTCAGGCCAGGATGGTAAGGGAATGGCTGGTATGCCCTGAAACATCAGAAGCACGTTTCGATCCTGTTTGAGCAGTGGGGCATCCAGGGCGTCCGCCCACATCTCCACGGCACGAGTGGCGGTGGTTGGAACGATTGTGACCAACGGATCGCCGGGATGTACGATCTCACCTGGGCCCACCCGGGCCATTCGCACCACAGTCCCATCCATGGGGGCGGTAATACGGCTGGCTGCCCGTCGTTGGACGGCATTGGATTGCGTCAAGGCCAGGTCGGCCAGTTCCTTCGATGCGTTGGCGGCTTCCGCCAGTGCCGAAGCCCGTTGTGACCGGGTGTCAAGAATTCGTTGAACCAGCTCTGCTTCAATTTTAGTCCGCCCATACGACAGGGCCTGACGTGATTGGCCCACTTCCTGAAGAGCCGCTTCACTGGATCTGAGTTCGGCTTGAGCGGCCGCTTCCGCTTGAATGGCCAACTCGAGATCCCGCCGGGAGAGGAGGCCTTCGGCTTCTAACACCTGCGAGCGCTGTAAGTTCAGTTGAGCGGTCTGGGCTGATATTTTTGCGGCCGCCAGCCGTTGTTCGACACTTTGAATCCGCCGGGCGGCTTCCTGCACCCGGGAATCGGCCGAGCGGGTGGCCGCGTCGCTCAACTTTTTCATTTCCTCGATTTGTTTCTCCAATAACAGGGCCCGGGATAACGCCGCTTCCCGTCTCTCCTCTAGAGCCTCCCTGGATTGGTCCAGGCGTGACAACAGATCGGGGGCGAGAAATTTGGGATCGACATCGGCAAGTTCAAGCAGGAGATCACCTGTTTGTACCATAACCCCTTCGTTGATTTTCCAGGTCATGATGCGCCCTTCTATGGGAGCATGAACTTCCTGCGGTCGTTCGGCAGGGGAATAGGCCGATAGTTGGCCCTGAGCGGTTATCGTTTGGGGCCATGGAACGAAGACAAGAATGAGAGTAAACAGAAGAAAACAACCGATGGCGAGACGGGTCGCGGTGTACAATTTCGTGGGTATTATGACCGCTGCCCATGACTCATACTGTGCCGGACGACCGGTAACGCGTAGCGAAGAAAGGTCCTGGCGGGAAACGAGTTGAGAGCCGGATGGTTTTGTGGGTAAACGCTCAAGAGCCATCGGTTACTGGTTGTCCACCAAGTTTCCTGGGGATTCGTCTCACCTGTCGCACCCCTCGTCTAGAGGGAGCGCCGAAACGGAATCATATGCCGGAGTGTGGCTCATCGATATCTTAATCGGATATGTCATATTAGGATTTTCGGATCGCAAAGCCAAGTCCTGTCATACTTTTCAATATCCCCAATTATCACCATTGGTCGTTGACATAAACAAATTCATAATTCTTTCTTGAATCATTTAAAAACTGAATGTATGCTTCCGTACATGGAATGGTTAAATTACCATCATCTTCTGTATTTCTGGGTGATCGCGCGGGAAGGCAGCATTAAGCGTGCTTGTGAAGAGCTGAACCTCTCCCAACCGGCGTTAAGTGCTCAGCTTCGTGCGTTGGAAGAATCCCTGGGAGAAAAGTTATTTGATCGGGTCGGACGAACCCTGGTCTTGACCGAGATGGGACAGGTGGCCTACCGGTATGCCGAGGAAATCTTTTCACTGGGGCAGGAATTCACCAACCTTTTGAAAGGTCGACCGACTCATCGTCCTTTGAAATTAGTGGTAGGCATTGCCGAAGTTGTCCCAAAAATGGTGGCCTACAAACTGCTGGAATCGGTCTATACCCTCCGCGAGCCTGTGCAAATTGTCTGTTGGGAGGGACGGTTGGACAGGTTATTGGGAGAATTAGCCTTGCATGCGTTGGATCTCGTGTTGGCAGATACCCCCATTCCCGCCACTGTCAAAATTCAAGGGCACAGTCACCTTCTGGGAGAATCGGGGGTGGCCTTATTTGGGACGAAAAAAATAGCGACAAAATATCGAAAAGGTTTTCCGAAATCGTTAGCCGATGCCCCATTTCTCCTGCCGACGAGTAATTCGATCCTTCGTCGTGGGATGGATGAGTGGTTCGCACGCATTGGAATCGTTCCCAGAGTAATCGGGGAATTTGAAGATGGTGCCACCATGAAGGCATTTGGAGGGGCCGGCCAAGGCATTTTTCCGGGATCGGCTGTCATGGCCAAAGAGATTGCCCGGCAATATGCGGTGCAAAAAATCGGAATCGTTTCCGGTATCCGAGAGCAATTTTATGCCATCTCAGCTGAGCGACGCCTTAAACACCCTGGTGTGCTGGCTATTGTCGACTCAGCTGAAAAAACCATTTTTCGACGCCACGGTTCAGCCTGAAAAGATTTTGTGAATTTCTCATTTCATGAAAATACCTCAAACGACATGCTGTCTGGCTTCCCCCTTTCCAGTGGAGCAGATCCAGGAGGATGGTCTTTGACTCTCACCACCCTCAAACCATTTGGTATGGTTTTTTGTGGCTTAAGACCCTTCAGGACTTTTGAAGGCTAAAAGACGTTGCCCTTCCTGCCGGTGCATGGCGGCCATTTCATGAAGATCCCGAGCTGCTTGCCAGCGTGCGGAGGCCACATGCATGAGGCTTGTCCGTTGGAAGCCTTTAGGATCCATGTGCGGTTTGAGCATCAGGGACGTGGCTTTTTGTTCTATGCGAACGGCCTCACTTTGCAGTTCATCGGCTTGTTGATCATAAATTTTTGCCATCTCCAGGAGATCGTCTCCCGACCAGGGCTTCACATCTTCTGTTTCAGGTGCAGGCATGGCATAAGTCATCGGGGAAGATAAAAAGTTTTGTGAAGGTGATCCTGTAAAAAAGAACACCAGCCCCGCTCCTCCTAAGACCCCAATCAACACATACGCAAAGGCTTTCATTTTGATCCCTCCTTGTTAGTTTAGTTTTTCTGAAACACGACGAATATCGAAATGTTAACAGGAAAATTTATCAGAGTCCCTTTTCGGAATGCTATTTGGGGCCGTAGGAACCACTATGACCCCACCTCGGGTTGTCTTCATCCTTCATTCCATCCAGAAGCGAGGAGTTTGCACCTGTTTAAGAAGTCCTGCTGGAAGGAGCAGGTTCACCGACTCCGTCAGCCCACTGTTGAGCCAATTTCATGACTGCCTGATCAAGGGCCTCGTGTAATGCAATCATTCTGACAGTCTCAAGAGCCTTACCTTCTTCAGGATAAATTGCGCTGGTCATGGCAGATCCTCTCACTCTGGGATACCGGTTGGATGCCAGAGGGACATCCAATTGTTCCAGGGTTGCATGAGAGCGGCCTAGTACCCGGAGAAGTAATTTCCCAGACTTGATGTCCAGCAAACCTAATTCGACCGTCGCGTGGTTTTCCGTCTGCTGACCGTTGAGCCGACTGACTTCGGGGAGAAGATCAAACTGGGCCGGTCCCGTGATTTCCTGGTTGGCTGCCAGGAGTACCAGGACCACATCGAGATCCTTGGTAGCTCTCAGCCCGTCCAGTAGGTTGAATTTATCTCCGGAGGGGATGTCCTCCAGACGGATGACCTCCTCAACGGAAAGCGGAACCTGGTTTTGAACCTCCTGCTTCACCCTGGCCGCGAACTGTAACCAGCTATTGTCGGTCAGCGCCTGCGTAGTCCGGGAGTGGTCCGAGGACATGACGATGGCCATTCCAGCCGGAAGCCGGTCCTGAGATTGAATAGAAAGCTTTTCCTGGATGATCGACGAAGAATTCAATTCTTTTTCAAATTGCGTTTCCAGCCCGAGAGAAGAAGAGCCGGCACACCCGCCCGTCCAGGCAAGGGCTAAAGTCAAAAGAGGAATAATTCTCGAGCAGGAAGATTGGGGGGCCTTTGTTAAAACGTCACATGTACGGCCGGTCACGGATGGGTTATGGGTACGCATGATTCGGATCTCCTCTTCAGTTTGAATCAGATTTCAATAGCGGTTGTTTACAGGGACGAGTTGGTTCGGAAGACCTCCGGGATGGTGATGACGGAAAATGGGTGGGAGGATAATTTCGCTGAAAATCCTCCCATCCAACAAGTCCCTATGCGAGGGTCCAATCGACCTCCTCTTCCTCATCACTGCTGTCGTTGCTGGCAGTTGTCCACTCGGCCTCATCCTCGTCCACATCATCGGACTCACCCTGGGCCAGAGTCC
Organism: Nitrospira sp. T9; assembly: GCF_052156535.1. Taxonomy (NCBI): domain Bacteria; kingdom Pseudomonadati; phylum Nitrospirota; class Nitrospiria; order Nitrospirales; family Nitrospiraceae; genus Nitrospira; species Nitrospira sp. T9. Next base: position 66,201 of record NZ_JBQKUP010000026.1, read on the forward strand.
AATCGGTTTCATCCTCCTCGGAGTCTTTGGCGTCCTTGCTGGCTAACGTCCAGTCTGTCTCATCCTCGCTATAGAGTCTCTGGTATCTTTGCCGGCCAGTGTCCAGTCCACCTCTTCCTCCTGAATACCCTCATCGGTGGCCATGATCCAGGTGGATTTGCCGTCGAATAAAGGCAACTGCCCGCTGCCTTCCATACCCCAGCCTGTGCCCATTTGAGGCCAAGCCAGCAGTCCGGCGAGAGCTAACGCAAACATGAAACTCAAGGCTTTGGTTGGTGTCAGTCGAGTGTTCATTTTTGAATCCTCCATGTAAAGTAGACGGCCTTCCGTCCCTGCTGTGAAGGCTTTATGTATTCCTTCGCTATCCATGATTTATTGAATACTAATTTTACATGTATAGACAAATACATAAAAATTCATGTAATCATAAAAAAATTGGATGATTAAAAAATGTTCGGGAATTCTTGATAATGAAGAGTGGCTTGGGGGATAGGATAGGTGTTCCTGCAGATCTTATCGAATATTGTCTGTCCATTCGGCTCCCGGCCCAAAGCCTGGATGCTCATCCCTACCTGGCCGTCATGGATTTCAATGAAAGTGTGCGAATCTGTCCAAAGAAATGTTTCTAGGCTGTTGAGAACACACCCGGGAGATCGGGAGCGGGGCAGTCAGGGTTTTTCGAGGAAGCAAGATTCTGTGAGCAGGGTGAAATTCTTTCGGCAAGGAGCAGATGCGCAGGAGTTAAGCTTGTGGATTTTTCAAGTTCGCGCAGCACCATGGTAAAGATTCGACGATCTTTACGAATGGTGGCCTGTCCTCGTTTCTGCAAGTTTCGAAGTGGCAGCAGGAGGCGGGGATTTTGTTGCAATTGCTTTTTGTGGCGGTCAAGAAAGGCCCAATATAAATTGGTAATGGGGCAATTCGTTTTGGGGTTGAAGGCGCATCCGGTGCAGAAATCACTCATACGATGGATGTAGGCTGCTCCCGAAATATACGGTTTGGTGGTCATGAAAGGACCTGTCCCGAAAGTTCCCATAGCCAAAACATTCGGTTCCACGACCCAATCAAAAGCATCAACATAGGCCACCCAGAACCAATCGGTCAGTTCACGAGGAGACACATCGAGCAGGGTGGCAATATTCGCAAGGATCATGAGCCTGGTAATGTGGTGGGAATAGCCTTGTTCCCAGACCTGATCGATCACTTGATCAAGACAGTGCAGGCCGCTCGCCGCTCCCCAAAAGGCAGAGGGCAGAGGGCAAAGAGTTCATGGCTCCCAAGAATGAAGGAGTCGCGCCTCCATCCAGATCGGGTACATTCCTGGAAGCCTTCCATTTTGGCCGGACCAATTTGTTGTATCCGGCATGACCGGGGATGTCTGCGCTGGGGAAGTGATTCCGGAACCCATCTGTTGCCTGATGGACATGCCGGACAAATTCACGCCAGCCTAGAACCTGCCGGATAAACCCTTCCTTGGAAGGCAAAGGGAGCCTTAAGGCTTCGACCTCTTTGATCATCTGTCCGGGCAGCAAACGATGAATGTTGAGGAGAGCCGCCATGTGGGTATGAAAGAGCGTCTGTTCTTTTTCCGCCATGGCATCTTCATAGGGACCGAAATGCGGGAGACAATGTGTTTTGGCCCAGTGCCATTGCCGGAGAGCATCTTTTTTCGTTCCCGGAAGAAATTCCGGATGAAGTGTGCCTGGGTGGTCGGCAAATCGGGATTCAACGAGTTTGACGACCTCGGTCTTAATAGGGTTGGGCGGAAAGCGGAGTTCCTTTGTGGGGCGCGGGCTTCCTTTCCAGGGCTTACGATTTTCGGTATCGAAACTGTATTTTCCGCCCATCGGGCGGGGACCTTTCATCAGGATGCCGGTGTGTTTTCGAACAAAACGATAAAAGGTATCCATTCGCCAGGGAGGCTCTTTACCCGCGCCCTCCTCAAAGTCATGCCTGGAGGTCAAGCAACCTTCATGAGGAATAAAGGTGACCAAACCCCTTTTGACGAGCGGATCAAGATCCTGCCTGACTTCCAGTTCCGCGGGTTCCATGACGCGCAAAGAGCCTAATTCCTGAATGAGGGTTTTTAGCGTTTCTCGCAAGGGTTCGGAGGTCGTTTGGTAGCGAACGGCCACACCCCGCTTCGCCTGTTCGAGTGCGAAGTGACGCAGGTTGAGAAGATGAAAGGCGATTTTTTGCTTGTGGTAGGGCCTTCTTTTTAGTTTCCAATGCGACTCGATGAACACCACACCAAGGCCCTGAGGATCTTCCCGGCTCAAGGGGCCGATGTCATCGGAAAGTTGGTCCTCTAAAACGAGAATCCAGCTCCTCCCGTTTTCCCCCGTTGCAAAGGAGTTCAGTATTCTGAAAAATTCATTCATGCTTGGTCGGACCGTCCCGGAGTTAGGAATGAAACAGGGCTCAGGCGATCTCTGCATGAGCCAACCGCATGAATGCCGTTACAATCCGTTCGAGGAACCCGGTCAGGCGCGGCCGGTCAGGCGTAAACGGTTTCTGGCAAACCAGTCATACGCCCGAACTAGAAGTTTGTTGATCGTGGGCCGCCGGGCCAATCTTGCGAGAGCTCGCAATCCGATGGCTTCCCACATTTCCCTGAACACCTCGACGCCCGAAATGAGCGTTCCATCCGACCACCGGGCATGAATGACCTGGCCCAAATCACATGGACTTAATCCGTGTTCTGCCGGTAGGTAGGATGAAGACGAAAAATCGATGAATGCGAGGTGTTTCTTCCGGTTGAATATTTTCATGAGATCGATCTCACGACGACAAATTGGGCAGTCGCCATCAAAATACACGGTCAAGGGATAGGGTTTGGTTTCCCCGGAATGAGGCATGACATTGGGGTGCGCATCTGGGGATGTTTGGCAGTGTCCCGTAGAGGACTTCTTATCCATGGTGCCCCTTATTTCGAAACAAGGTGTTTCCTTTAAAAATTCGAAACAGATAAAACAGTGAAGGGAACAGCAACAGTGTGCCAACCAATAACGCCCCTGCGATAAAATGCAGGGTGACCTCGGGAGCGGCAGTATTGAAGACCGTCAGGTTGGGGGGGATCAAATAGGGGAATTGTGCGATGCCCCATGTCCAAATCGTCAGGGTGACTTGCAGGATGGCACAGGTCCGGGCCCACCAGTAGCGCTGTGTCAGGAGCAACAGGATAGCTGCAATTGTCAAACTGCCGACGCCGAGTTGAATGAACACTCCCCAGAGGCTGGTCGTCAACTCTCCCCAGAGTCGCGGCGCCCCGGACCGTCCCAGGTACATCACGGATTCTTCCAATATGCCAGCCAGGAGGACTGCAGTAATCGCCCGTTTCCGGAAAATCTTCTGCAGTGTGGGATCCTGGGTTTCCAGAAGAAGATACGTGGCTGCCAGATAAGAAAACAGCAAGAGGGTCAGCAATCCCATGCCTAACGAAAAAGGCTGCAGCCAGGGAGAGATGTACCCATCAAAAAAGGTTGCAGGGTTGACGGGAAAGTGGCCGGTGGTAATGGCGCCAATGATCATGCCCAGAAGGAAAGGGCTGATGAGACTGGAAATAGCAAACAGTTGATCCCACCTGAGGTGAATGTCATCATCCTTAATGTCATAGTGACGAAAGGCAAACGCTGATCCGCGAAGGACGATGCCGATGACCAGGATGGTCAGAGGAATATGTAGTGTGGTGGAAATATGCACATAGGCACGCGGAAAAGCCGTGAAGATGATCGTTACGATCAGAATCAACCACACATGATTGGCTTCCCAGATCGGTCCGATGGCTTCTCCGATCAATTGATGTTGCGCTCGCCTTGTGGGACCTCTGGCCAGGAGATGCCATACCCCGGCTCCAAAGTCTGCCCCGCCCAGCAAGGCGTAAAACGTCAGGGCGATCAGTAAGACATTGGCGAGAGCGATTTCCAGTTCCATCAGGCGGGTTCCGCCTCCTTCCGTGGGGAAGTCATCTCAAACTGATCGGGAGTGGCTGCGACATGGCGCCACATCAACCAGATCACGATACAGGCCAGGAAAATATACAAAGCGCCAAAAATCATCAGGGGAATGATTAATCCCGGCATGGGTGTGACGGCGTCTGCGGTTTTCAGGTATCCCACAATGACCCAGGGTTGCCGGCCCACTTCCGTCGCTACCCAACCGGCTTCGATTGCCAGGAAACCTAACGGCGTCGCCAACACCATCGCCTGGAGGAATCGCCGGCAATGAAATAGCGTGTTCTTCTTATACATAAGCCAAAGGCCCCAGAGAGCCAGGCCCATCATCAAAAATCCGATGAACACCATGAGTTGAAACGCCGTCCTGGTTATTCCAATGGGCGGCCAGTTTTCCTGTGGGAAATCTTTGAGACCTATCACCTGACCGTTGGGATCCGATGTGACGAGTAGACTCAAGGCATAAGGGATTTCCAGCACATAGTCGAACATTTCTCTTTCTGAATCCCAAACTCCGCCGATTCGAAACGGCGCGCCCTGTTGCGTCTCGACCTGGGCTTCGAAGACCGCCAATTTTAGGGGTTGGAATTCTGCCACCCGTTTGGCGAGGAAATCTCCGCTGAGCGGTTGGAAAATGGCGCTGATTCCACCAATGACCAATGCGATTTTCAAAGCCGATTGATGAAACGCATTGTCGGGTTGGCGGAGAAGCAGGAACGCATGAATGCCGGCCACTGCAAAACCGGTAGCCGCAAACGCGGCAAGGATCATGTGGGGGGCCTGCAATAAACCCGAGGGATTGAAGAGGGCCGCCACGGGATCGATGTTGGCCGGAATTTCGCCATGCATCATAAATCCTCTGGGGGTATTCATCCACCCGTTTGCCATGACGACGACCACCCCGGACATGATTCCACTTAGCGCCACCACGCCTCCCGCCGCGAGGTGTGCACCCGGACTCACCTTTTGCCATCCATAGAGATAGATCCCGAGAAATATGGCTTCCGTAAAAAACGCAAACCCTTCTATGGCAAAGGCTGGTCCGATAATGGGACCGGCCCATTCCATAAACCGGGGCCAGAGTAGTCCCAATTGGAACGACAACACGGTCCCCGTGACGGCTCCAATAGCAAAGAAAATGGCCGTACCTTTGGCCCAGCGTTTGGCAATGATCAGGTAGACGGCTTTCCCTGTTTTCAGCCAGCGCCATTCGGCCATCACCATTAAAAGAGGCATGGCCATGCCCACAACCGCAAAAATGATATGAAACCCCAGCGACATGGCCATTAGGGATCTTGCAGCGATTAAGTCATTCATATAACCAATATACTCCAAAGGGTGAGGTGGGATCTCATCCATGAGCTCAGGTCTTTCGGTTTGGTAGGCCAAGGGTCAATTATTTCCAGGACGGGTCCTTGAGTCCCAGTGTGCAGAGACCGTTCCTTACCCGTAGGAACGAGGACCGAAGAGAAGCGGAGCCAAGCAACTTTTTCCCCGGGAATTTGCATGCGCTCAGGGTGGTGGGGCCGGCTTGAGTGTTTTCAAGTAGGCTTGGACGTCGGCAATCTGCTGGGAAGTTAAGCGATCTTGCCACGCCGGCATATTCCCACGTCCCTTTAAAATCGTCGTCCAAAACATGTCATTATTCTGGAGGATCGGATTTTGCTGTAATGCGGGACCATATTCACCTTTGGCGAGCGCCCCGTGGCAGGCCTTGCAGTTTTTGTCGTACACGTCATACCCCCGGTCGGCTAGCCCGGATGGAAATTCCCTGCCCTGAGAGTCGGGGATGGAGGCCACCTGGGAACTCGGAGAAACACGGGATTGGTCATCTAGTACGCTATGGTTACTGGCCGGTTGTGTGGAAGACATATTTGGTTCGTCGGAGACCTTCAGCAGGGTTAGCATTCCACGAGGATACTTCCGATCGTCAGCCACATGGGGTACCACATGGCAGTGAAATAACCAAGTCCCTGCATGGTTGGTGACAAACTCGACGACTTTAATTTCCGCAGGTCCGATGGAGAGCACTCCGTTGGGATTGTCCCATCCGGGAATCCGAGGATTTCCGGCATTCACCTCTTTCCATTTATGACCATGAAGGTGCGGAGTATGAAATTCAAATCCGATATTTGCGAGAATAATGCGAACCCGGTCCCCCACATTGGTTTTTATAGGACTGTAATCAGGGGCAGAACGGCTATTGATCGTATGGGTATCGTAGTGGCCATCATCATTTGTGTCCCACTCGTCCCAAAATGTGACAAATTCCTGATCGACTTGAGGCCAGGTAGGATCTTCGACGACAAATAACCCATACATGCCATGATCCATATGGTTCGCCGTGTCGAAATGGCAATGATAGAGATAATAACCGGGATCTTCAGCCATCCATTCATACGTGTAGGATTCGCCGGGCATCTGGAGTTGCTCCCGTCCCATGGTTCGCTGACCATTTCCGTCCATATTAAACGGATGCACACCATGGAAATGCATGGTGTGAGGAAGGTGATGCGTGTTGGTGAAATGGACCTTGACCAGGTCGCCTTTGTTGACACGAATGATCGGACCGGGAACTGAAGGCTTTTCTCCTTTTAGGGCATAAGCCCAAACGATCACTTCTTTCCTGGGATCCTCCAGTAACGTGATAGTCATTTCTTCGACCGTGATGGAGAATTTTTTGACGGGTACTTCTTCGGCGTAAATAATGGGAGCATAGATTCCCGAAAACATGATTGAAAGAGTTATACCCACGATAAAAAGTTTAGGCGTTTCAAACAATTGGTTTTTCACGGTGTCCTCCATTGGACTCGTTGGATCTTTCACGCTACCTGAATGCAAGGAATCGGCTCTCGACGATTTCCAGGTTTGGTCAGCAGCATCTGAACGTCACTGATGACGCGTTCCGTAAATCCTCCCTCGCAATAACAAAAATAGAATTCCCACATACGGAAAAATTCCTCGGTGTAGCCCAGTCTGAGAATGTTTTTCCGGTTCCGGTAAAGATTATCGCGCCAGGCTTTCAGCGTCGTGACATAATAAGGCCCGATATCCTCAAGATGAAAGAGTCGCAGATCACTGGATCGTGCGATAGACCCGCTCATGGCGGTGATGGAGGGTATACAGCTTCCCGGAAAAATGTACCGTTGGATGAAATCCACCGATCGTTTGGCGGCCTCGTATCGCTGATCGGCGATCGTGATGGCCTGCAACAACATCATCCCTTCCGGTTTTAAAAGCCGGCTGCATGCGCCAAAATAGGCATCGAAATACTGGTATCCCACCGCTTCGATCATTTCTAATGAAACCAGTTTGTCGTATTTTCCCGTGAGGTCCCGATAATCCGTGCATAGCACGGTAATGCGATTATTCAAGCCGGCTGCGGCCACCCGCTCACAGGCCAGATCGTATTGTTGTTGTGATATGGTGGTAGTGGTCACCTGACAGCCATAACGGGTAGCCGCATGAAGAGCAAACCCGCCCCACCCGGTTCCGATCTCAAGAAGGTGGTCTGTGGATTGTAATTCCAGCTTGCGACAAATGTGGTCCAGGCGCGCCGTCTGAGCATCATGAAGCGTCATGGACGAATCCGGGAATATGGCACTGGAATACATCAGGCTTTCATCAAGAAATAGGGCAAAGAACTCATTACCGACATCATAGTGGGCTGAAATGTTCCGTCGGCTCCCTTTGGCGGTGTTCCGGTTCAATCGGTGTAATAATTTTTGGATGGGCATGGTTAACCAGGCCCATTTGCCATCCATTCTGTCCAGAAGTTCCCGATTGCATAAGAAAATGCGTATCAGGTCCGGAAGATCATCGATCTGCCAATAGCCTGCCATAAAGGCCTCTCCGGCCCCGATGGATCCACCAAACGCCGTATCTGTGTAGAATCGGGGATTGGTGACCGTGACTCTCAGCGGGCATTGCGGCGTGACCCGGCCGAACCGTTGTTGAGTGCCTCCATCATGAAGGGTAATCTCCCCGTTGGTTATGCGGCTGAGCCGACTCAGAAGCGCGCGCCTGGCGATGGCCTCCAGAAACCTGGGTTTGGGAGTGGTCCCCGCCGAAATGGTCGACGGGATTGATAGGGATTTTGAAGTCATAGGCTGTCTGCCGATCTGGCTCCTTCTTGTGGGTTTTGAACAATTTTTGAGGGGTGAGTAAAAATTGGCACGCGTTTAAGAAAAAGTTTCAAGGCCTGCCAATAAATCGCGCCCAGCGCCTTTAAGGGCATGAGGGGATAGCCGGCCAATTCGCGGGCGCACCTCATCCCGTTGATCGGTTCACGCTCCAATAGCAGTGTCGCGTCAAAGATGCTCCGGTTGTGCTGTAAGTTTTTCATATGCACCGAAAGGTGTATGTCGGGAGTTCCGAATGTCCAATCATATTGAATGTCCATGGGCATAAATGGCGAAACATGAAACCCCTTTCCAAACCGGAAACGTAAATGTTCGGTCTGTGTAAGGCTTGAATGTCTTGAAAGGACATAGGCATGCCGTTCGTTCCATGGGGTGTTGGTGATCTCCGCGACGATTGTCTCAAGACATCGAGACCGGGCATCGAAGCAGTAATAAAAGCTGACAGGGTTGAACGAAAAACCGAAATGACGCAAATGCGTGAGTAACCGGATAGGCCCATCCGGGGTATGTCCGGTTTCTCGCCGGATGTGGTCCCGGACAGCTGTCCGCAGAGGGATTCCGGGATCGCCCAGATAGTCCCTTCGTTGAAATCTGACCGGTGCAGGGCCCTTCGTTGACCAGAACCAACGGCCCTCGAAGACGTTGTCGAGCTCATCGAGATCAAGATACGCATAGAACACCGGATAATTGAACGAATGGGCTTTCGGTTCAAACCGCCGATGCCGTATCCGTCCGTGGTAAAGGCAACTCTGCATGATGCGTGGTCCTTTTGAAATGTTCCAACGCGTTCAGGGCACTCACGACGCCATCCTCGTGGAAGCCGTATCGCCAGTATGCCCCGCAAAAATATGTCCGGTTCGGGCCGTTGATCTCTGCCTGCCGCTGTTGCGTGCCGACACTGGGAATGGAAAAAATCGGGTGAGCATAGATCATGCGCTTCAGAATTTTGGCGGGGGAAATGTCCCGGCTGTTATTCAGGGTGACGCAAAATTGAACGGGGGCGCGAAGGCCCTGCAAAATATTCAGATTGTAGGTCACCGCAACCCGATTTTGTGTGTGAACCGGAATATGGTAGTTCCAGGCAGCCCAGGCTTGTCGACGTCTGGGTAGCATTCCGGCATCGGTGTGCAGGACCGCCTCATTGTTCTGTGTGGTCATCGGCCCTAACACCTCTTCTTCCAGGGCCGTGGCGTCGCTTAATAAACGAAGGGCCTGGTTTCCGTGCGTCGCAATGAATACCGTGTCGAAGCGCTCGGAGGACCCCTGCGCGCTTGTCACGGTCACATAGTCCCTGTTTCGTGTGATGCGTTCTACCGGGGCATTGGTGCGGATACGATCGCGAAAGGAAGCGGTCAGTTTTTTGACGTAGGTTTGGGAGCCTCCGCGAATGACATACCACGTCGGACGATCATTAATATTCAGCATCCCGTGGTTATGAAAGAACCGGATAAAGAAGTGCGCGGGCATAGCCCACATCTGTGCAGGATCTGCTGACCAGATGGCCGCTCCCATGGGGATCAAATACCAATCAAGAAATTCTCTCCCGTAACCGGCCTGTTTCAGATAGTGTCCTAGTGTCGTGTTCATGTCCGGATTCGCGAGACACTGGGGGGCCTCCCGATTAAAACGGAGAATGTCTCTGATCATTCTGTAGAACGATGGCCGGAGCAAATTCCGCCGTTGAGCAAAAATGGTATTTAACGTTGTCCCGTTATATTCCAGGCCTGAACGATCACATTTGACGCTGAAGCCCATCGAAGAGGCTTGAGTCGGAACCTCCAGGTCCTTGAGCAGCCTGGTGAAGCAGGGATAGGTTTGGTGATTAAAGACCATAAACCCGCTATCAAGCTGATACCGTTGGCCCTCCCACGCGATCTCATGCGTGTGGGTATGTCCTCCCACATAATCATTAGCTTCAAAAACCGCGATCCGGTGGTGACGGCTGAGATAATAGGCTGCCACATTTCCCGCAATACCCGTTCCGATAATGGCAATGTTCACCGGCGGCCCCTCAGGATTTTCCGGTCCGGCTCCGACAGGGGCCTTCCATAACTGGATGATCGGACCGGAAACGGTTGCACATCAATTCCAAGGCAGGACCGATACGGCCCACAGATTTTTGCCATGTCCTGGATCCTTCTCATCCTCACGTGTTCCTCTTCATGGTTATCAATTCCGCCCAACTTCCCACCGTTGCGGGACACGCTGAATTTTTGAGAGGTCATACCCTTGATCAGCAATTATCTTGAGCAAATGTTGATAATCCTCCTCCGGCAGCCGGGGAGTTCGGGCCATGATCCAGACATAGTCCCGTTTGAGGCGGCCGATGATGGTTTGGCTGTAATCCGAATTGACATACACGATTCGGTAGTCGGCCTTAAACGGCCAGAGAAATTGCATGTCCCAGACGGCATTGGATTCCTGATCCACAACAAATCCTGTCGGGCGATACACCTTCCTTTCACCCTCGAATCCGCCTTTGCGAAAGGTAAATGTGGTGGCGATCGTTCCATCGTCATTGAGTCGATAGGACTCCACTGCGTTGAACGCTTCCGTCTCAATGAACGTCGGAATGTTCGCAATCACGTACCAGTCCCCCATGAAGCGCTCGAGATTGACCTGACCGGCGGTCTGAATGGGAGGCGGGCTGCTGCACCCTAAGAGACTTACGAGCAGCCCACAGGCTATCAATGATGAGGTGTGCATTTTCCTCTTTCCCTACTGAAGTTCATAGCGCAACTTTTTGCCGTCTTTGGTGGTCGATTGTAGTCCGACCCACTCGTCGTCCATGGTATACCAGAGATCAATGGTAAACTTGTCACTTATGATACGGTGATGGCGAGTGGGAGTCGGCACTCCACGTAGTGCGAATGTTTCTTCCGCCACAATCTGAATGTCTACCGGCTGCAATTCGCCCGTCTGCGAATTGAGCAGGCGACTGCTCTGAAACCAGGGTGGATTCCAATAGGCAAAGGTTTTGATACAACCCTCCAGGGTTTGCTCTCCATCATGGGTGTGTAACCGCAACGTTCCACCCTTGGAGGTCCCCTCCACAAAAAACGATTCACCATTATCATTGGTCTTGGCCCGAATCTCCTTGAGGCATTCCCCTTCCCATACTTCAGCATTGGTGTGCCGGTAAGTATAAAACGTGATGAAAAAGTACTTCACATCGAATTCGGCCTCCACATTGATCTGCGTGCGCGTCCCTTTCGTGGACACCACAAAGCGTTGAAACCCGATTTCATCATCATCCAGAAAGACCTTAAAGGCATAAGTCTTTTGGTTGGTGTCCTGGGCAGACCTGGCCATCCCCATGGAGAAAAGAAAAAAGGGCATAAGTGCCAACAACAGCGATGTACCTTCGATCATGGAGAACGTACCAATCATGATATTTCCTCCTGAGGACCGGCTACGGGGTTGGCTTTTTTCTGAGGTCCTGGAATGAAGGCGTTGGTGCTCGCGATGTATTCACGATAGGCTGGTCGTCGATCCACAATAGTTTCTTCGAGCAATGTCACACCGGAAAATTCCAGCAACAAAAAAGTTAACAGGATAGGTGAGAGGATCGACCACCAAGCGCCGGGCGGGATCACAAAGAGGAAAAATCCCCACCAGATCAGGCATTCGCCGAAATAATTAGGGTGGCGTGTAAAGCGCCACAATCCTTGATTCATCACCTTGCCCCGATTTGCGGGATTCATCTTAAAACGAGCCAGTTGCCAATCGCCCACCGATTCAAAGAACATCCCGATAATCCACACGGCTACGGCCAGAATATCGGAGATGCTGTATGCAAATGGCACGGTTAACGCGACCCACAATGGCATGGAGATGATCCAGGCCAACACGGCTTGAAACACAAAAATGATTCCGAGGCTTTTCAGCGCAAAGTTTGGCTCATACTTGCGGCGAATCGCTTGGTACCGGGCGTCCTCGGATTCGCCCCAGTTTCTCCAGGTGATATACACCGTCAGCCGGAGGGCCCAAAGAAGGACGAGGGTGAGAACCAGGGAGGAACGATTCCAGTAGGGCTCCACGCTGCTTGAATAGATAAAGGCAGCCGCGAAGATCATGACGGCCCACATGCTGTCCACGATACTGACGTCCCGTTTGGCGAGACTGATCAGCCACGTGAGTGTCGCCAGGACAAGAGTTCCGACCAGGCCGGATAGGTAGATGAAGAAGGTCATATGGTGCTCTCCTTGAGGCTTGGTGCAAAGCCATCAAAGCGGGTGGATAGTGCCATCAGAATGGGTGTGATGACGGCCCAGCCAATGGCCAAGGCGGTCAACGCCGCGTTTTGGTTACCAAACTCGAGGGCTCCCAACTGGTGTCCTCCATAATAGGCCAATGGTCCTCCAACGCTTCCGGCAAGTGCGGCTATCAACCAGCGCCCTCTCAACCAACGAAGTGAGACGTTCAACAGGGTTGCGAAGAGTCCCCACATGACCACGATCCAGTATGGGGCGGTGTGTGGGATGAGGATGCCGGAGGAGTAGTGCAGCCAATCAAGCCACACGAGCATGCTGTCCCACACGGCCCCGATCACCAGGGCAATTATAATCAGTTTGAATTCCGCTTCAGCTGCGGGGGCACTGAACAGGTGAATGGCCACAATGACCAGAGCCATGAGTGCCCCGATCCACCCGCGTTGGCCGGCTCCGCTGAGTACGCAGGCGAACCAGCCGATCTGAAACAGTAAAAGGTTGCAGAGAGTCCTGGCCATGACTTTTCCCTTCAGGTGAGGTCGGCTTTCTCAAAAAGATAATGGCTGACCGACCATTCCTGCCCCTCACGATGGCCGAATAATTCTGCACACGCCATAAAAAATATCCGCCAGCGGACCCACCAGAGGTCCGCATCCTGTTTTCCGTAGGTCTCGATGAAAAGAGGCCACAAGGCTTCCCGGTGAAAGTCCATGTTTTTTAGCCAGGCGTTAGCCGTTCGTGCGTAATGTGTGCCGGCCCATCTCCATCGATTCACGAGGCTGAACGGACTTCGAATGGCCAAAGGCAGATCATCACTAGGCATCAGGCCTCCGGTGAAAAAATAGCGGCTCATCCAGTCACTCTCGTCCCTCACTTCGAAGGTGTACGGGACGGCTCGATGCACGAAGATATGCATGAAGAAACGCCCGTCAGGCTTGAGCCAGTCGTGAATCCGATCAAAAAGGTGAGACCAATTCCGCATGTGCTCGAACATTTCCACTGACACCACCCGGTCGAATTGACTGTGTTCAACGTGAAATTTATTCATGTCGCAAGTCACCACGTGAATATTGCGCAATCCGCGTTGTTGTGCCTGAGAGTCGATATACGCTTTTTGTGAATGAGAGTTTGAGACTGCCCTAATAAGACTGTGCGGATATTGGGCTGCCATCCAGAGCGACAGAGATCCCCATCCACAACCCAAATCCAGGATAGATTGTCCGTCATGAAGATCAGCATGCGCACATGATTCCCTTAAGGCAGACTCTTCGGACTCTGAGAGCGACTCGACCCCAGAAGGCCAGAACCCGCAGCTGTACTTCATGTGGGGCCCCAGCACGCGGTAAAAAAAATCCGATGGAACCTCGTAATGTTGGAAATTGGCCTTATCAGCGTGGATGGCGATATCGCAGCGAGACATGGTTGCAATAAACGCGGTCTTCAGTGAGGCCAGCTCTTCCACATTTTTGTGGGAAATCTCATGTAATCGTTGGCGAACCAGATGCCGTATGCCACAACGAATGAGAAGATCTGGTGCCCAATCACGATTAGTAATGGAAAGTGCTAGTTTCATTGCGAGGGACATGATAAATGTTTACCCCCTGTGCAGGTCTGGTGGTGACCTGAAGCTCGACGATTCGGATATCAGAAAATCTGTGCTCCGAGTTGGGTTCCATGCCAGATGGTTGAAAGCCCGGCGTGAAGGCGATGAGTACCCCCAAGATGATGAGAGCCAGAATGCCCTGCGTAACATACATTCCAGTTGGTGTTGCCAATTTTCTCATGGAATGTTTTCCGTCATTTTGAAACGATTCAAAAGTTTGACCCATTAGGATGTAAATAAATTTTCATAGAAATCATTTCTAGAGTCTTGGTTCATTTCCCTCTATCCCTATCTTACGTATCCGACTTCCCTTCATCCATCTAAACTTTGACAAACGTTAGACACTGCAAGCGAAAGAATGTATTCATCTCATGATCATTCCAAAAATGATGTACAAGATGCTGAAATAATTTTGAAATTAGCAAGTTGAGCTTCATGCGCTCCTGACATTTCTATCTTAATTCTTGCATTGACGGAGGTGAGTGAAGTACGGCCATGAGGATTTGGCACTGATCCTTTCCATAGATCATTCCGGTCATGGGTCTATCGCACTTGGCCCGATGCGTCCTGTTGGAATGAAAAATTCTTTCTTTAATAGATATCCTCCACTTCAGGGCAATCATTGCCCCCCAACGGGCCGTATTCTGTATTAGGTTCCGCCGGATCAATGTGCTACTAAGGTGAAGAGGGTTTAGACCCTCATGGTCCCTTTAACCCTCTCACCTTCGTCTTTTGGACGGAGAAGAGGGGTCTTGGGATTCCTATTGTTCTGTTTAGGTGAATAGCAGGAGTGGATGTACCCGCGGAACACTTGATACTGAAGGGCAGGGTTCTGGAATAGTGAAGAGAGAAACCATAAGCGTCTGGTTTAAATTCCTTTCAAGGCATGGCGATCCTTTGAGAGAATTGGTATTTTAACCATGCTTCGATTCCCATCCGGCAGTCTGCACCATGAACGCAACTTCGGCCTCCTCTTTTCTGGGGGAATTGCCGAGGAGTGCTCTATGGCCCCATCGAATTAATTGAGAATAAGCTCCCGCAAGATGGAATTTAAAAGGTTATCAGGGAGCACTCAACCCATTGGACTCTGGTCCTATCATGACCTCTTTGGAGGGAACATGTGAATTACGATGCCAATTCAGAAAATGCTTTCAACGCTCGCTCCCTGGAATCGCTGAGCGTGACGATCGGTAGGGGATAATCTTCTCCAAGTTGCACACCCGCCTGCACTAACACTTTTTCAGGCGCTTCCCAAGGATTATGGAGATATTTGTCTGGCACTTTTTTTAACTCGGGAATAAACCGTCGAACATACTCGCCAGTTTGATCAAACTTTTTCCCCTGCGTGACGGGGTTGAAAATTCTGAAATACGGTGCGGCATTGGCTCCACAGCCTGCGATCCATTGCCAGCTGGCACTGTTGTTGGCAAGATCGGCATCAACTAATGTATCCCAGAACCAATCCTCCCCCAGATGCCAATGCAACATAAGGTTTTTGACCAGAAACGATCCGACAACCATGCGCACGCGGTTATGCATGTAACCGGTTTCCCACAGCTCCCGCATGCCGGCATCCACAATGGGGTATCCGGTTTGGCCTTGGTGCCATCTTTTCAGAGATTTCTGGTCCTTACGCCAGGGAAATTTATTAAATTTCTTTTGCAGATTTTTTCGGGGGAGGTCGGGGAAATGGAAGAGCAGACTATGGGAAAACTCCCGCCATCCTAGCTCACTCAGAAAGGTTTCCCCGTCTTTCCGCCATCCTTCCGTGCCCATGCGTTGTTTGGCGGCATACCACACCTCATTCGGTGAGATTTCTCCGAAATGCAGATGCGGCGATAATCGGGAGACATTATTTCCAGAAGGATAGTTCCGGCCTTCTTTGTACTGTTTGAGGCCGTTTTTGAGAAATGCCTTCAGTCGGGCCTGTGCCCCGGTTTCCCCGGGCTTCCAATGGTTTATGAATTTTTTGTGCCAGGGAACGGCCGGCAGTAGTTTTAAATCTATCAGTGCCACACCTCTGTGTGTGGATAGCTTTAAATCTTTTGGGGCTTTTGAGGGTCGTCGGGGTTCATTGCCATTTCCGAGACATCCTTTTTGATAAAAGGGCGTGAACACCTTATAAGGAGTGCCGTCGCTTTTGAGCGCTGTTTGGGGTTCAAAAAGCAGGGAGCCGTTAAAGGTGTGCACCTCGATTCCTTTGGTCTGCAATGTCTCTTGAACGTCGTCATCGCTAGTGATTCGCCAGGGCTCGTAACACCGGTTCCAATAAATCGCTTCTGCTCCTGCCCCTTTGATGACGTCCATTAGTATGTTTTGTGCCGGTCCTGCCTTGAAGCATAGTTGGCCCTTCAAGGCTTCGTTCAGTGCCTTGAGACTTTCATGCAACCACCACCGGCTGGCCCCCCCTAACTTCCATTCTCCGCAATTTTCCTCGTCCAAAATAAATAACGGGACAATAGGGTGCCCTGTTTGGTGGGCGGCCAACAGTGCCGGATTGTCCCTGATTCGTAAATCCTGCCGAAACCAGACGACGACAGGGGAGGTTTCTGTTGTCATGTCTTATGCCTCCGGCGCTGCTCGAAGCCAAAAATTTAAGGCTCCACACTGCCTGCCAATTTTTTAACGATAACGGTCGTTGGCCGATCATACATGTTTTTGTTGGCCGATCAACCTTCGTAATCTTTTTTTTTTAATTTGGCTTACCAGAATGCAGTGCCAGGTTCGCCTTTGAAGGGACCGAGGATTTTTGAGGTGATCCACCCGCCATAAAATTCACCAGACTGTGGTTTGACCTTTTGCTTTCCCACATAGCAGGTATCCACCTTCCCGGGATAAAATGCTAAATAATTGGAAATATCTTCAAACCCTGCCCGGGGATGTGGGTAACTCCATGCGGCATCTTGCGCCATTCGTTTCCCAATCTTAATTGACCAATAACGCGCCATTCCTTTCCACTCGCATACGGTTTGCCTTACGCTCAGCATCAGATAGGCGATTCGGACATCAGTGGGGGGAAAATAATATACCGGAGGGATTCCGGTTTCGAGAATCCGATAGCCCTGGGTTGTTTCAGCCAAGACCAAACCCCCAAACTCAACTCTCATTTGTTGATGAACCCGCTGCAGTCTGGGTGGACGGGGGTAATTCCAAACAGACTCTTGCCCTCGCTTCGGGATCTGGATTTCCGGATTTTGTTCAAAGATGAGTTTTTGCATTGTATTGTCCTAAGATATTGCAGAACAGATTAACGTCATTTCTGAAGTCACTCTATGCGTTTTGTCCTAATTACCGAACAAGAAGCTCACGGTTTTAAGTATTTTCCTGGAATGCGTTCCCCCACTTCGTAGTGAGGAGATGAGTATTTCTCAGAGGTCAGAAGGTTTTTCTATACTATAAGTTGACGGCAACCTGGTAGCCCAACAAAATTGTGACCCTTTCCTTCGCTTTTTATAAGTATTTTTGTAGAACATTGAGCCCTTTATTCCATTTAACTACACTAGTCACGTACTCTCCAAGGAGAACATCCAAAACCCTAGACAATTCTGCCGGACCTCATGTGTTGACGGAGGATTTCTGTCGAATGGAATAATCAGTCTCTCTAGAACGGGATAGTTGGTTAATCAGCATGAATAAAGGAAAGTTGGTAGACCACAGGTTTATGGATTAAATCACGCGAACTTCCGGTGCAAACGAAATGTGACTTCGAAAAAGTGCAAAGGATACCTCAATGGTATCGAGAGGTGGACGTGTCAGGACACACCGATTGCGGGGGCAGGGGCTAATAGATGGTCGAGGTGTAAAGGGGCGTAAAGACTCAGGAATCTGCAATGCAGGAATATCCAACGACGGTGTAAGCCTGTTAGCTATTTTTCGCGAGAGTCTCTTGCCGGGAAATACGTAGCGGTGAGAATATAAAAGTCTTCAGCGGATATGACATAAGACACGGCTGGTCTCCCGTGAATGAAAATTGGCAGATAATTGCATCGTTAATCATTACAGATTATCCGGCTCACTCCAGGTGAGCCGTCTTTCGATGAGCCAGTAGGTGATACCCAAAGCCAACACGACCGCAGCAGTTCCAAAAATATAGGGCGGGGTCATTTCTTTGAAATCGAATATGATCACTTTTCTGGCGATGGCCATTAATGCGGTCGCCACGACTAATTTAATGTGTATGACATCTTTGCGGATATAGAGGGTAATGTTAATGAAAATTTCTATGGCAATGAGTACGGCTAAAAAGGCGCCAAATGTGCTGACGATATCCCGAATGTTGAATGTGGTGAAACTTGGCGAGATCAGTTTTGAATAGATGATATAGACGACATCAACCACTCCCCAGAGAATCGTAAAGACCATCAGCACGGCTAATACTCTGACTGCGGCCCGAATGGTCTGATGAAGGATTTGAATGAGGCGATCTTCCTCTTCAAGGGACAATTCTTCCTGCCCGATTTTTCTGATTCGGTCCTTACGAAAATGATCCATCAAGGATTCCACAATGGTCCCGTGGCTTCCCAAAAATGCCGTATTGAAGTCTTTTTCCGATAGCGTTTCGAGGCCCTTGACGGCTTGAAAATCATCTCCGGAAACCCGTTTAAATCCCATGCTCCAATCAGAATATTCCCGGCGTTCGATGGTTTTTTTCTTGAGCACGTGAAAGTCAGTATGGCGTGGGTCCCGTTTGATTTTCTCAATCAACGCATTGACCACCTTTTCTTCCCCCTCCATGATTTGGATAAAGGTTTTGTTCCCATATAGCAGCATCCCCGTAATGCCCGATTGGGCATTGTTTTCGCGGCTAATCCTCAGAATATCCTCCAAATCATCCTGAGACATGGATCTCGTGGCCGAACTGATATAGGAAATTTGGATCATCGGTTAAATTCCCCCTTTATCTGGGTTGAAAGGCTATGATGTCGTTTCTAGATTGTAACCGCAGAAGAATGAGTCCGGTAGGTCATATGGCACAGAAGAAGGACGGGGATTGGGACAGTTTCCCACTTAAGCGCTAAGAGGATAGACTCCGATTTTAGCAGGAGAAATCGTTTCTTAAGGCACGGAAATATTTCAACTCAAAAATTAGTGAAAACTCCACACTTGGAAAGTTGGGATTGAGAGCAAGGCCAAGTATCTCCGTTTCTTGGCACCTGATGGGCGCAGTCAAAATTGAACTGACATACCCTCGAAGGACGTGCCACCACTAAGTTTTCCAGAGGTCTATCCGCCTAAACCCCAGATTGCTGTGAGATTTGCAGTACTGGAGGGTTTCCGATTTCTTCTAATTCGGCTTTTGAGCGGTAACCCAGGTCGAAATCTCATTCATCCCATTACGCTCTACATTCGAGCCGTCCTGCACGGTAAAGGCCACCGGAAAGCTTGAACCGGATTTAAGCTGGAGATCACTGGGATCATCAGTCGTCAAGGATCGTTTCATGACGACCCGCCACGTTGGTCCATTGCAGCACCCTCCCTTAAGGGCACTATACGGTTCCAATAATTTGTTGCCCAGCACGTTTTGTGTCGCCCGGGTGAGAGTGCTAAAGCCATTGGCGTTCAGATCTTCTACCGAACTGATCCGGAGTGAAGGGTCTGACATGATATTTCCAGACCAGATGCCCTCATAAAAGGGTCCGGAGCTTCGTCCGGTTCGATTCGTATATGTGACGCCCCGTGAGGGTTTCTTATAATAGTAGTCCCAGACGATTGAGGGGGTATTGTTGATCCACGTCCCACATGCCGGCCACTCCATCGCCGAGGTCCTTTTGCCATTCAGCGTTCCATCGCCAAATATTGACGGTTCCTCCCGATTGACCCATGCACTGAAAGGGGGGGGGCGCTTCGGAATCCTGAACCGGAAATTGGATGGCCATTTGATCTTAAAACCTTGTGGCCCAATAACCCCTCGTTAGAAAACCAGTTATTGGCCACAGTCGCCCGGATACCAATATCATTCCCCTTGGTCGCCATCTTCACCATAACAGTCTTCACCGAGATGGTGGGATGCATAGGGGTGGCGATGGTCTGCCCGCTCAATGGCACGACCACTCCGGGGACGGATTCCAAAATTGGATTTGCCGCATCCATCGCGATGTCTCCTGTGATGGAAGCAATGGGAATCGTCACCGGTTGGCTCACGGCCAGAGGGATGCCGACCATGGCGAAAAGACCCCCTATGGCCAGAACTCCGAAGACGAGCATGATTGAGGCCATTGGGCGTTGCTATGTGGGATTCATTATATTTCTTCTTTACGCTGAACGGTCATTTCCCAATATTTCCGATTCTTGGGAAATATCCACTTGGAACATTGTTCTCACACCGGTGACGAATCAGCACCAAACTTTTTTAAGCCTGAGGTTCCTTGATAGCTTGGCTTCTGCCAGCCGATAACGACTCCAAAGACCGATGGAGGCGATGCCGCCGGCCAAAATCATGAAAGTCCCCAAAAAAAATGTTAACGGTTGGGTCATGCGATGATTCCTCCTTTTCAAGAATGGAAAAGGCAATGAAATGTTTGTAAGGGACAATGATGCAGGTTCTTGTCCCCACAAGTTGACGCTCACCTCGTGAATGATTTTTTCCCACGCTGATTCCATGGCAGGGCTCCAGGCATCTTCCGCTAACTCAGAGAAAATGTCCAAATATGTTTCCGCCATCCTGAGCAGTTGTTGAGGTTCCAGGTGGTTCACCGTTGTGGGAAGCAGGTCTGTCCATTGTTCTCTGATGGATGAATGAATTTTTCCGCATGAGCGGATTTCCCTTATGATCGTATCGAGAATCTGGACGATTCGCCTGCTGAATGGTTGTAGTCCCATTGTGAGGAGAGAGCTTGTGACTTCAGGATGATCCCGCAACAGGCGATGAAAAAGCTTGTCGGCAAAAGCATCCTCAGCGTCCTTAATCCATCCTAGGCCACATTCCAGAATATGAATGTCTGTATCTGAAAATTTGGGGGTAATTTGATCCATGTCAAGGTGCCTTTCCTTAAGGTCTCTGAATGTTGTTCCTTTTTCAGTGTACACCCTGGAGTCTGACGGAGGCTAAAAGGAGGCCGAAGGGAAATGGAGAAACCTTAGACAAACGGACCGCCCAATCTCCGCATGTGCGTGTCTGAAGGCAGCCCCTCTCAATGGCAGACATCGAAATTCAAATGTTGTCGGGCGGGGAATTCTAGAAAACAGGGAGAATGCCGGATATCATGCCTCCAGCCATTTTCGAATATCCTCCGCCGCACGGCGACCGGAAAAGATGGCTCCATCGATAGTCCCGGTGGCGCAAAAATCTCCACAGACGAAGACGCCATCCTGAACATGTGTCTGACGGGAGAACGGGTTAGGAAATGGTGGGACCTGGACGGGTTGAGCGGCTGCGATGTGATAGGCGCGAATTGGCTGCCAGTCTTCTACTGGTGAGCCAAACCATTCCCGCAATTGTTGGCGAACCCGGGTGGCAAGGTCTTTTTTTGAAGAATCATCATGGTTGAGCACTGAAACGGAGATCAACTGGCTTTTGGACGTGGAATAGGTCGGGGCGATTTGAGTGAGGACACAGAGATTATTGATTGGACCGGCTCCCTCTCCGTTCAATAATAGAAATGGCCCTGAAAATGGCGCCTCAGGGGCGCCATAGTAGAGACAGGTCACGCGGCGATAGGGAGATGATTTGAGGCCGGGAACAAGTCTCGTTGCGGCTGGTCCGTCGGTAGCCAGGACAATGGCGCGAGCGGATAGGACTTCCCCGGATTCCAAGGTTACCGATGTCTTCTGAATGGATGTGACCCTCGCTTGAGTTCGAATTTGTCCTGCTGGAAGACGGGATACCAGTTGTCGGGGTATGGTTCCCATCCCCCTGCCGGGAAGTGAAATGTTTCCAGACGCAAACATTCGAAAGAGAAATTCCGCCATACGACTGGAAGTCTGTAATTCCGGATCCAAAAATACACCACCAAGAAATGGTCGAAAAAATCGTTCGATCATGGAGGAAGAAAATCCGAAATTTTTGAGGTGTTGGAATGTTGAGGTTTCGGGCCTTTGAAACAGATCGTTCAGATTTCCTGACCGGGCCAGATGGCGAAATGTTGCCATTCGAATTTTATCTGAAAGGGTACCAACAGGAGTGAAAAGCGCCTGAATGCTCTGCATGGGATGACGAAAGGGATCCGGCATTCGATGCCATTTTCCAAGACACCGAATCACCGCACCAGGGAAAAAATGATGAAGCTCGAGGGAAGGATAATCCAGCATGCGTTTGGCTTCAGGATAAGCCGTGGAAAAAACCTGGAAGCCCCGGTCTAAAATGAAGCCGTCGAGGTGATCTGATCCAATTCGCCCTCCTACCTCTTCGGATGCTTCCAGAAGTAAAAAATCTATCCCATGATCCGCTAAGGTATTTGCGCAGGAAAGTCCGGCAAGGCCGGCTCCGATAATGAGCACATCAGCATTCATCATAGAAGATGTGTGTTTTTTTAGGCCCAGGAGGATAAAAGGATATGCCTGCTGTGTCGAAAGACCTGCAAATTATGACTCTTCTAACACCTCAATGGAATTGCCGAAGGCATCGGTGATGTAAACCGAATTGAGTCCGTCACGATGGGTAACAAGCTCTCCAAATTTGTGGGCATCTGGACGACTGAGCGCAAAATGAGACGGATGTTCCCGAGGAAGGACCAGGGCGAGCTTGGTATTGGCGAAGGCCAGAAGCGCCCAGGTGTCATCGATATAATCGACACAACAGTTGAAACGGGAGGTATACCATTCAACCGCTTCGGCCACATTGGGGACGGGAATCGCCACATGATGGATGGTATCCAGTTTTGGGGATTTCTGCGGGGGCTTTTGCTTGTTGGTCAAGGTGCGTTGCCCTTTCGCTGCCATGCGCTTTTGCTTACCTCTTTTTGCGAGTATTCCCGAAGGGGGCAAGAATGACAGCCTATGAAAATTGTTGGATGTGCTCCATCAGCATTTTTGAGACCTTTTCCAGATTATAGGGCCAGGCATAGATGAGAGTGATTTTCGGATGTTTCTTGCGGAGTTCTTCCAGTTCTTCGGGGATTTCACTTTCGGAATGCGATCCTCCGGGAGTAAACATGGTCGAAACCACTGTAATAGTCTGTGCTCCCTGGCGAATGAGGGATTCCACCGCTTCGGCCAGTGTGGGTCCACAAAACTCGTTATACGCCAGGCCAAACAAGGATCCATTCAAAAGTGGCTTCATTACGGCTCCGAGGGTTTCGAGGCCGGCCTTGTAAGGATCTGTCTCAGGGGTCCGCGGCCATGTGCGGACTTTGGTGTCCAACTCTAATTCTTCGGGCGACATGGGACTGCCCGTTGCCCTTCGCTGGGCTTCAAGGCGTTTCAGTTTTGTAATGAGATCAGCCGGGTAGCCTTTGGGAATGCCTCCGTGTCCGACAAGAAGAATAGCTTTTTTAGGTTCTGACATGTTGCGGACTCCTTACTGTTGCCAGGAGAGAATTATTATGGGTGGAAAGCCCTGGCGCTTTCCGCCATGCCAGTTCGTTGTTGCAACGTTTTGACGTCATGGACTTGGGTGAAATAGGTAATGTTGTGAGTGCGAAGAAGAGGCTCATACGGTTTAAACCCCGGCCCCCCCACCATTACCGCACACAATGGTTGAAGAAGTCGAGTGATCTTTTGCAGCCAGGATCGTAGTATTTTCTCTTCCGGTTCAAGATTACAGGAAAGGAGAATGAGCTGTGTGTGTTTCCGGCGCAGAGCCATTTCCAGCATCTCAAATGCAACATTGGGCCCGAGATAGATGCTGTGCCATCCAAGCCCTCGCAGAAGAACCGCCGCAGTCAGGGGAGCAATTTCATGAAAGTCACCAGGCACACAGGCGATTAAGGCGTACGGTCCTCCCAGAGGAGGTTCTTCGCGTAGAACGTTAATGAGGCGTTGACGCACCACGCGGCTCACGCTTTGTTCCCCTCTTAGACTCATTCCTCCTTGATGCCACAGGTCGCCAATCAGACGCAAGACCGGAAAAATAATGTTATCCAGGGCTTTCTCAAGCCCCATGTGATTGATCCACTTTTCAAGCTTGATGGTAATGGTTTGGACGTCCTGGTGGCGGGCCAAACGAATCATTTCCTGAGTGTCATTCCAATAGGTGGGGGCTATCCCCGAGAGGTTGAGAGGGACATGATTCATCGAATGTCGGAGTTCCTGCTCCCCAGCCTGGGCCAATTGACCAATGGATTCACCGTGATCCAATTGTGATTTCAGATAGAGGAGAAATTGAATGTCATCTTCGGTAAAGAGACGATAGCCGTTAGTGCCTCGCTGCGGATGGACTAAATGGTAGCGTTCTTCCCATTTCCGGATCACGTGGGTGCTGAGTCCGGTGGTACTGGCCACAGATTTAATCCGATAGGTCTGGGAATCTTTTGGGTTGTTAGACATGGTTGCGCAACATGAGTTCTTTGGGGTGCGGGTTGAGATAAATCTGGTCAACTAAATAGGGTACGGCCAGGATGCGCACATAATGTTTAATGAGCGTGAGCGGCACAGCCAGGGGGGTGAGATGCCGGTGGTAATCCTGAATGGTTTCCTGCAACTCGGCTCGTTCAACCGGGCTCAGTTGGTTTTTAAAGTGGCCCGCCAGATGCTGGAGCACATTCACATGTTTTCGCACGGTGGCCTTGCTTTTCAGGGCGTCCATAAAGAGCGGGCCATAATGATTGGCCAGCTCACCGGGTGTGTATTGGCCGGCCTTCGCGATGAGTTGTCCAAGGTCCTGATAATGCGAGCGGCTGTGGGTGAGCAATAAATATTTGTGGCGGGTATGGAATTGGACAATGGCCCCACGGCTGATACGACCCTGTTGAAAAAGGGTTTTCCACCTCCGATAACAGAAAATGCGTTCGATAAAGTTTTCCCGAATTGGTGCGTCGCTCAAGCGTCCTTCTTCCTCTACAGGGAGCAGGGGAAACGCTTTTTGAAAGGCGGCTGAAAAAATACCGGTACCCTGTTTAGAAGGTTGCCCTTTCTCGGTATAGACCTTGACCCGATAGACTCCGCAACTGGGGGAGCTTTTTTTGAAAATATATCCATCTAAATCAGTTTCTTGTAATTCCTGAACCCGGCGCTGACTAAAGGTCTGGAGTGTCATGGTGTGATCAATGTGAGTGCGGATGGTCAGGAGTTGTGGCGCATCGGGATCCCCGGCCAAATGCATGGCCTCTCGCGGGGTGGCCAGTCCCGCTTCGACTTCCGGACAGACCGGGAGCCATTCGACAAAGGGGGCCAGCACATCTGTGAGGAAGGCATCCCGTTTGTGTCCGCCATCGTATCGAACCGTGTCGCCGAGCAGGCATTGGCTGATGCCCAATCGCGGTTTCAGGTCTTGCAGTTGGTTCCTTGTCAGAGCTTCTTTTTCCGAAGTACTCCGGTCTTTCGCGTGATCAATGGCGATGAGTTGTGTGGTCATGGTCATACTCATTCTTTCAGTTGAGGTTCACCGGTTCACGGAGAGTCTTTTGGATTATTTAAAACTCCTGGTACGCGTTGATTGAATGCCTGTGAACGGGATTTGGTATGATCCACAATTGATAAGAGGCGGGTTGTGTAAAAAACCAAATCCGATTCGAGGAAGGGAATCCCTCAGGCGAAAATAATTTTTACAAAATCTGATAGAGGGAGCTATGGCCATGGTAGTTCTCATCACTAACCGTATTAGCCTGATTGGTGGTTGCGCATGGTGGCGTCAGTTTATACCACCTTGCCGTCTGCAATTTTCCTTACTCACATGGCTTGAGGTGTTTGCTCCATTAAGACCGATTCGCTGATTCGAACCAGGCTCACGGTGTGTTCTCCTTGCGGTCCCGTGAGTCCCAGTCTTACGGTGCTTCCTATTTCTCCGCGGATGAGCCCGACCGCTTCCTGATAGGTTTTGCCGGCCACGGGGACCCCGTCAACGGTCAGAATTTCCTCCCCATGATTCAGTCCCGCCCGTGCGGCGGGCCCGGACGGATGCACTGCGCGAATGATCAATCGAGCGGGTTCTCCAATTCGACCGGCTGTGATATGCAAGGCAAGTCCCACAATCCCCGAGGGAGGGGGGGTGTTGGGGCCTGGAGGACTGGCATGAGGATTCGTGGGAGCTGCTGAATCAATAGAGCGGACATCCTCACCCAAGGCCCATGGGGTGCATACCATCGCTGAAAGGACCACGGCTCCTAAAATGTTGAGACACGGACTTGCATAGGTATTGAAGGGTAAGCGTATCAGCATAGCAATCTCCTTTAAGACAGTGCGGGTGACATACTGGAAAAACCGAGGACACACAAACCCATGAGCAGCACAATGGAATTCAATTGAACGGAACGCCGATGGAGGCCATCTCTTTGTCGTTGAAGGAGAGGCGTGGAAATCCCTTTAAGTTGTTTGGCTTTGAGCTGATCGCTGAGTTCATTAATCTGGGCAATCAGAGGAGTTCGGCAATACTGCTCGATTGCGAGTATTCCCAACCACAACGTAGCGGGTACAAGTACCACGGGTCCGAATCCATGGAAAAAACCCAGGGCAAGGCTGGTGAACCATCCAACGGCGGCACTGAGCATTCCCAATCCGTAGTAGGGAGGAAACAGACTTCGCACGACTCGTGCAAAAGCATCGGCATCCAGCGTCCGGGAAAGCACGGGTGCTGTGACAAAGGAAAGAAAGATAATTTTCCCGACCAACACAGCGCTGGCCAACAAATTGAAAAAAATGAGAATGTGTTCAGTCATCGCGTCACCTCTTAAGAAACATTGGCGAGCAGGCTTCGGGACACCTGCAAGGCCTGGTCAAAATCAGGCAGCTGTCCCATGGGTACCATTTCAACATATCGAATAATCCCCTTAGTATCCAGCACGACCACGGCGCGATGAAGGATGCTCAGATCTTTTAGCAGAAGGCCTGTATGTGTGCCGAAGTGATAATCAGGAGCGTCCGATAAAAATGTCATATTATGAATATCCGCCTTATCAGAAAATTCCTGTTGATCCTTATAGGTATTGGTACTAAGGGTGACAAATGACATCAATTGATCCAAGCCTCCATTGCGTTCACTGAACCGGTGAGTCTGTTCATCGCACACCGGAGTATTCAGCTGTGGCACAACACTGATTAACGTCACTTTTCCCTTGAGAGTATCGAGGGAAATGGCCTCCCCATCTTTTCCGATAACGGTCACAGAGGGGATGAGGCTGCCTTTCTCTAATAAGAGAGGCGCTCCCAAGACGGAGGATCCCCCGAAAATAATAATCAATCCGGCAGTCAAAACCGGAAAACACAGCATGATAAAGAGTAACCAAAGTGATTGTTTGTTATCTGTGATGTTCATAGGTTTGCTCCTTAGCTTAAATGGTCATGGTCCAGCTATGTTGCTTGAGATGATGGTTTGCCAAATATTGATTGTAATGCTTTCTGGAGGGTGGGATAGGAATAGGAAAATCCACTCTTCAGGGCTTTTTGCGGGTGAACGCGTTGGCCGGTTGTCAGCATCGTGGCAAGCTCTCCCAGGGCGATGTCCAACATAAATTCCGGAACGGGGAACCAGGATGGACGGTTCATGGATTGCCCCAATGTCGTACAAAAGTCGCGCATGGTGACTGTTTCGGGGGCGACTCCATTGACCGGTCCGACTAGTGTAGAGCGGGTGATCACAAAAAGAATGAGACGGGCAAGATCATCACGGTGAATCCACGAAACATATTGCGTTCCTGGTAAAACGGGACCGCCCAGAAACAAGCGAAAGGGCAAAGACATTTTTGATAAGGCTCCCCCTTCTGGTCCTAAGACCATTCCGAATCGGATTGGAATGACCCGAAGACCCAAGGCTTCGGCTTCCATGGCCGTATTTTCCCAAACCTGACAAAGATCCGAAAGAAAGCCTTTGCCAGGAGGAGAAGATTCATTCAGCTCTTCTTCACCCCTGGCCCCATAGAAGCCGACTCCTGAGGCGGAAATAAAGGTGTGTGGTTTTTTCCCCCAGCTTGGGATGGCTTGAAGCAAGGCTCGAGTCGGCTGCACCCGGCTGTCAATAAGCTCGTGTTTTCGTTTGTCCGTCCAGTGGGAATCTGCAATCGGTGCACCGGATAAATTGATGACGACATCTGCGCCGTCGCATTCCTGCACCCATGGTCCCTGAGTTTCGCCGTCCCACTGGACGAAATGACTGTGTGGGGCGCAAGACGCGCTGTAATTCCCAGCATGGCGGGTGAGAATGATTATGGAATGCCCTTCATCAATCAACACCCGGCAAACCTCTCGTCCGATAAATCCTGTTCCACCGGCAATGACAATCTTCATATCCAGTCTCCTATCTTCCGACTTCCGAGGGGGCATCCCATTCTTGTAAATCCACTGAAGGAACAATATGAGCATCCCCTACCAGATCAATGCCAAAAGGATCGGGCTTATGGGTGTCTTCGGGATAGACGGTGGCCGAAGTTGAGAGAACATCCACGTCAACGTTGAGGGTGCGCTCGGGAAGGATGCGAATGGTCGTTGTAGTCTGACCCATGGGATGCCAGATGACGAGATTGTAGGTCCCAGGCGGAATGTCGGTGATGGAAAATTCACCTCGTTTTCCGGCCATAGTGACATAGGGATGTGGAAGGAGGACACTCCAAGCTTCCATGTATTCATGGTAGCTACACCGAAAGAGGACAACCCCCGTCTCATCCACCGCATAAGTGATTTCCGCCCCGGCTCGATGTGTGCCGGTGATGCCTTCTGAAAGAAAATCACTCTTACGATTGTCGGGATGCGGTGGAAGATTCTTCCCGAATAGATAAAGTCCACCCCTGTCAGAGGTCAGAAAAATTTCGAGCTTGTGTTCAACGGGATCCCAATTTTGAAAATGAAATTGCTGACCGGCTTTTGCGGTGCTGACATACGGAAGAAACATGCAGTCTTTGGTTTGAATAATGCCCGGTGTCGAGGGAGCGGGTTTTCCCCGTGGAACGTTTTCCAGATAGACAACGGCACCCGGGAGAGTATGGTCTTGTCCCAATCGAGTGATAGGTGAAATACGCCACCCTTTCCCGTCCGAAATGCGTCCACAATAATAGGGATCGGCATAGAGAACGAGATTGAATCGTCGAGGAGAAACGGGCGTTTCCTTGATGAAAGCTGTCCCCTTAAGATTCCCACCCGTAAAATTTGAGACTTCCTCATAGGCAAATCCGGAATCCACAGGAAGGAAGACCCACCAGAAAGAGTAGATGAACATTGCGAGTAATGTTCCTCTTCTGGTAGGGAAGGTTTCTGTCCTCACATTCACCATGATTGTCTGCCTGTCGCCATCGTACCTAATAATTTTTGTTCTATGCTTCCTTACTTAATTCACGGGGAAGGAGATGATAATTCCGCCCATGACATCCCCCAGCTTGCGATCGCGCTTAGGACTGAGCAGATGCGTATTGTGACAATTGACGCAGGCCTTGGAAATTGCCCTGTCTGCATAAATTGCCTGGAAATATGTCTGTTCACCCCTGGTGA
Source organism: Nitrospira sp. T9 (assembly GCF_052156535.1). Classification (NCBI taxonomy): domain Bacteria; kingdom Pseudomonadati; phylum Nitrospirota; class Nitrospiria; order Nitrospirales; family Nitrospiraceae; genus Nitrospira; species Nitrospira sp. T9. Next base: position 95,617 of record NZ_JBQKUP010000026.1, read on the forward strand.
TGTAGCCTGTGTATGGTTGAGCAGGTTCACGTTCTACGGCCGCCAGACCAGCTGCTTCGAAGTCAGTGGCAGGACCATTTTTTTGGTAAATAGGAAGAAGGCTTGCTAGACGATACTCAAGGCCGACGCCTTTCTTCTTCACTGCCGATCCTGATAACAGCAACATCTGAGCCGGTAGGGGTAGAGCGTTCCTGGACTCCCAGGCTTCCGAGGCGACAACGGTCCCTGTTTCCTGCATGCGGTCGACGATATGCGTGGTATACAAGGTGCGATCCGATTCAATCACCGCATAAATGAAATCGGCTACGATTTCCGGTCTGATTCCCTTTGTCGAATGGTTGCTTTCTTCACTCTCGGCCATATCTGGCATGGTAAAGCCAAACAGGATGACCGCTGAAGTAAACCAGAGGGCGTGTAAAATTTTCATCATGATACCTTCATGACTCCTTACTGGGTATTGCCTTGTGCTGCGGTTTGACCTGGGCCGATGTCCCGCGCACATCGAAACCCAATGCCATGAGTTTTTAAAGCAAATCCACCTTTGCCTCTGGAGGTCGCTCTCAAATCGGTATCAAAACTTTTCCATGAACCTCCACGGAGCACTTTGAGAATCCCGGCTTCGGGGCCCATGGGATTTTTGTCCGGAGCACTGGAGTAGTATTCGGAGTCGTACCAGTCCTGAACCCACTCACGGACATTGCCGGCCAGGTTTCGGAGTCCGTATGGTGATTGGCCTTCCGGAAGAGCCGTCACCTCCACGAAGGTCTTTTTCTCTTCCCAGTCTCCTTCATAGTTGGCTTTCTGGGGGGTGGGAGTCTCGTCCCCCCAGGGGTAGAGTCGGCCATCGTTTCCTCGAGCCGCCTTCTCCCATTCAGCCTCGGTGGGAAGACGTTTGCCAGCCCAGAAGCAATAATCGACAGCATCATGCCAGGTGACCTGAACTACCGGCAGGTCGGCAATCCCCTCCTCTTGATTGAACGGGCGCTCGGAAAACACATTCATTGGAGGCTTATGTAATGTTTCCTCCAGGAATTTCATATAATGCCCATTGCTTACTTCATACTTGTCGATGGCAAAGGCATTGAGATAAATCTTGCGGCGAGGTTGCTCGTCGAGGCGACCCTCTCCGGGGGCGCTCCCGCGAATGAATGGACCGGCCGGAATGGTGATCATTTCTACCGGATCCTTTTCAATGATGGGTCCCTCCACTGCAGTGGCAGCCTGTGGGATGGTTGCCAGCATGAGTGCGATTATCATTAAACACCACATCTTCATTGTTTCTTCTCCCGACTGGCTCGCACAATGTTCTGAGTGATCTGTAGGATTTTCTGTGTGAGAGTTTTTACGGAATCAATTTGGTTGTCCCGCTCAGCTTTTCTGGCCTCCATCAACAACGCGCGAGCTTCATGTAACTGTTGTTCAATGCTGGATTGAACCGCTGGTGAAGCCAGTGTTCCGCCGATGGCAGCAGCATGAAACTCCTCCCAGGCGTATTCTGTGGCCTGAGCAGATTGATAAATGAGGTCCCGGGCCCCTTCTGTCTCCTCTGTCATCAGTGGTGGAACTCCGTAGACCGGAGTTCCACCATCCATCCATGGAAGGGCGATAAGGAGGAGGATACTCACTAAATAGGAGGAGACCACTCGCATGTTTTTTCCTATTCTTTTCTTTAGTTGATTGACCCTCATGGACTGTTCCTACTGAATTTTCCCTTGGACTATCTCCTGCATCTGTTGAAGTTCTGTATTATGGGGGTCAAGTTCAAGGGCAGTCATCAGATGTGTCCTGGCCTCCTGCCATTTTTCTTGTCCCATACTCTTCATAGCGTCAATCGTGGCCGTTCGTACTTTGTCATTCACTGCATTGGAAGCGGTCTTAGCGCATCGGAATCCAAGACCCACCCCATAGCTGTTATTGGAAGGATGATTCCAGAACCGATGTGTTGTGGTAATACTGGATTGTGCTGCAATCCATGATCCACCCCGAATGACCCGCTTGGCTCCAACGGTTAAGCGATCCACATATGTGCCGGTTCCTCCAATCCAAATGGGTTTAAGCGGACCCTGGGTGTTCACGGGATGCGGTGTCTTTTTATAAAAGTCCGGATCATACCAGTCTTCCACCCATTCAAAGACGTTGCCTGCCATGTGGTGGAGTCCATAGGGGCTTGCTGCTTCAGGCATGGAGTCCACTGGGAGGGTGGCTTCATGATTTTTGCCATAGTTGGCTTTTGCCGGATCAAACTCATTGCCCCACGGATATTGAAATCCCTCTGGGCCTCGAGCCGCCCGTTCCCATTCGGCCTCGGTCGGGAGTCTTTTGCCGTTGTATTCGCAATAGGCCTTGGCGTCAAACCAATTTACACCAACCACCGGCTGGTCGGGTTTATTCAATCGAGGATCGTCCCAATAGGCCGGTCCAGGATGCCCCTTTTCCTTCATGAATTTTGCAAAATCGCTGTTGGATACCTCAAATTTATCAATGAAAAACCCATCAAGGACTACCCAGTGGGCCGGTCCCTCATCATGAAAGGCCTGCTTGGACCAGGGCATACTCATTCGTCTTTGATACAGCGTGGCGGATTCACGTGTGGCGCTGGCCTCTGACGGGTCTTTATCGATTCCCATGATGGCTGGACCGAAGGGCACATAGGCCATTCTTTCGGGCACTCCAGCAGTGTCCTGAGCGAATGCTGACGACGGATTAAGCGTGAACAGGAGCCCACCCAGGAGGACGCCTGCTACAGGCAGGCGTCCTTGGGATCTGGACAAGCGTTCTTTTGTGACTTCTCCTGGTTGTATGTTTGTCATAACGTTCTTCCCGTTTGGTTAAAGGCTAATGGAGGAATAGTCAGAATGTGTTCATCCAGAGCTCCCCGATTTACTTTTTCCCTTTACGTATTTGATCCATGATCAAGGTCTGGGTCTGCAGGTATTCCGCATTTTCCGGATCGGCCTTCAAGGCTTTTTCAATAGACTTCAGAGCCTCTTCCCATTTTTCCTGACCCATGCTGATTAGAGAGAGCATGAAATCATATTGGACCATTTGAAGGCCTGATGGTGAAGCCGACTGGGCACATCGAAAACCTAAGCCTACGCCATAGGAATTGTTCTCCGGTTGATTCCAGAAACGATGACTTGTGTGAAGTGAACTTGCCGGAGCCAGCCAGGACCCACCTTTTAATGTTTTGACCGGTCCCTGATTCGCAAAGTTGAGCCCTGTGGCCGGACCCTGGGGATTCATGGCGGGACTGACATTGAAATACCCGGGGTCATACCAATCTGAAACCCATTCAAAGACGTTGCCCGCCATATTATATGCTCCGTACCCGCTCTTCCCTTCTGGGTAGGAATCCACAGGAGTAGTTTTCCCAACCGTCTGTCCATAATTGGCCTTGGAAGAATCAAGTTGGTGCCCCCAGGGGTAGTGAGCATGCCCATCGGGACCTTTCGCCGCTCGCTCCCATTCCGCCTCTGTCGGTAACCGTTTCCCCTTCCATTCGCAAAAGGCGCTGGCGTCATACCAGTTGACGCCCACCACCGGTTGCTCGGGCTTATTTAATCGAGGGTCATCCCAGTAGGCAGGAGCGGGATGCCCCGTGGTCTTCATGAATTCCTTATAATCTTTGTTGGATACCTCATACGTGTCGATATAATAGGCATCGAGGACCACATTATGAGGTTTCTCATCTTGATGGTCGTTGCTCCCCATAACAAACTCTCCCCTGGGCACGAGTACCATGTTTTCTGGGCTTGCGCTAAGGGCAGGGGTCGTGATGAGGAGAAGTGAGGTAAGCATGGTGCCGCCGATGGTCCGATGAAGTTTCTTCATAGAAGAATTTTCCTGGTCCGATGAATGAGTGGTTGAGGCAATCCGTGGTGCATTCATGACGTTAACCCTCCGGTTAGTTGTTGGATTGATGGTGAATAAGATGCCGGTTCCTTAGGATTGTGGCATCGAAGAGATCTCCGCATTGCAAACATTTCCACACGGGAATCTGAAATTCAGAGGTTCCCTGATCAGGTGAGATACAAAAACTACTCACCAAGAATCCCCCGCAACGCGAACATTGAGTTGAAAGTTTTCCAGCGCTCTCATTGTCTCTCCTTCCCGTTTGCTGGATCGAGTGTGGTTTGGTGAGTGTCATTGTAGTTCCTCCGGGTTAAATTAAAAGTGGTTAACTTTTTTTAATCAATGTTTGTCTAATGTATGTTCAAAGTTATAGCAGTACGTTTAATGTTTGTCAATAGTTTTGTTTTTATATAGTTTGACATACATTATACATATTGATATAAATACCTAATGCAAATGTATCGAATCCATCGTTTTTCAAAGCTGACTGGCCTTTCTCCTCATGTCATACGAGCGTGGGAGAGGCGCTACGGATTGGTGACCCCCATACGAGGTGAAAATCGCTATCGCCTCTATACGGATGAGGATGTGGTGTTGTTTCGATATCTCAAGTCTCAGGTAGACCAGGGGATGGCCATTGGGGAATTGTCTGAACAGGGACTTGAGCGTCTCCGTGAACAGGCTCAGCGGGTTTTTGTGGAAACCTACCGTGAGCCGCCACCGTCTGAACGTTTGGTTACCGAGTTATCACAAGCATTAGAAGAGAATGATCGGGCGGCTTTTGAACGGAAATTGAATGGCGCCTTAGCCGTGATTCCTTTTGAGGAGGCGGTGCATCGTTTTTTGCTTCCTTTACAAGAACAGGTAGGGCAACTGTGGCACGATGGAATGCTTGGCGTCGGCCAGGAACATTATGCCTCCAATCAAATCAAACAAAAGATTTTTTCGGCCATGAATCAATTTCAAACATCGGATGAGGGACCTGTGGTGGTCGTTGCCTGTCCTACGAATGAGTGGCATGAAGTCGCGGCTATGACCGCAGCGTATGTTTGCCGGGCACGGGGTTGTCGAGTGCATTATTTGGGAGCCAATTTACCCATTCCTGAATTGGCTGCTTATTGCCACCGGAACCGTCCGATCTGTGTGTTGCTTTCCGTGACAATTCTGGGGTCTTTGCATGAAGCCCGCGCCTTGGCTCAAGAAGTCGCTGATAAGATAATCCCTCTGTCTTCAGTGGGGGTAGGGGGACAAGGTGTCCAGGCATATGCTGAAGTATTTTTGGAAGAAAACATCATCGTCTTTCAGGACTTATCCGCTCTTGACCGTTTTGTGTTTTCCCTCAAGCACTAACTGCTGTATAGCCTCCCCAATTTCCCAATAAAAGGTCTAAGATAATCAAATCAAATTTCAATCAGCCTTCCTCCATGGGTTCTTTTTAATTTTTCCTTCATAAAATTCCCTGTTTCATATTTTAGAACGCTTTGATATGGTGGACTTTTCCTGCATTCGGAATCAATGGAATTCGAATGCATGTTCAGTAATCAAGGCTTTCACTTTGAAATGAGAAGAACACGTGGCCTGAAATAATTTGACGACTTGAGGGAGATTGGGTCGCATGGAAAACGACTTGTATCAAATCATCTATGCCAGTGCAGCAACGCGGCCAATTGAAGAAGATGAGTTGCTTGTGATGTTGAAACACGCACGAGAAAAAAACAAGCGACTTGGAATTACCGGCATGTTACTGCATTGCGATGGATCGTTTATTCAAGCTCTTGAAGGACCCAAGGACCAGGTGATGAATATGCTTGGTATCATTCGACAGGATACCCGCCACAGCCGCATTGCGGTGTTATTTGAAGGACTGATCCACAACCGGAGTTTTTCCCAATGGTCCATGGGATTCAACAGACCCTCCAAGGAAAAATTGGCTGGGAGCGAAGGGTATACGCCCTATCTTGATCTAGGCGATGATGCTCAGGCCATTAAAAATTACTCCAGTGTTGCCCTTAAGTTAATTGGGGCGTTTCGTGAACTATCTGATAAAAAATCGTCATCCCTGGAGGGATAGTCCCCCGATCTTCTCCATCTTCTTACGGCAAAGAGACAAGCCCGTAGCCATTTCGATAACACTCCCGTGAAGTGACGTTTTCCAGCCAACATCGCAAGTGCCGCTTCGTCTGGTGCGAATGACTCTCATGCGACGATGTCGTTGCTCTTCCTTTAGCAAAGGCCGGTTCGTGACCTGTTGACGACTATTTTTGTCGAATTAGGTTGGGTGTTTTTTATCATGCACATGGCGTAGTTTGATTCAAAAAGGAGAGCAAGTTTCGACGTAAAATTACTTGCGGTCCAGGTTAGGGTGAGCGCCGAGGTGAGCAAGTTGGGTTGTATGGGTGACCTCTGTTCCCATGATCGGTCTGGTTTAAACATCAAGAAATTGAGTCAATGCCCGAAAGAACAGTATGCGACCCCCGATTCTCTCCTCTGTTGATACCACATCACAGGCTTCAACTCTTTTGAACCCGTGGTGGGGGGCATGGTCGGCGCTCCTCATCCTCGGATGTTTCTATGTGGTTCAGACCCTTGGGATTTTCATGGTTTCGGTTGTGGGTGGTGCCGTCGTGGGCTTAGCCGAGGGAATAGGAATAGGGCCGCGATTGGGCACGTTATCCCCCTATAGGGAAATTTGGGTACTTCCCCTGTCCCTATGTGTGGGGACGATGGGAGCGATAGTGGTCTCGATACAAGTGGCGACAAATCGAGCGACCCCATCCATGGATGCAGTCTGGTTCTGGGAACTTCTTGGGAAATCCTGTAATTTCCGGAGTCTATGGTGGTGTTCGTTGCTGGGGTTAGGCTTAGCTTTAGGATTTGTTACATGCACTGAATTCGGTGTGCTTCCCTCGGACGACCTTCCTCAACCGCTCTTTGATGCAATGATCAGTGCGCCCCTTCCGTTACAGGTTGGGTGGGCTTTGATGTTTATTGGTTTGTTTCCTGTTGTTGAAGAGGTGCTCTTCCGTGGGTTCTTGTTTACCGGATTGTCGCAATCGTGGGGACCGAGTGTGGCTGGTTTGATGACCACGGTGCTGTTTGTCGCAGTTCATATGCCAAAAGTGCTTGAGTATTGGCCAGCGCTCTTGGCTATATCATTGATTGGTGCGTTGACTGTTTTGTTACGTATTCGAACTGGAATTCTTGCCCCAGGAATCGCGCTACATAGCACCTATAACGGTGTCTTAGTTACTGCGGCTTTCTTCGTGCAGCCCCCTTCCTAGGCAGCCGGTTTGTAGGGGTATTTCGATGTGACATGTTTCTTCTACCGATTGAATAGGTCTTTAGCCCTGGATTGACAGGGGCTGATATGTCTGTTAAACGAATTAGTAACAACAACGATGTTGCTGGTCATTAAGTAAAGACGTGGTTGTGGACAATGGGCGTCCAATTCCGTAGAGGGGATTGGGCGTTTTTTTTTATTTTAGTCGAATGCGAAAAATGGGAGATGGGTCGAGGGAACTGACACTTTGAATCGACAATCTTTCTAAACGAACGGTTTAGCCATTAGGTAAGAAACAGCATTCATACTCCACCTTTCGAGGAGCGAACGGTGGGGAAGGTGGCAAAGGCGCCACTGCTCGGGCAAGGCGGAAGAATCCGACCTTAGTTCAGGCAGGTGGCGCTTTTTTTGTTGGACAACTGAACAACCTGGTTAAGGAGAACGTCATGCATACGGTGGATGTCGAACGGATGATTCAACTGGCAGAGAGGAAAGTGGGGTACTTCCGAAGTAATCCCATCGGATACCTCGTCTTATCCGCACTGGCCGGCATTTATCTCGGGTTTGGAATTTGTTTGATTTTTAGTGTCGGTGCTCCTTTCTGGGCCGGAGGTTCTGCCGGGTTGAAACTCGTGATGGGCGTGTCATTTGGCATTGCGCTCACCCTCGTCATCTTTGCGGGATCGGAGCTATTTACCGGAAACAATATGGTGTGTGCCCTTGGTGCCCTGGCGAAAGCCATCACGATGAAAGAGGTCGGGCTGATTTTTTTCTGGTCGTTTGCGGGCAATCTTGCCGGATCATTGGGATTGGCCTGGTTGGTGGCGTATTCAGGGGTGGTGGGAAAGGCGCCGCAAAGCGATCTATTGCTGCACGTGGCATCCCTTAAAATGAATCTATCGATGGGGGAACTGTTTATTCGCGGGATTCTTTGCAACTGGCTTGTGTGTTTGGCAGTGTGGATGGCATCCCGCACGACTAATGATGCCGCCAAGATCATGCTGATTTTTTGGTGCCTCTTCGCGTTCATCGGAAGCGGGTTTGAACACAGCATTGCCAATCAATCGCTTTTGGGAATGGCGTTATTTCTTCCCCATGGCCCGGATATTTCCTGGGCCGGTTTTATGTGGAACCAGATCTGGGTCGTGTCCGGAAATATTGTGGGTGGAGTCGTATTTATGGGAGGTGCTTATTGGATCATCAGTCCTGTGCGTGGGTGGATCAAGAAAACAGAAAGGATCGTGGAAGGTGTGGCACCTGAATCGTCACGGCCGATCCATCTACCAGCGGAGGGGAAATTATCATCTCATCCCCTGGCTGTTGCTGGGAAAAATTAGCAAATCCCACGGATTGTTGACGAAATCGAGAAAGACAGCAGGAAGGGATTCTCATGAATAAGATTGAAGTGCTCAAGGGGGAAAAAGACGGCTTGGACATCAAAGAGGATATTGCCCGATATGCCGAATTAGGGTGGGAGGCGATCCCGGATGAAGATATTCAACGCCTGAAATGGTATGGATTATTTTTGCGAAATCCCACGCCGGGATACTTCATGATTCGCGTGCGGATTCCAGGAGGAAGAACCACGTCGGTCCAGATGCGCACATTGGCGCACCTCGCGAACACCTTTGGAAACGGCGTGTTGGATCTGACAACCCGTCAGCAGTTTCAATTACGGCATATGAAGATAGAGCATGTACCGGAAGTGTTTCGTCAAATGGAAGAGGCGGGCTTGTGCTCGTTGCAAACCGGCATGGATAACGTCCGAAACATTATGACGTGTCCCGTGGCCGGTTTGACGGCGCAGGAACAACTGGATGCCACGGATCTGGTCAAGCGGCTCACAGAAGAACTGGTAGGGCATCGGGCCTATTCGAATCTCCCTCGAAAGTTCAACATGGCGATTACCGGCTGCCTCGACAATTGTTTACATCTTGAAACACAAGATCTGGCTCTGGTGCCCGCGAGGGTCGATGAGGAGGGCAACGCGATCACCGGATTTAACCTATTGGCCGGAGGCAAACTTGGATCCGGCGGGTACCGCATTGCCACTCCACTCGATGTGTTCGTGACTCCTCGGGAAGTCGTGGCGGTGACCGGGGCCATCCTTCGCGTCTTTCGGAATCATGGATGCCGGGACTCGCGCACCACTGCCAGATTGGCATTTTTGTTGGATGACTGGGGCGAAGAACGATTTCGTCTGGAAGTCCAGCGGGAAGTAGGATGGGAATTGTCACGAGCGGGGACCGATGTACGGAAGTCGTCCGTCAACGATCATATGGGTGTCTATCGGCAAAAGCAGTCAGGCTTGAACTATGTGGGGCTTAAAATTCCCGTCGGCCGGATTCAGGCGGATGATTTACACGGAATAGCCGGTCTGGCTGAGACCTACGGCACCGGGGAACTCCGATTGGCAGCCAATCAAGCGGTCATCATGCCCAACGTTTCGGACCGCGTGTTGGGAGACCTGACAGAGGAGCCTTTATTACAACGCTTTGTTTACAATCCCACTCCGGTACAAAAGGGCCTGGTCAGTTGCGTGGGGAGCGACTACTGCAACCTCGCCGTGATCGAATCGAAAAGTCGGGCGGTGGAAACCGCCAAACGAATTGAAGCGATGATCGGCACGGAGATGAAGCCCATCACCATGCACTGGTCGGGATGTCCGGCAGGCTGCGGAAATCACCTTGTAGCCGATGTCGGTTTGTTAGGGAAAAAGGTCAGAATTAAAGGTCAGATTGTCGAGGCCGTGGATATTTTTGTCGGTGGCCGTTCCGGCCCCGATCCCAAGCCTGCCATCAAGTTATTAGAGGATGTCCCGTGCGATAACCTGGCGGAGGTCCTAAGCGGAATTCTTCCGTACCACTCCAGGGAGAAAATGCATCGTACAAAGGCAAAAACCATAAGTAAGCGCAGCGTATCCCGGCGGGCCATTGATACGGAAAAGACAGCCGGCGGAAGGAGCGAATCCGCGGCTACGTTACTTACCTCACCAAGTATGAATTAAGCTCCAACCGGTTTGGAAATTTCTGCTATCTATCGGGTAGACGTAGCACGGTTTCAAAGCTATTCTGATATTATGTCCATATCACTTGCCTTTTAAAGGACATGATTAAGCTTCTTGCCAAACTGCTCCGCGTTCTAAATTCAGAAACCGATCCAGGGCAAATTTCTTTGGGATTGTGTTTTGCGATGATCGTGGGGCTCACCCCATTTATGAGCTTGCACAATTTCTTTGTGGTCCTGCTGGTATTTGTTCTGCGTGTGAATCTATCGGCTTTTCTGTTGGGGCTGGCCCTGTTTACGGGGATTGCCTATTTGCTAGATCCGCTCTTCCACCTGCTCGGGCTGGCCGTTCTGACCGCTCCGTCCCTGGCAGATCTTTGGACTTCTCTCTATCAATCGGTGTGGTGGCGATTGGAGCATTTCAATAATTCTATTGTGATGGGCAGCCTGGTGTTTTCCGTTGCGATGTTCGTTCCTGTTCTTCTGCTTTTGAACCTCCTGATACGTCGCTATCGCCAACATGTCATGGCCTGGGTTCAGAAAACACGGATCATGCAAATGTTCAAAGCCAGTAAGTTGTATCAGACTTATGAAACCCTTTCGTCATGGAGGCCAGGCTGATGACGAAATGGATTCGGTGGTGGGGGCTTGGGACATTTGTGTTGTTTGCGGCCATTGTGGGTTGTGTGTGGATATTTTTTGTTGATGGATGGGTGAAAGGTGCAATTGAAAGTGCAGGGACCAAAGCTGTGGGAGCCAAGGTGGAGGTCGATGCGGCCGATCTCAGCCTGTTTCCGGCAGGACTCTCCTTGACGAGACTGCAAGTGACAAATCCCAAAACGCCCATGACGAATGCGGTGGAAGTGGCCACGGTGACGATGAATCTAGACGGACTGAACCTGTTTCGAAGAAAAGTCATTGTTGAGGAAATGACTGTGGAAGGGGTTCGATTGGATACTCTCCGAACCACTTCCGGCGCCGTTCAGCCGGTCTCAGATGTGTCTCCTGAAGAAGAGTCCGGGATGTTTTCTCTTGCTCTTCCGGCTCTGGAAGTGCCTGACGTGAAAAAAATTTTAGAGAACGAAGATCTGGAAACTCTCCGGTTGATTGAAGCGCTGAAGGGGGATATGCAGCGGGAACAGGAGGCGTGGGAATCACGACTTAAAAATTTACCGGGAAAAGCTCAGCTGGCCCAATATGAGGAACGCGTAAAAAATTTAAAAAAAGCGGGGAAGGGGGGATTGGAAGGCTTGCTGGGAGGAGTTGGCGAAGTGCAAGCGTTGAAGCAGGATATTGAACAGGAAATTGAATCTCTCACAGGCGCCAAAAAGGATTTTGAAAAAACGGTGGCGTTGTTCCGTACTCGGTTGCAGCAGATTCAAACCGCACCACAACGGGATATTCAACATCTCAAGGCTAAATATAATTTGTCTCCGCAAGGGTTGGCCAATATGAGCCAAATGCTATTAGGGCCTCAGATCAGTTCGTGGGTTCACCAGGGGGCGTTTTGGTATGCACGAGCGAAACCGCTTCTGGAAGGAGCAAGGACCGTGGGTGGGGAGGATGGTCCTCAGGTGGACAAGCCTTTGCGGGGGAAGGGCCTGGATGTGCATTTCATGGAAGCGAATCCGCTCCCGGACTTTTTGATTCGTTTGACGAAGGTATCAATCGATTTAGACTTAGGGGGGTTGGCGGGGACTGTTCGCAATATCACCACCGACCAACCGACTTTGGGACAACCCACGACATTCGCCTTTTCCGGGGACCGGTTAAAGGGGGTCCAGTCTGTTGCATTGGAAGGGGCGCTCAACCACGTGGAGCCCGCCGATTCCAAGGATCAGTTGACGGTGCAGGCGAAAGGGTATGAACTCACCGATCTCGCATTGTCCAAAGATGCCAAATGGCCGGTTACCCTGACGAGCGGTATGAGCGATATCAAAGTGAATACGGAACTCAAGGGCCAGGCCTTGACGGTTCATGGCGCCGGGAATCTTCGTGGCCTTCACCTGTCCGCAGGAAGGGAGGATGATCCCAATCCTTTGACCAAAGCGCTTAGCTCTGCCGTGACTGGTATTTCCCAATTGTCTATTCAGGCCGATGTAACGGGGACATTTGAGCAACCTGATGTCACGATATCCTCCGACCTGGATCGTATTCTTCAGGATGCGGCCGGCAAGATGGTGAATGAATTGGCTGCGAAATTTGGTTCTGAGCTTCAAGCGGCCATCTCGGCGAGGATTGCAGAACCGATGCAACAACTCAAGAATAATTTATCCGGGTTTGAACGAATTGCCGGTGAGTTGACGGAGCGGGTCACGCAGCATAATGATGTGCTCAAGAGTCTTTTGGAAAAAGGTCTTCCCAACAAAGGTCTAAAGGATCTTCCCGGCGGATTCAAACTTCCGTTTTAACTGGGACCTCAAATGTGTATTATATTTCACAAAGCTTATTGTAGGCGTCCAAGGCTGCAACTTTGTAGCATTCCGCTAGCGTTGGATAATTGAAGACTGTCGTGAGGAAGTATTCCAGCCCCCGTTCGGTATGAAGGATGGCCTGTCCGATGTGAATAAGCTCGGTCGCTCCAGTCCCGATCACATGCACACCCAATAGCCGGTGATCGATTCGATGAAATAATAATTTCAACATGCCGTTTGGATCCCCCAGAATTGTGCCCCTCGCGATTTCGCGGTAACGGGCGACTCCCACCTCATACGGAACTTTTTCGAGTGTCAGTTGCTCCTCCGTGGCTCCCACCATAGAAATTTCCGGAATGGCATAAATACCAACAGGAAACAGGCTTGTCATCGGTGTGGCTTCCATGTCGAAGGCATAGCAGGCCGCTAAACGGCCCTGCTCTGAAGAGGTGGCCGCCAGGCTTGGAAAGCCGATGACATCGCCCGCAGCCAGAATATGCGGGACAGTTGTGCGATATTGCGAATCGACTTGCAGTCGGCCACGGGCATCCACGGTCAATCCGGCCTTCTCGAGTTGGAGTGTCGACGTGGCTCCCGTTCGTCCGACGGAATAGAGGACCAGGCCTGAGACCAGTCGTTTTCCGGAGGCCAAATGAATCACGACTTTTGGGGATGGTGTGGTCGCGATTTCTAATTTTTCGACAGTTTCACCCAGGCGAAAAGTCACCTGGTGATTGCGCATCTGATAAATGAGTTCATCGACGATTTCGCCATCCAGAAATTCCAATGGTCGGATTCGTGAATCCACGAGGGTGACTTCGACGCCAAGTGTGCCTAGCATTGAGGCATATTCAATGCCGATGATCCCGGCTCCAACCACGGTCATGGTTCGTGGGAGCTGTTGCAAATGGATGATGCTATCACTATCGAGAATATATTGGCCGTCAATGGCAATGTTGGGTGGAGGCGTTGGGATGGTTCCCACGGCAATCAAAATGTGGGCGCTCGACAGGGTTTGTGAATGTTGGTCCGTGTGAACCAATAGAGTGTGAGGATCCACAAATGAGGCTTCTCCTTGTAAGAATTCCACATCGTTTCTTCGTAATTGATCGTTGATCACCTCACCTTCGATGCGAATGACTTCTGCCACGCGAGTGATCAGTTGCTCGGCCGTGGGTCGTGTTTTCGCGGTTTCCGGTAAACGACCCCAATGTTGATGGGGTCCGGTAAAGGACAAGACGGCTTCCCGAAAGGTTTTACTGGGAATGGTTCCGGTCTCTAAACAGGCACCGCCGACTGCACGCTTCTTTTCAATAACCGCCACGCGTTTTCCTACTTTGGCTGCTTGAATGGCCGCCCGTTGTCCAGCCGGTCCGCTTCCGATACAAATCAGGTCGTATTGAAAGGGTGAAGGTGTCGTGATCTGGGAGCTCATGATGATAGAACGAAGGAGGATGCCATAACAGATGAATGGTCAGAGCATAGCGTGGCAAAAGAGATTAGTACAGGTCAAGCGTATTCTGGAACCTATGGCCGCATGATTGCTGCCGGGGTTAATTGGCCTGTGTGATGAGTCTGTCTGCCCGTATAGGCATTGAAGTCGGGCGGAAATCCGGTTGTAAAGGGGGAAATCATCTTTGGAATGTGTATGGGCTGTCCATCTTGACTGTCCTGACTCTTTTTATGATGTCGAGGAGTGTTCGTGTGAATTGGAGACAGGCAACGCTCAAGGTTTAGGGGTTCGTGTGAGCGTGTGGATGATGATTTCCGGAAAGCAGAACAGCCGAATGGGAAACAGGGAGGTGCCGACTCCTCGAGAGGTGTACCCGCGCATGGATTGGTATTTCCAGGGGCCTGCTTTGTAGGCCCTGGGACAGCGGCAATGGGTAATGATGGGTTGGCTTCCTGGAAGACAGATTTGGCCTCCGTGTGAGTGGCCGCAGAGGTACAGATCCATTCCGGCATTCGAGGCCTCAGGAATAATCTCCGGGGAATGCACTAAGAGAATTCGGACGGCGTCTGTGGGCGCGAGGCGTATGGCTTTATCCAGGTCGCCCGTTTCGTAATAATGGACATCATCTAATCCGAGAAGCCAAATCGCATCCGATCCTTTTTCCAGCGATTGAGCTTCATTGAGCAGCATGCGGATTCCGCACCGCTCAAGTCCGGGCACCATTTCCAGCCAATCGTGATTTCCCAAAATGCCCGTGACGCCATAGGGAGCCTGGATCGTGCTGACCAATGACTCCATGAGAGTCAGTGTCTTGTCATAATGGCCATACGTGAGAAAGCGAAAATCGCCGGTCATGACGCACAGGTCGTATCGCAAGGTAGACAGAGCTGTCTGAAGCGCCTGGCCTTTATCGATCATCCCTTCGATATGAAGATCTGATAAATGCAGAATTCGAAATCCATCAAAGGATTTGGGCAGATGAGGAATCGGGACGGTGTGCTCGACAATTCGATATTGGGACGTATTCTTGACGGCCAACGGCCAAAGGCCGGTCGTTTTTAAAAGAGTTTTGATGAGCCAGGCAATGGCTGGAAATTCCTCCATATGTATGTGAAGGTGATACCCTTTTAAAAGGAGGGCCGAATAGTGGGCCTGCATTTCCATGCGCTGGCCTGCATGTTCAGGCCCGATACGGTCCACTAATTTGGCAAAGGCTTCTTGGTCGTGGTGATGGGTCATATGCTTGTCAGCCAAGTGGGATCAGAGGTAGCATGGTCATTATGCAACGATTAGATCTCATGAATCCTGAACTGCCCGATATCCAATTTGTCCTCATGGTATTGGCATTATGTACGGCAGATCTCGAAACGATGAATGCCCCACATTCTGTGAGAGAGACGGTCTTCAATCGGTGTTGGGCATTAATGCATGAAAGCCCTCCGCCTGTGAAGACGCCAGAGCGGGTCCTGGATTTGACCCTGAGTGATGAAGTCACTCTGGAGGCCTTGGTCCATGTGATCCGACAGACTTTCGAGGAGCATGGTTTTGTTGAATTGACCTGGGATCATCCACCAAGCGAACCGACACGCGAATCGACTCCGGAAGCCCGTCCTTTGGTCGAGCGGCTAGAACAGTGGGAACCACCTCCAGACAATTTGAATCCTCCTGCATCTTCAAACTAATTCTCTATCCTCACAAGCGAAGATTGGCCGGTTCTCCGCATTAATAGATGGAGATCCTTCCTG
Source organism: Nitrospira sp. T9 (assembly GCF_052156535.1). Taxonomy (NCBI): domain Bacteria; kingdom Pseudomonadati; phylum Nitrospirota; class Nitrospiria; order Nitrospirales; family Nitrospiraceae; genus Nitrospira; species Nitrospira sp. T9. Next base: position 111,367 of record NZ_JBQKUP010000026.1, read on the forward strand.
CTCAGCGAAGAATCATCCCTTGGGTCCTGGGGCGCGATAAATAATGGGAGTTGCCTGAGGAACAATTATAATGGGACTGAGAAACGTGAACCTCGTGATACCTAATGGGGGGAAACGAATAACCGACTGGAGAACGGGCGAACAACTCAAATGGAAATTTTCCTGTGGGGTCTTGGTCGCGTAAACCCGTTTACGGACTTTCTGCAGGTCATGAGTTGACCATTTTCACCTGTTTGGGCGTGGCCTGAGAAGAGCCAAAGGCACCCAGACTCCGGAATTTAGTCTCTCGCTGTTTTCGGAGTGTTGCGGGCGACATTTTCTGTAATTGCAAGAAATGGGTGTCGAGTGCCTCGGAGACCCGGTCGGCCATGAGTTTCGCATCGCGATGGGCTCCTCCCATGGGTTCAGGTATAACCTCTTCGATGATATTGAGTTTGCGCAACTCCGGTCCCGTCATTCGTAAGGCCGTCGCGGCATCGGCGGATTTTGAGGCGTCTCCCCATAAAATGGCGGCGCAGCCTTCCGGGGAAATTACCGAATAAATGGCATGTTCGAGCATCAGAACCCGATCTGCCACACCTAAGGCCAACGCGCCACCACTGCCGCCTTCTCCTGTGACCACGGCAAGAATCGGCACTTGCAATCTGGACATTTCCAGTAAATTTCTGGCAATGGCTTCAGCTTGGCCGCGCTGCTCCGCATCGACGCCGGGGTATGCTCCTGGAGTATCGATAAAGGTGATGATTGGTCGGTTGAAGCGTTCCGCTAATTTCATGAGACGCAACGCTTTTCGATAGCCTTCAGGTTTGGCCATACCAAAATTTCGGCGCATGCGCTCTTTTAAGGTTTTTCCTTTTTCATGACCGATGGCCATGATGGAGCGACCCTTCCATGTGGCAAATCCTCCAATGATCGCCCGGTCGTCGCCGAATAGGCGGTCACCATGGAGTTCCATAAAACCATCAGTCATGTGCTCCAGGTAATCAGAAATCGAAGGGCGTTGCGGGTGTCTGGCTATTTGGCTATGTTGCCATGGGGAAAGATTGGCATAGACCTCACGTTCAAGGTTAGCCAGTTGTTCGGTCGATTTGACGATGGCCTCCTGAACCGAGACCTTCTTGGATTTTGATTTCACTAACTTGGCGATGCGTTCTTCAAGTTCCTTCAGGGGTTTTTCAAAGTCCAGGTATTCACGCACGGACAAGCTCCTTGGTAGAGGGAAATTATTGGAAGGTGACCGTGGATGTGCCGAGGAGATGTTCCACTTCTTCTAAAAACTCCGGGGACGGTGAAATGCCGATGTCCGATAATCCTGACATGCTGGCCGTCAGATTAGGATGCAAGTGAAACGCCAACGAAATAGGAGTCGGACCACGGTGGCGTTCAAATATGTCCTTTAAGTCTAGCAGATTGTGGGGAGAAACGTCCTGTTCGTGAACCTTAAGGGTCACATGCTTCACCGTTTCATTTTCTAATTGGGAGAGCGATTCGACTTTGGTGGCTTTGATACGGGCGCCATTATCCATCAGATCCACGGTTCCGGTAATCCGAACCACCGATTCCGGCCCCAATAATTCCTCGTGTTGCTTAAAGGTCTCAGGGAAAATAATCGCCTCAACGGTTCCGTGCAAGTCTTCCAATTGGGCATAGGCCATTCTGTGGCCTTTTTTCGTTGTCGTAATTTTAAGACTGGAAATGACTCCGCAGACCTTGACCTCTCGTCCGTCGCCGACATCGCGAATGGTCTGGGTGGAGCAGGTAGAAAAATGAGTGATCCCAACGCTGTGGCGGTTGAGAGGATGTGCGGTGATATAAAAGCCGGTTAGCTCTCGTTCATATTTGAGTAAGTCATTCTGCGACCACTCGGGAATCTGTGGAATGACGAAACCAAAACCTTCCTGCTTGGGGGATGCCGGCTCCGGAGCCAGTATTTCAAATAGACTGGTTTGGCCTTCCCGTTTGTTGCGTTGGACCGTCGAGGCATGGTCCAAGGCTTCATCCAGGACCTTAAACATGCTGGCGCGCGTGAAACCCATGGAATCAAAGGCTCCGACCTTGATGAGTCCTTCCAGCACCCGTTTGTTGACCTTTTGCGAATCCATGCGGCAACAAAAATCAATAAAGGAGGAAAACGGGCCTTCCCTGTCTCGTGATTCTAAAATCACGTCCACGGCGTTTCCTCCGACGTTTTTGATCGCCACTAACCCGAACCGGATACCCTCAGGCACGACACTGAAGTTTTTTAAGCTTTGGTTGGCATCGGGAGGCAGAATGTGTACCCCCAATTCACGGCATTCGGTAAAATAGCCAACCATCTTGTCGGTATTTCCCATTTCAGATGTCAGCAGGGCGGCCATAAATTCAGTGGGGAAATGGGCTTTCAGGTAAGCCGTTTGGTATGTCACGACCGCATAGGCAGCGGAGTGAGACTTATTAAATCCGTAGCCTGCGAAAAAGGCCATTTGGTCAAATAATTTTTCGGAAAGTTTTTCCGAAATTCCCTTCCCTTTGGCGCCCGAGACAAACAATTCTTTTTGTTTGGCCATTTCCTCATGTTTTTTCTTGCCCATTGCCCGGCGAAGTAAGTCCGCTTGCCCCAATGAAAATCCTGCCAACTGGTTGGCGACGGCCATGACCTGCTCCTGGTAGACAATCACCCCATAGGTTTCTTTGAGAATGGGTTCCAATTGCGGAGGGTCATAGACAATTTGGGAGGAGTCCCGTTTTCGCTTAATGAAATCGTCCACCATGCCGCTTTCTAAGGGGCCTGGACGATAGAGCGCGAGGATGGCGATCAGATCTTCAAACGTTTCCGGTTTGATTTTAACCAAGAGGTTTCGCATGCCGGAACTTTCCAGTTGGAAAATTCCTGAAGTTTTTCCAGAGCTCAGCAGCTCAAACGTCTGGAGATCATTCAAGGGCAGATTATTGATGTCCAATGGCGGCTCATCAGGATGCTGAGCATTGACCATCCGAACTGCGTCATGAATCATGGTCAGGGTTTTGAGCCCCAGAAAATCGAATTTCACCAACCCGACTTTTTCCAGATCGGTCATCGTGTATTGGGTCACGATTTCGTCGTTACTTGTTTTGTAGAGGGGCACATGATCCATGAGGGGTTTTTGCGAAATGACCACGCCCGCCGCATGAGTCGAGGCATGTCGCGCCAGGCCTTCCAGGGCCATGGCCGTATCCATGAGTTCCTTCATTTTGGCATCTTGATCGACAAGTTCCTGCAGGCGTGGTTCCTGTTTCAGGGCATCCTGGAGGGTGATGTTGAGTTGGGTGGGAACCAACTTCGCAACCCGGTCAACTTCGGCATAGGGAAAGTCCATCACTCTCCCCACATCCCGGATGGCCGCTTTGGCACCTAGTGTGCCAAAGGTAATGATCTGGCACACATGCGCCTCTCCGTATTTCTCAATGACATAGTTGATCACTTCGCCACGGCGGTCCATGCAAAAGTCCATGTCGATATCCGGCATGGTGACACGTTCGGGGTTGAGAAAGCGTTCAAAGAGCAGGTTGTAGGTGAGGGGATCGAGGTCCGTAATTCGCAGGGCGTACGCCACAAGGCTTCCGGCGGCCGATCCTCGCCCGGGGCCGACCGGAATGTTGCGGGATCTGGCGAAATTGATGATATCCCACACAACCAAAAAATATCCGGCATACCCCATGGCGTTCAGGACAGCGAGTTCGGTGTGGAGTCGCTGTTGGTAGGCCTCGGATGGGATGCCCGTTGGGCGTTCTCGTAAACGGCTTCGAAGGCCTTCTTCAGCAAGGTGCTGAAGGTAGGAGTTATGAGTCTGGCCTTCAGGAACGTGATAATCCGGCAGATAGGAGGTTCCGAACTCCATTTGAAGATCGCACTGTTCGGCCACCTGGGTGGTATTCAAGACCGCCCGGTTAAATTCGGCAAATTCCGCGATCATTTCTTCAGTGGATTTCACATATAACTGATCGGTATCAAACTTCATCCGGTTGGGATCTTTGAGCGTTTTTCCCGTTTGAAGGCACAACATGATTTCATGCGGACGCGCATCTCGTTTATTGAGATAATGGCAATCGTTGGTGCCGACCAGCGGTATGCCAAGCTTTTCATGAATCTCCAGTAACCCCCGATTCGCAATAAGTTGATGGTCCAAGCCGTTGGCCTGAACTTCCAGGTAATAGCGGTCCTTTCCAAAGATTGACCGATACTCATCGGCCACCCGGAGAGCCCCTGCCATATCCTGGTGGTTAATGAGCTGTGGCACCTCTCCGCTCAAACAACCTGACAGGGCAATGAGACCTTCCTGATGTTCCTGTAATAATTCCTTGTCCATGCGAGGCTTGTAATAAAAGCCTTCAAGATAGGCCTTGCTGGAGAGTTTAATGAGGTTGTGATAGCCGACTTGATTCGTGGCAAGAAGAATCAGATGGAAATATTCGTTATGCGCAAGGTGTCCTGCCCGCTGCGTGCGGTGGCCCGGAGCCATATAGGCTTCACACCCGATAATCGGCTTGACATCATGAGCTTTGGCTTTTTGATAAAAATCAATGGCGCCAAAGAGATTACCATGGTCAGTCATGGCGACGGCGGGCATACCAAAATTCTTCACCTGTTGGAACAGGGGTGTCAGTTGGTTGGCCCCGTCGAGGAGACTATACTGGGTGTGAAGATGAAGATGAACGAATTGTGCCGGCACTCATGTGGTCCTTCCGTAAAAATTCTAATGAGCACCTCGAATGAAGTCAAATGAAATCACTATGTGAAAAACCACGCGGTGTCGGGTTTCTGAATTTTTCAAAAATTGCAAGGATAAATTGAAGAAATTATAAGGAGAAATGAAAAAAGTAATCCAGAAAAAATGGGCACAAGTATGTGGATAAATCGGTAGGATCCGATTGAAAGCCAAGAGAGAGAATGCGTTAAGCAGATTGCTTATTTGGTGGGCATAGTAGTGACCGATGAAACTCCTACCACGGATTGGGTCACAAAGAAGTTCAGGAAAAAATCCTGATTTCACAGATGAAAGCTTTCTTCCTGTATTGATTCGCGACCCTTTGTCACGTTCCCATAACTGACAGGCCAGAACTGTTTGTGGAAAAATTGTGATGGGAACACCCCCGTTGAACATATCAGGGACATCAATTGACAGAGTATCTGAAGCATTTTGTTACACAGGTAAAAGGAGGGAGAGGATATGATTCTGACAACGACGCCCAATGTTGAAGGCCATCAGATCAAAGAATATTTAGGTGTTGTGGCAGGCGAAGCAATTTTGGGCACGAATTTTTTTAGAGATTTTTTTGCCAATATTCGTGATATTGTTGGTGGCCGATCAGGGGCGTACGAAAAGGAATTGCGACGCGCGCGTGAAATCGCCTTTCAGGAAATTCAGGAAGAGGCCTTAAGGGTGGGAGCCAATGCCATTGTTGGAATTGATTTGGATTACGAAGTCATGGGAGAAACCGGGAGCATGCTCATGGTGAGTGTAAGCGGGACTGCTGTGAGGGTTGAATAAGTGTTGGGTGTCGGAGGAAGAATTTCATATTCTCCATGCTCGGGAATAGTTGAACTTGAAAATGTAGATCAACGAAGTTGAGAAAAGAATTCAATATTAATTAATTTTCCCTAAATAAAAACATTGACCATGCCGAAGCTGGACCGATAAAATCATCAGAGTAAATAAAGCAGAACACGCAATTTCTCACGTCTGAGACAATTTTCAAAAAGGAGGACTTCCATGAAGGCAAAAAAAGGTGTGATCGATTTTCTCAATAAAATTCTGACGAATGAACTCACTGCGATTAATCAATATTTTCTGCATGGCGAAATGTGTGGAAATTGGGGTTATGAACAGTTGCATAATGAAATCAGGAAACATTCGATTGATGAAATGAAGCATGCAGAGGAACTGATTGAGCATATTCTCTATTTGGAAGGTGTTCCCAATCTGCAGAAATTGGGTACGCTTAAAATTGGAGAGACGGTTCCTGAGCAATTTAAATCAGATTTGGCTCTTGAACACGAAGCGGTGGTCCTTCTCACTGAGGCCATCGCCCATTGTGCCACAGTGGGAGATTTTACCACTCGTGCCAAGTTGGAAAGTATTATTAAAAGTGAAGAAGAACATATCGACTGGATCGAAACGCAAGTGGAAACCATCAAGCAGGTGGGGGTAGAAAATTATCTGGCCCAACACATGCACGAAAAATAACCGCTTCCGTTTCTGAAACTTCATAGGGCTTTCTGGGATTACTGATGGAATCCTGGAAAGCCCTGTTTCATGTCATGGAGGAGGGGTGAGTTTACCGTAAAAGGGAGTGTTGAATAATAAAGATTTTCACGGACAAATTTGCCCAGGATTAGATTCCTCATCAAAGGCTCCGGGTCGGTTCAAAAAAGGATGCCCTGAGTCTTCCCGAAGGGTCCGTCCAGCAAGGTCGCAGCCGTTTTTACGCGCGGAGCGTACGCGTAGTACGTGAGCACGGAAAAATGGCGAGAACGCCGCTGGCGGCTTTTTTCAACAGACCCTAAAACTGTTTGCAGAGGAGGCTGTTGCAAATCTGGTGAATGCGATCGTTGGCCTGCCCGTTATGCCGGGAAAAACCACGTCAGCCCACCCATGAACATCCGTGGAGTGCCGGGGACAAAGTGAATATCGGCAACACCTCCTGCGGGTTCTCCGGGAAGACGGGAATCATAATAAAACTGGGCCTGACGCCAATCGGTATCAGTTAAATTGCGGATGCTAAAAAATGCCTCTAGGCGTCCGGTTGGTGGCGCAAGAGGGATTTTGTAGCGAAGAACCAGATCGAAAATCGTAAATGGTTCCAGTTTCACGCTGTCATCTTCCGTGCCGGCACGGCTTCCCACCGTCAACATTTGCAACGTTCCCGATAGTCCAATTGGTAAGTGGGCTGTGACCGATGAAAATGCGGTGAATTCGGGTGCCAGCGGGACGGCATCTCCCGTTTTTCGAAACTCGGCATGAGTATACGTGATATCTCCTCGAATTGAGAGCCACTCCATTGGAGTGAAGCGAGCGCTGAATTCCGTACCAAGCCGTCGCGTTTTCCCTCGCGGTTCGGTCGTCCCTTCATCCCCCACGAACACTAGTTCTGAATCAAGATCCAACAGCCAAGCCGTAGCCAGGAATTTCGTCCAGGTCCAGGGTTGACTGCGGATGCCCAACTCATAGCCAATGGCTCGGGTTAAGCTGTTAGTCGAAGGGTTTTCCACAGCATCCCGCGCATCATTGCTGTGAAAACCGGTTCCAACATTTAAGAAAAATTCCGTCTGGTACCAGGGACCAAAAACGAGATTGGCTTTTCCGCTGGCGATGGCATTAGAGGCTGTCCCGTTTGGTCTTTCCGAGCAGTCTGCCCCGCAACGATCTTTCACATTATACGTGAAAACGTCAACCCGGCCGCCTCCCACAAATCGCATCCAGGAAAGGAATTGAAGGTCCAACTTCAGATAGGGGGAATAGGACGCTTCGAAAATGTCTGATTCCTGTGTGATCGCCAGGGACGAGCGTTTCTGTTGCGTGCCCAACCGCACCTGGATTTGATCAAAGCGTGTCTGAAGTCCGGCCGTCATGGTGCCCTCATAATTGAGCAGGCGAAAAATCTGCCGATAACCGATATCACTTCCGGTCAACCATCGTCGGTCGGTCTGTTCAATCCCGTCACCATTTACCGGATCGTTAAGATAAAACGTGAAGTTGCTAAACAGGGACAGGTAATAATATTGAGCCCACAGATTGGCGAATACCGTCCCTCCGCCGGGTAGATCGTAATGGTAATCCAATCGACCGGTGCTTCGTACCGATTTGCCGCCTTCTGAAGGATCAAGGGAACCAAAGCGGTCCACTCCTCCGGACCTCACGTCCCGCAAAGGAATTTGGCCTGACCCGTTCCATCGTCCATAATATTGGGAAAGCGTCACACTGAGTTGGGATGTGGCTGAGGGATCAAACGTCAGTTTCGCCAGTCCGTTGTATCGGGTATTGCGATTGACAAAATCATAGGGGCCGTCGGTGTAATAAAATTCTCCTGCAAAGAGGGTGCGGAATCTATCGTGAGTGGGAGAGGTCATGAACAGATGCCGTTGGGTATTAAAACTCCCTCCGGCGGATTGGACTATGGTTTGGGGAACCGACTCACGGGTGACATAGTTGGCAGCGCCGGCAGTGGCAAAGTCCCCATACTCCACATGGTAGGGTCCTTTTTTGACCGTAATTTCTTCAATAGTTTCAGGGATAATGAAATTGATGTCCCCATATCCCTGTCCATGCGCATGGCTGCGCATGTTGATTGGCATGCCATCCACGTGAAGGGCCAGGTCTGTACCATGATCGGCGTCAAAGCCGCGCAGGAGAAACTGGTCAGCCTTTCCGGCGCCGCCTGAATGTTCCAAGGTAATAAGACCGGGAGCCAACCGTAATAAATCCGCAGGCCGGCCTTGAGGTTGAAGCAGGATATCCTCATTGAGAATGATTCGATTGGAAGAAGCCGCAATGGGGCGTTCTCCAACGACCTGCACCTCTTCTAAAACCGTGACGTCCTCCTGGTCATGGCCTGATGCCGACCCGGCCCAAAAGAGGCTGAAGAGAACACAGGTCGGGGAACATACCGCCAGCGTGTGAAGGTGCCGCCTACCCATGGAATTGGTAAAAAAACGAGCGTGGGAGCGAAGGAGAAACTTGAGAGTAACACGAAAATTAAATTAGTAGCACGACTTTTAGCAAGGTCCGCTGACATTGTCAATCCAAAGTCGTGCGGCAAAGGCATCGAGAGAAGAGGCATGGGGAGGAGAGGAAGCCATGCGGTGTGACAGAAAAGTCTTGAGAGGAGGAATGAGCGCTATTTCACGGCTTTTCCCGTGGTCGTCATCGTGAGTTGTCCATGCTTGACTCCTTTGGTTTTAATCAACAGATTTGCTAAATCAACGAGGGCTGAACTTCGCCCTCTGACCACAATGACTTCCAGACAATGGTCGTGATCCAAATGCACATGCAGATTCGAAATGATTTGCTTCCCGTATTCGTGCTGATGGTGAGTTAATTGCTGCAGCACATCTGATTGATGATGGTCATACACGAGGGTAATGGTGCCGACAGTTTCTTTATTTCCGCCCCATTCTTCCCCCACAAGCTGATTGCGGATGAGGTCTCGAATCGCCTCAGAACGATTCTGGTATCCTTTCCGGTTGATGTGTTGATCAAAAGCGGCAAGGAGTGTTTCTTCAAGGGAAACTCCAAAGCGGACCAATTGACTCATGTCATATTCCTTCCAGGCAGATTTTGAGATGCCTCCTATCCTATGGTCTTTTCTGTAAAAAGACAATTGATGGGCCAGACGAGAAGACCGGTCCGAACATCATGACAACCGATCGGCCTAAAAGGCCGAGGAGGATGTGAAGTCGCGTTGATGAAGGCGGGATGCGTGAAGGCTTGAGGAAAGACTCGTTAATGCCAGAGCGCGGATCCTGAGGAAAATGCCACCACAATCCCGAGAATGGTGGTCATCACGGCCACGCAAGCCTGAAGCCCGTTATGGAGCCATGTCAGGGATCGGGCTGAATACCAAAAAGGAATAGCCATGACCACGGACAGGAGGCCCATGCCGAGAATCGATCCTAACCCGAAAAGGAGGATATACATGATGGCTTGGCTCATGGACAGGGTGGCGTTCAGCGTTAAGAGGATCAGCGCGGCTGATCCGGCCATCCCGTGCATTAGGCCGATCAGCAACGCACGATAGGGAAAACCATGAGCATGATCATGGGACGTATTGTCAGGGTGTGTGGGTTCGGTATGCGCATGGGCATGAAAGTGAGGAGGGCGATCCGGATGTTGGTGAACATGAAAATGAATCCGGTTTTTTAGTAGTCGTCGGAACACGTCGAGTCCCAGACCTATTAACATCAAACCCACCATGAGTTCCAATCCTGCAGCGAATCGTTCGGGAATGATGCTGCCCAACAACAAAACCAGCGAACTGAAGATCAACAAGGTCAGTGTATGCCCCAATCCCCAGACCATCCCCTGTTTGACGGTTTGCGCGATCGATCCACTTCGGGTGGCTAAAGAGGCTACGGCTGCAGCATGGTCGGCTTCACAAGCATGGCGCATACCCATTAAAAATCCTAATCCAAGAATACTGAGCATCATAATCCTTTGTGATCCGGGCAAGACGGTCGGTGTTGGTGAATCCATGGGTGCCGGGCTGCTACGCCTTCTCCCGTTGGAACGGAAAGCTTGAGGGCACGAACCGTGGCATTTCCCATGTTGACACAGCGTAGGGAATGGTCCATGTGAGATGACACGTCAAGTGCGAAGGCTTTTTCCGGAGATTGTTTAATGGATTCCATATCAATCATAAACGGAGGCCTATGGTTTGGAGAATTGAATTGGTTCTGAGGCGAAAATCTTGAAAAAGTTTCAGACATTGGAAAAGCCTCATGAAGAACACAAGGCAGTATATAACATATTCCTCACAGCAAGCCGAGTAAGGCCTGTTAGAGAAGAGTTAGTGATTGTTGAGTCGGCAAAGGTGTGTGGGATGATTCGTGAATGAATGAGGTGATCATGGCGCAAGTCTTTTCAACCGAAGCGGCGACACCCGGGCTTAGATTGGCTCCAAAGGAGGTATCTAACACTTCAATGAGAAAGACGGTGATATCTTGAGGGAACGCATCTTGAAAGATGATCCGCCCGGCATGGACGGCATGATCCCAACGAAAAATATGCGGATTGAAATTTGGTGGAGGTCGTTTTGTTAGGTCACGGCCGGAAAGTTTAAAAATGGTGCCCGGTTCGGAGTCGCTGGAGCAGGCATCGATCATAGTCAGCTTGGCGGCCCCTTGAGCCTGAAACAGCACATCGATCCCATTGGTGCCTGCCTCAATAATCTGAAGATCGGATTGAGGATGTTTGGAAAAATATGATTGGAGTCGGTGAGCCACAACAACTCCTATCCCGTCATCCTTTCGATAGAGATTCCCGCATCCGATGATCACATGCATCCGTGAAGTGTAGGAGCATGTTGAGGTGTTCGGCAATGGTAGTCCAAATTTCACAGGCAGAGCCGGAGAGACCAGAGAGTTGGAACGGGAGGCGCTCTGGGTTACTTACCTAACGCCCGATCCAGATTGAAGGCGGCGCTGATGAGGGCGAGATGCGTAAAGGCTTGCGGGAAATTGCCGAGTGCCTCGCCGTGATGGCCGGTTTCTTCGGCATAAAGCCCCAGGTGGTTGGCATATCCGAGCATTTGCTCAAACACAAGACGGGCTTCTTCTAAGCGATTGCGATCCGCCTGTCCTGCGCGGGTCATGGCTTCTACGAGCCAAAACGTACAAAGATTGAACGTGCCTTCCTCTCCGTCCAGTCCGTCCTGAATTTCGGATAAATTATACCGATAGACCAGTCCGTTGGAGACCAGGCCTCCTTGTTCCGGCTTCCGGTTGATGGCATCCAATGTCTTGAGCATACGGGGGTCGGTAGGTGAAACAAAAAACACCAGGGGCATCACTAAATTCGCGGCATCCAACGAAGTGCTGCCATATCGCTGGATAAAAGCCTGACATTGTGCGTCCCATCCCTTGGCCATGATTTCTTCATAAATACAATCCCGGGTTTTTAACCAATGCTCGTGGTCGGCCGGGAAGGATCGTTTTTCTGCCAGACGTAGTCCACGGTCCACGGCCACCCAGCACATCAATTTGGAATAGACAAAATGTTGCTGGCCGCCTCGCACTTCCCATATGCCTTCGTCGGTGCGCTGCCAGTTGTCGCAGACCCAGTTGATCATGCGGCGAAGGTGTTTCCAGAGATCGTAGGAAATGGGTGTGCCGTATTTATTATAGAGATACACGGAATCCATTAATTCCCCGTAAATATCGAGTTGGAGTTGGTTGTAGGCGCCATTGCCCACCCGGACGGGTCGTGAGCCGCGATAGCCCTCGAGATGAGACAATGTTTCCTCGGTGAGTTGGTGGCGTCCCTCGATACCGTACATCAGTTGTAAGGATCCGTCAGGATTCAATTCATGACAGCGGGCTTCCAGCCACTGCATGAAGGCCGAAGCCTCTTCGGTAAAACCGATACGTAATAAGCCATATAAGGTAAAGGCGGCGTCCCTGATCCAGGTATAGCGATAATCCCAATTCCGAACCCCGCCGATCTCTTCGGGAAGACTGCAGGTTGGCGCGGCGACAATCGCCCCGGTTGGCTGGAACGTCAACAATTTAAGAACCAAAGCCGAGCGATGGACCATTTCCCGCCAGCGACCGGTGTAGGTGCATTTGGATAGCCATCGACGCCAATGGTCGACCGTGTGTTTAAATAACTCTTCCGCTTGAATTTCCGGGCAGGAGAAGGTGGTCTGGGTGTGGTCAGGTCCCACCTCTTGCAGACAAAAATCGACCTCCTCTCCTTCTTGAATGGTAAATTCGGTGACGATCATGTTGTCGTCCTGCGTCAGTGGAACCGTGGATCCAAGTCGAAGCGTCAGGCCCGGAGATTGAAAGCGCACCCCATCTTTGGCCATCGTGAGGGTATGGGTATCACGACCATAATTAAATGCCGGACGGCATTCGAGACGAAAGGTCATCGATTTTCTGATGGCTTGTACCCGACGGATCAAACCGTGCCGGATATAGTTGGAGGGGTGAAATCCGACCGGCATAAAATCGATTATTCGCCCGACTCCGGCAGGAGTATGAAACCGGGTCACGAGAACATTGGTGTCGGGCCAATAGTACTGTTTGGACTTCACGCCGTCCGGAACGGGAGCGATCTTAAACCGTCCCCCCTTGGCATCATCCAGGATCGCGCAGAACACGCTGGGAGAGTCGAAATAGGGAAAGCAGAACCAATCGATGGACCCGTTCATACCGACCAGTGCGGTTGTCTGCATGTTTCCGATCAGGCCGTAATTTTCGATGGGCTGATAGGGCATTGTTGAAAACGAGTCAGTCTCTTGATACGAGAGAGTCGGGTTGTTGAACGTCTCTTTTTGTCTACCTTATCAGAAAATCCAGGATATGTCTGGAAAAAATGAGCCGAAAAACTCGGGATCACGCGGGTGCATGTATTGAGACATAAACCGTACTTGTTGTTATTCATGAAGGCAAACGGGCGAAATTTTTTTTTAGATGGTGTACCATGGGGTCCGGTTGAGCACAGGCGCAGAACATACCATGCGTATCACACGATCCTATCCCCCAGTCGTGGAAATTTATGGAGCCGAGTACGGCTATGAACGGATACTGAAGGACGATTTTTTCTCCGTGAATGTTCTGTATCGGAATCAGGAAGGCGAACGATATGTCCTTAAGCTCAGCGACTTTCGTTTTGTACTGGGCTGGCTGTTTCGCCCCTTGACGGGTTGGATATCCAGGCGGGAATATCGCATTTATCAGATGGTGTCTGACCTCCCGGGCATTCCAGCCTTAGGGCCGCGATATGGGAACCGAGGATATTTTCATCGATTTATTGAAGGACACACGCTTCATGAAATAGAAAGACGCATCCAGGAACAATTTAACGTGGTGGTGGGAGATCCAGCGATGGCTACCTATGCCACATCGTTGGCTCCTGATTTTTTCGATCAATTACGGGGCATTGTTCAGGCGGTTCACCGGCGGCGCATTTTCTATGCGGACTTGAATAAACGGGGGAATATCATTTGTTCAACCGAAGGAAAGCCCTACCTCATTGATTTTCAAATTTGCCTGACTGTTCCGGTTCGGCAGGGTTGGGTGGGCGCGCTGACTGACAAGATCTTCCAACGCTTGATTCGGGAGGATCTTTATCATCTGTATAAACACAAACATACGTTTCAACCCCAGAGATTATCCGAGAAGGAACAGCAGTTGGCGAAACGATCGGATTTAAATAGGCGATACCACCGCTTTCTCTGGCGGCCCTACATTGCGCTGAAACGGATGATCTATCCGCATGGGAGCAATGAAACCATCTGGTATAAGTGGAAAAAGGAAAGAGATCAATCTCCCAGAATGCCCTGATTCTCTGATCGACGTGTGAGGAAGGGGCCCTCCCTCGTGCCTCATCATGAACTCTTCTCTCTCCGGGAACAATGTCCAAATCATTGCAGCTGTTCGTATCATGACCTCGCAGATCTGTTATGCGGGTTGTAAATGCAGCATTCTTTTGATTTGTTCCACAATCACTTCTGGGGGTTGGGAAGCGTCGATGAAGGGGACATCGTGCGGTTCCTCAAGCGCAGTGAACTGACTGGCTAACAGGTCGGCTTTCATAAAGTGGCCGGTTCGTGCCTGCAGGCGCGGGTGGATCAACGCGTAATTGCCTCGCAAATACACCAATGAGACTTGAGGGTGCCCCTCAGTGATCAACTTCCGATAGGTCTGTTTTAAAGCGGAACACGTAATGACCGCGCGCTGTGATTGGCTTATCAGATCGTGAACCAGTTGATGGATAGCAAAAAGCCACGGAACCCGGTCTTCCTCACTTAACGGAACTCCCCCCAGCAATTTGGACACATTTCGCACCGAGTGGAAATCATCGCCTTCGTAAAAAGACCACCCAAGATTTCTGGCCAGGAGTTGACCAATGGTGGTTTTTCCTGAACCCGAGACACCCATAAGGATGACGATCCATATGTCCAGGTTCTTTGCTTCTCTCATAGCCAATCGTTAGGAGCCCATTTCCTCCAGAAGGGAGACGAGGTCATCAGCATGCTCTTCCTCGACAGCCAAAATGCCCTCCAACATTCGGCGGGAAGTCGAATCGTTGGTGCCTAGATAGTTGATCACTTCCCGATAGCTATCAATGGCAATGCGCTCCGCCACCAGGTCCTCCTTGATCATGTCGACCAGGGAAGTGCCTTCCACATATTCGGAATGACTGCGCATAAGCATTCCCTCAGGGGAAAGATTCGGTTCGCCGCCCAGTTGGACGATCCGCTCCGCCAGTTGATCGGCATGGCCTTGCTCTTCATTGGCATGTTGGAGGAATTCCGCCGCCACGCTCTGAGCATGAATGCCTGACGCCATATAATAGTGCCGCTTATACCGGAGGACACACACCGTTTCGGTGGCCAGTGCTTCATTGAGTAGCTTAATCACCGTGTCCCGGTCGGCCGCATAACCAGGCGTCACCGCGCCTTTTTCCATGTGTTCTCTTGCGCGTTTGCGTAAGGTTTGGACATCTGTGAGAAATGGTTGATCTTTCATTCATGCCTCCTAACGTTGTGACTTGTCTGTATAAACAGTATTTAGCTCATGAACCGTCATTAGCCTGGTTCCGTGTGCCTGGACGTCATTCATGCTCTTTTTCAAATTTTCTCAATCCTGTCTGTCAGAGGGCAATGGCCAAAATATTCATTTTATTCTGTATTTTATCTAAAATGCGGAAGACTTCAGGGAGAAGGTACAGGGAGAGGATGGTCTCTTGAGAATGGGTCAGCCAGGGTTTTTCCCAGTACCACCTTCCGCCATTTTCCTTTTAAATAAATGGTTCATCTATTCTTACCAACCTCATGTTTGAGTCTGCCGGGAATGTGGCCTACAATCTGCCTCTGGCTTCGGCTTAACAATGAATGTTGGATGTTTCACCTATAACCATAGGAGGAACGAAGCCATGAAAGCACTTGTCTATAACGGACCTCATGATGTCAGTCTGGAAGAAGTGCCTGATCCAAAAATCGAGCGACCAACGGATGTGTTGGTGAAAATGACCACGACCAATATCTGCGATTCCGATTTACATATGTATGAAGGACGTATGCCCATTGAGCCGGGCACAATATTCGGGCACGAGAATCTTGGCGAGGTGATCGAGGTGGGTCCTCATGTTGCACAGGTGCAGCTTGGCGACCGTGTCTGCCTGCCCTTCAATATTAGTTGTGGATTTTGCAAAAACTGCGAGAGCGGGTTGACCGCCTTCTGTCTGACGGTCAACCCAGGTAAGGCCGGCGGAGCCTATGGCTGTGCGGGAATGGGTCCTTATCCAGGTGGCCAGGCGGAGTACCTCCGTGTGCCATACGGTGATGTTAACTGTTTGCGTTTGCCTGAAGATGCGCAGGAGAAAGAAGCCGATTACGTGATGCTGTCAGACATCTTTCCGACCGGATATCATGCGACTGAGATGGCCGATGTCCGGCCGGGCGATTCGGTCGTCATCTATGGTGCGGGACCGGTGGGGCTCCTGGCAGCCTACTCGGCCATCCTCAAAAGTGCCAGTAAGGTCATGATTGTGGACCGTCACCCCGATGGATTACGACTGGCAGAGAAAATCGGTGCTATTCCCATCGATGAATCGAGATTTTCCCCGGTTGATCAGATTCTGGACCTGACTGCCGGCGAGGGCGCCGATTCAGGTTGCGAATGCCTGGGACACCATGCGCACGATCCCCAAAATCACGAACAAGCCGATATCACGATGAATAATCTTATACAATCGGTGCGCCCGACAGGCCGAATAGGTGTGGTGGGCGGGTTCCAACCTGAGGATCCGAAGTTGTCAGAAGCATTGGCTCAGAAAAGACAGCCGGCATTCGACTGGAGTCTTTTCTTGTCCAAGGGGCAGCGGATAGGAACCGGTCAGGCCAACGTTAAGGCATATAATCGGCGATTATGCAATCTTATTGAGGTGGGCAAAGCAATACCCTCGTTCCTCGTCACTCACCAGTTGCCACTTCGGGATGGACCGAAAGCCTATCGGCATTTCGATGCGCGGGAAAATGGCTGGGTCAAGGTCCTGCTCAAGCCTGCAGCTTGAGAATATGAAAATGGTAGATACTCATCATGAGCAACCGGTTGGCTCACATGTGTGATGCGGCACGAAATTTTCGGCTAAATCCTGATTGAATATCGCACCGCATGAGTCGAAGGCCGGCAGGTCCATTGTGACTTCACCGGCACTGTCGGCCTTGGGTCAAACTGGCAACGTTGTGTTTCAGAACAAATCTTTATACATGCTCAGGCTTTGATTCAGAATATTTTGAGCGACCTTTTTCTCTAAAAATTCCTCCACCACCACCGCTTTATGTTCAAGAGTCTTGTACTCTTCAAAGAAGTGGCGCAATTCGGAAATGAAGTGCTGTGGCAATTCCGAAATATCTTTTATGTGACTGACACTAGGATCGCCTGCCGCAACCGCGATGATTTTGTCATCGGCCTCTCCGTTATCAAGCATGCGCATGACCCCAATGACTTTGGCGGGAACAATACACATCGGAACGACATCAATTTGTGAAATAATCAGAATATCCAGAGGGTCTTTGTCTTCACAATACGTTTGCGGAATGAACCCATAATTGGCGGGATAATACACGGAAGAATATAGCACCCTGTCGAGTCTCAACAGTCCACTCTCTTTGTCTAATTCATATTTGGCCCTGGTTCCTTTTGGAATTTCAATAATTCCATTGACAAATTCGGGAATCTTGTCGCCAGGGCTGGCATGATGCCAGGGGTTAAAAAAATGGTTCTTGGGTAATTTGTCCATCGTGTGTATCCTGATAAAAGGGTGTGAATGTGATTATTTCTCTAAATACGCGTCGCAAATCTTGTTTCAATAGATGAATGGCGTGTCAGGTCCCGCCATGGAATTTCATTGCAAATTGTTGCTCCGTTTCGTGCTCACCCTGTTCAACAAACCTTCGCTGAACGGGTCTGCTCAGTGATGGGGATCTTCGCGTCGTTTCTCGCGTGGGCATTACCTGATCCCCATTCAAGCCTCTCCCTTCGTGTGATTTCTGCCCGCGAGGGAGCACGCAGGAAGGAAATTTACACGTATTCGAAATGTACGGATTGCCGTCCGATGGAGTCCGCTATCCTTGTGAGGGGGAGGATCCAGGAGGAGCCGTGGCTCTAGCCAGAGGACCAAAGCCCGGGCTACCAAGGCCGAGGTTGCACCATGACGATCGTTTGTGTGATGGAGAGTTCCCTGAACAGTTATCGGGAAGGTGTCTTCAGTCCTTGGCAAGGATAGCGAACCCTTACTCTCCTGTAAAGTACAGAGACGCGTTTAGGGCTGGAATAGAGGCCGGCCAATTGATTAATCACACTATCCCATGCGGGAATGTTCGAAAACCGACAAATTATCTCCGCTCAGTGTGTACGCTTTGCCAAATCCCATCACAAACTGCCCACTCTTCGGGTGCAGGTGAAACAGAACAAAGTCCGGCAGCTGCCGTAACAGGCCGGCCATCTTGCCATGCCGTTCCTGATAGTCGTCCAGCACAGACTCGTATTCGGGATGATCGGGCGGAATATGTGTGGCCTCACACACGTAATGCACCCTCGTCCTGGCGAAAATCTGTGGCGTCGACTGTTCATCGGCAATGATCATGAGGGCCACGGTCCGGTTTGCCAGCAGGTGACGGGTATGTGCGGCTAGTTGACTAACAAAAATGTAAAAGCTGCCAGGAACCCGGTATAAGTATGGCGTATAGCTGCAGTGGGGAATGCCGTCCACCCCGACTGTGGAGAGTTGGAGACTCTGCATACCCTCTATGAGACTGGTGCAGACCGTCGCCGGCTGTTCATCGTTCATGGGATGTTACGACCTCCGTTTATAGGGTTCCAGTTGGAAAGTCGGGAAGCGAATGATGACACGCCCGCATCTCCCTGATATCAAGTTCTATGACAAAGGCGCAGAAAGATAAAAATCCAATTAATTGTATGTCTCATTTTTAAGGGTTGAGCACGGTTCTGCCCTCCTGTTCTCGTGTTTCGATAGTACGGGAACGGGCCTATTTGTCAAGGCGTAGCCAGACAGAATGATCGGATAAAGACTTGTGCTTTGGCTGTTTCAAGGCAGGAAAGAATGACGGTTAATGCTTGGAACACGCGCGATGGAGAGCGGCAGCGGCATCGGACAGTTCAAGGGCAAGGAGTAGCCGCTCTTCGGGAGTGAGTTTTCGGGCTTCGTCAATCTTGTGTTTGGCGAGCCTATCACCAAGTTGACTGGGACGGCGTGAGTCAATAAAACTTGGATCGGAGGCTTTCAATTTCATGAAAATATCTTGCCTGGAAACATCCAATCCGTCACGACAAATTTTTCTGAACTCAAATCAAACCAGCCGGCGTAATGCCTCATTTCAAGGGTGACCGGTCAGGTGGCTGTCGTCACAGAGTGAACGGAACATAATGCGGGCATCCTGGTAGGTTCCGTCGTCCTTGCGCACCGCTTGGGGGAGGGTGGCGAGTGCACGAAAGCCCAATTGCGTCCACAGACGATAGGCCACGTGATTCTCCGAAAACACCAGGTTGAAAATCACGCTCCGAAAGCCGACCCCTCGGGCATGGTCTAACATCGTCTCTCCAAGGAGACGGGCCAGCCCTTTTCCCCGCCATTCCGGTGCGACGATAAATCCCGCGTTGGCAATGTGATTTGCCCGGCCCGGCCAATTGGCTTTGACGTAATAGGCTCCGGCCAGTTCCAAGGAACCAGTTCCGGTTGGTGCAAAAGCCATCACGGTGCCACAACCTCCAAACCAAAAGGCCTGAAATTCTTCATCGGATGGCATCTGCTCATGGGGAAAAGAAGTCCCTTCAACGACAATCACGTTGTACAGGTGGCGAAGCGATTCGATATCCTTGGGTTCGGCCAGCGCCAATCGCACGGCCGAACCATCCTTCAATTGTGTGTCCATGGGAAAACGGATTGGCATCGTTATGGACAGGGTCCCATTATGACCGCCGCTTTCTTTGATCAGGTCTGCAGCAACACATGAATTTTTTTGAAGGGGAGCATCCTGTCTGAAATTACTGGGCGTCTCAGTACCCCCGCCCGGTGCTCCCGCCTTTCATGCTGCCTAACGGAAGAGCATCATAGCGTGCCTTCAGATCCGGATGCTCACTGAGATACCCCTTTACGGCGGCATCATCGGCAAAGACCTCAGGGCTGCGCTGGCGATATTCCTCGATCGTCAAATCATGTTTTGCCAATAACGCACTGAGTTTTGTATTGATATCCGCGCCCATTTCCTTCATGGCCTCCGGTGACGGCCGTTGACCTTCTCCGTACCCCTTGCCACCCTTAAAATAGTTCGTCATCATTTCGCCGATCTCAATACGGGCCTTCACATATTTCTCCACTTCGGCCGGTTCTGTGGCCAAGCCGGTTCCGGCGAAGAGGACAACACTCAAAGAAATGCCGATCATCATGCGTAACAGATTCATGGTCATGATTTCCTTTCAAAATGTGAAAATAAAAAATTGGTACCGTCTAGACACTTCCTTCATAGCATCGCCGTCCAAGGTCTTGTGTGTCAATCGGCGCAGACAGTGTGTGCTGTGCTGGTGCTCATCCTGGATCGTGTTGACAGAGGAGGTGCATGACGATGCGTACCAACACGTCCTTTTCTCCCGGACGGCTTTCCGCCATCATCAGGGTCATGGCCACGAGTGTGGCATCCGAAATCAAACGCGCCCCGGCGGCATTGGTCAGGACGTTGTTGCGTTCCAGAAACCAAAGAAATAACGCAGCCGCGATACGCTTGTTGCCATCCACAAAGGAGTGGTTTTTCACCAGGAAATAGAGTAGGTGGGCCGCTTTTTCCTCTAAGCTGGGATAGAGGTCTTGTCCACCGAATGTTTGCATGATCGCTTGGAGGCTACTGTGCAGGCTTTCATCTTTTTCCTGACCAAAGAGGGCCGAACCCCCAAATCGTTCTCGCAAACGATCCACAATGCCAATGGCTTCCTCATAGGTTAAGGCGTAACGTGTCAGGCTTCCAGTCCGGGGGGCGGGCACCCGTTGGTGGTCATAATCGTCAAGCAGGTCCAGCGCCCGGCTATACTCGCCTACCATGCGGAGGAGCGCGGTGGCTTCATCACCGGAAAGATCCCTATGTTTCGCCATGGACGCCACCAGCCGGACCGTCTGTTGGAGTTCCTCCAGCCGACGCTGGTTGACGGAGTAGCCTTTCACCAGATGATCACGCAATATCTGTGTCGCCCAGATGCGAAATTGTGTGCCGCGCTTGGAGTTGACGCGGTAACCGACGGAGATAATGGCGTCCAGGTTGTAGTGCTTAATGGTGCGAGTGACCCGTCGTTTGCCTTCCATTTGAACTACCGAGGAATCCTCGGCAGTTGCCGATTCGTCCAGTTCACCTTCGTGAAAGATGTTCTTCAAATGTAAGCCGATGTTGTCCGTGGATGTATCGAATAGCTCTGAAATTTGCCGTTGCGTAAGCCAGACGGAATCCTGCTCAAGTCGCACGTCCACCCGGATTTCGCCGTCCGGGGTCTCATAAACGACAATTTCTCCGCCTGCCGTGCTCATGCGTAGAGTTTCTCAGGATGTAGAAAGAAAAGTTGGTTGGTCGAGTCGGGCCCAATATAACATCTCAACCGGGTTTCGTGCAGGTCAGGCTTCATTCACACGAAATGTTTTTTGCGGAAAAAGAGCAGTATTTTGTTTTGAAACCTTTAGTGCAGATAACAGCTTTGAGGGGAGAAAGGCAGGGTCCAAAGTGACAAGAGGATTGATGAATTCCCGTGGTCCGGTTATCTGTCCGTGACGAGTTCAGCTTCCAGGGGATGATCTTTTTGAAAACGGCTGACACCGAAAACGCTAAATCCCAACACATGGCCTTGTTCATCGACGCGCTCCATGACCGCCTCATGACCGGTAGGACGCATAAATCCAGGGGCGTCTTTAAATTGGACTTCCAAAAAGTCCCCTTCCGGATCGAACCACACTTTTACTTTTTCGGCCATATGATTGCTCCGTCTTTGAGTTGGTCGGTTAAATAGGCCGTCACAACAAACGCATCATCTGTGCCATACTTTACCACGACACAGAGCCATTTCCCACCCACACGTGTCTTGGCATAAAATTCGTAAAATAAATGAACAGTGGCGTCTGATCGAGAGCGCCGAACTTCGGCTGGAGCTGAGAGGACTCGTTCAATTTCCGTCGCCATGTCGGCCATTTCTTTGTGTTGAAGAATGTGGGCCACACGCTCATTCGTGAGCCTCACACTTCGTCCGAAACAATCTTGAATAGTTTTCACACGCTTCTTTCGTGGCCGGTCTTTCCGTCGGCCGCAATTGTTGCATTTTTTGCAACGGTTGCCTCTCTCTCCAGCTCACCAGAAGTGAATACAGTCCGTAAATGCCTTGAAATCACGGATTTATCGCGTCCGAACAGCTCAGCCATCTTGGTCAGGCTGAGCCAACCTGTGTCCTTGGTGAGTTGAACGTCGAGGCGAACTATCCCATCCGGTGATCGATAAAACAACACCTCTCTTGCCTCAATCATCAAAGTGCTCTCTCGAAACCACTCTTTCCGCTTCCCGTTCGTATGACGTCGCCAATTCCCTGAGCGTAATGGCCAATCGGTGATATCCAGCATTTTCGACGGCCTCGCCTTGCATGCGATACTTATTTTCGAGTTCTCTTTCCGGCTTCCCTGTCGGGTCAACCGAGTGGACGCCACGCGAGTTGTATAGCTCGGTCCGAAATCCCTCCCGCATATCACCGGCATCTTTCGCGTTGAGAGCTGCTGCCGCTGTCCGAGTGATCCATAGCCCATCCGAATCCGGCGGCACGTGGATAAGTGCATGCCCCACCATCATCAGTGCGATCTCAAGATGTCCAGTCTCCGAGCACTCCTTTTTAACGGACTCCAGCCAGCGGTTAAGGGCATTGCCGTCGAACGTTCCGTCTTCTTTCAAGCCGGGAGGATTTCGCCATTCGCTCAGCAGACGATAGGCGTTGGTTGCAATTTTCTTTCTTTCCTCCGTGGGCTCTTCAGTCGAGGGTTCTTCCTTCTTTGAGCGAAAGACAAGCCGAATCACCTCGCAGAAGAATTCCGGTTTAGTCGCCAACCGTCTCTCAAGTAGTTTCGGCAAAGCATCAAGGTGGCCATCCAGCAGTGGCAAGTACCCCCATTCCACCCGAAAGAGGTCAGTAGGGTTGGTGCCCGGGTCAACCTGCAGTGCCTTGATAATCTCGACTGTCTCATAGGCATCCATCGCGTGAGGCCCTTCCGATGACTTCAATGCAGAAAGCAATGCGTGTACCGCCCGTCCACTATCGAAGGGTTGCTTGTCATGCAGCATTCTATTAAGGCACCTTAACGCCGCGTTTGGCCTTTCATGCTGTATGAGTTGATCGATGGCAAGTTGAAGGTCGCTCTCGGTTTCGTAGGGATTCGCACTGGTCTTCCTCCAGTACGTGGCCTCATCACCTCCAAGAAGCCGCTTCGAGCGTTCCCATGTATCCGGCGAAAATGGCAAAAAGGAGAGGAACTGGCCAATTTGCGAGGGTGACCATTGTGAGGTGTCGATGTCATCGACCCACTGCCAACCACAGCCATGAAACCTGCTCCTGACGAATCCACCTGCGAATTGCACAAGCTGCTTCTGTTCGGACTCAAGCAGATCTGGTACTACCGCCCCATCGAACTCTTTGCCTGCCACCGCTCCGAAGGCTATTCCGACACGCCAAGGAGACTGGACAGCGGCAGCGAAGGTAAAAACCGCATGAGCGCCTCCATCATCAGCGACTTCGTTTACGGCTTTTTGTCGGATGAGGTCGAGGTTTTTGCGCTGCTTATCGTGGTTGCCTTTCTCTTCGTATAGGTCGAAGTCGTGCTCGGTAAAGAGCCGTTGGTGGCGAAACGCGGGCGCGGTGGGCGCCAGCCGCTCAGCGAGGGCCGCAATCTTGTCGACCTGCTCAGGCGGCATGGCCCATTTAACATCTGAGAATTTCCTGTGTTTCGCCACCAGATCGACGAGTTCGGTCCATAGGCCTAGCCTTTCAGCTTCTGGCATTGTGATTACTGCGTCTGACGCAAGATGCGCCATTAGCTGTTCGTGGGCCATTGGGGGCAAATTCTCTATATGTTCGATGAGCTCAGCGAGCTTCTCGCGGTTATTCTTGGCAGCAGTGATTGCCATTTCTGAGTAGAGCGCAATTTGCTCCAAGTATTCGGAGGGCTTTACGCCCTTCGACCAATCATTGGGAATCGTCTCCCGCCAGGCTGGCCTCCGTGTACCGGAAGACGATGAGTGTGAATGGGGGAGGAGGCCCACCAACAGCTTCCATCCGATGTCTGGGATTTCCGCAAGTAGCGTTGCCACAGTTGCACCGCGTCTCGCAAGTGAGGCGCATGTCTGCGGGAACCACGGCAACAGAATTTTGGCAAGGGAGTTGGCCGGACGATTCGCCCAACGTCCACCGGGATCTCGTGCAGCAAGCTCCCCTAGACAAATCCCCACGCGGCTTAGGTGGTCCTCACTCCAGGCCAACGTCTCTAGAGCCCAAAGCACGCCACTCATGTATGTGCGGCCCATGAATCCGTCCCCCTCTTGGGCAAATACTTCATTGAATGGGCACGGTTCACTGTTGAGGGCCTTCTCGACCGCATCAAGAAACTCTCCCGGAGCAGCTTCCGCAAGCAGGGGAAGCAGATCGTTGAGGCTGGCCCAACGCTGCCAGTCAGCGTCAGCAAGAATCGATCGGACGGCGAGAACTGCCGTTACCTCGCCTTTGCCGAGCGTGCATGAAGTAAGCGCATTAGGATGACTCCCGAGAATCGCGAGCGATTCTGCGAGCCCATTTCGTAAGAGGTGTGAGTGCGTCAGAACCTTACCATGGATGCTGGAGGCGTAGCGCTCCTCGGCCGGAAGCTCGAATTGCGGGTCCCTCTCGCGCAATACGAAAACCGCTGCGGTGTGTAAACGGTCCAGATGCTCGTCAAAGAGCCTGGGGCCCAGCGCGTACCACCCTTCATAGCGTGCAACGAACTTCCAGTTGCCGTCTCGTTGAGATAGGGGAGTGCCTCGATAAAGCGTGATATTACGCATCATACCGATCCACTCCCCGTAGGAGTTTCCCGATACATTCTCCACGATGGTACGGTCCGCATCTGAATGTTCGTTCCAAGATCCCAGAAATGCCGCGACTGCAAGTTCGGCGGCCGCAGAGCTTTCAGCCCATTCGGGTATCAGAGATAGGTTCTGCAGACACCTGAGCAATGAGCCGAGGTTCCCACCGCTCTTCTGCGCCAGAGTTCGTGCACGCTCCTCATTATATCCAGCTTGCTCTAGTGCTTCCTTTAGCTGGTGGCTGCGCGGCGCAGAAAGCGACACACTCGTCGGATCGGGGATGCCTCCCGCAGCTCCACCAAAGATGACGGCATGGCCAGACCTTCGGGCCTTCTGGATTAGCTTCGTTCCCGGTTCGCCGCTCAGATCAAGAGTGGAATCGGCAATCAGAATGTGGTTTTCCCTTTGTGTGGCCATCGCGTTCCACGCGTCGGCTCCGGAAATGACAAGACAACGTCCAGCGGCATCCGCGCGAGTCTCGTCGTCGAGGTCTGCCAAGTATGCAGAAACAAAATCGACAACCTGATCAGGGAAATGTGTATTGAGCTTGAGCTGGGGTGCATTCCCGGCAAATACTTCTTTAATCTTCCCGCACGCCTCATCCCGATTGGCTAGGAAGACTTTTGGCGTCAAGGGTGGCGGTTCACCAATTGACCTAATCAAACTCCAATGTTGCTCAGGTGTGTCGATCTGCTGCACGGGCAAACCGACGACCGTCTTCTGTGCAAGCCACAATCCTACAGATGGAAATTGATGAATCCAGTCAATTAGCTTTGTCCCATCAATCACTCGAATGTCCCGCCATTCGCCTTTCGCCAGGCGGTCTTTAAGCCAAGTACCCTGCGCATCCTCCTTCCATGTGTGCTCCCAATCTCTCCGTCCGGAAAGGGGCGTTACGAATACGAAGGTAGATTCAGTTCTGGCACTTTCTGGTATTGTTGACACGAGACCATTGTAGTCCTCTGTCGCCTTAACGCCGGCCTTAATCCCAGTTCCGATTTCCCAAAATGAGCGGCCCTCGGGAACGAACGGATCGAAGGCAAGATCTACATCCAATAGCCCATCAGGCCCATGCTGGCCAATGCTGTCGCCGAGAGGGAACCGGCGTTCCTTCGGTCTAGGCGATGAGGCGGCGATGAGGCGCCAGACAAGTTCAACGATCACGCCCTGCGCGTCTGTGGCATTACCACGGACCCAAACGTCGAGTTGGTTTTCTGTAATTATCATTCTAGTGCCTCCATCAACAAGCCTTTTAGATTCTTTGCTCCTAACTCGCCGGAGTTGAGCTTGGCAACAGTTTGTGGCGCAGGTTGGCAAGGGTAAGAGATTTCCGCTCCTTGACTTCAATCCGCTCGCAGAGAGGTCAGGATAGCCAACCTCTTTATTAAAGTACAGATGGCTTTTGGTATCTTTGAAAGACACAATTCCTGTCACAGTCTAGTTGGGATGATAAGGCCGAAGGTTCACATAAATACTAAACCTATCGGATGGATTCCCTATAACGAATGTCGGGAATGAGAAAGGTGGAATTGTTTTTAGAGATGAGCAGTCAACAAAAAGAAGACGTGCTGGGAGACGAGGGCATATTGTAGCTGGGCACAGATTCTTCGCCGTGGGCTCAGAATGACAAGGTTTGGGGTACCTCAGAAATGACAAGCCGGTGGGGGCTCAGAATGACAACTTAGGTGGGGACTGCCTGGAGGGTGTGCCAGGCGTTGAGGACTTTTGGGTCGGACCGGGTTTGAGCGATGCTGTTGCATGTAGAATGCGAGGGTTGTCCGTCAAAATTTTCCCCGATGGTACCCATTGGGCGATGAGTTTTACTGGATCTTTTCAAGAACGTAGACTTTCTGCGTAAGGCTGTCTATTGAGGAGAGTCTCGGTCCTTCATTTTTTGGCTTTTGGCTTTCTTTCAATGTAATGGTGAATTGATCTTCGTACAGATCATGAATTTCTTTTTCACCAACATGAAAGGGAGGTCCATCCATTTTTGATTGGTCATAATCATAGACGATGAGAAGGTATTTCCCCCCGTGTTTAAGGGATTGCTTGATAACTTGTGCGTATCTTTTTCTCATTGGGGCTGGCAGAGCCACGAGTGCCGCCCGATCGTATATGTAATCGTAGGAGTGGTGTTCATTGAGTTTGAAGAAGTCCCCGCAGCTGATGATGATATTTTCGTGAGTGTAATGGGTGAAATCTTGATCTTGGGCTATGTGAGGGGATGAGAGTCCATTTTCCGAAAAAAAGTCTTTCACGGCCTGGGTATGCAATTCGACCCCATGGACATGAAGATTGAGCCCCTGAAGCCAAAGAAGATCCTTTGATTTCCCGCAGAGTGGAACGAGCACACTCTGTCCCTTTTCAGGATTGAATTGGGGAAAGTACTCCGTCAGTTTTTCGTGATAGTGTTCCCCGTGGAAGCCTGTTCTTCCTTCGTTCCAGGCTGTTATCCAAAATTGAGAATCCATTATCTCTACTCCTTGTCTTTCTGTTTTGCCGTTGGTCGGGAGGCCATTGCGAAGACGAACGTTGTGAATCTAAGCAATGAAGCTTTCAATGTTGGCCATGAGATCAAACTTGTGCGGGATAGATTCCCTGTGCCTTTCTCATGGAAAAAATTCCAGGGCATGTTACCCAACCCCTACAAAAAAGGACAGATGGGTTTGAGAAATATTCGGACAGGAGTTTTATTCCTCTGCCCAAATTCTTTACAGCGCAGGCTCCCTCGAAAAGATGGAGCTCTGCTAACTGATGTGGGGGATGACGGAAGGGGATTGTTTTTAGTGAGGGTTCGAGGAAAAGAAGACGATCTGGAATACGAGGGCATCTTTGGGTTGGACACAGATTCCTCGCCGCTGGCTCAGAATAACAAGATGGATGGGAGACTATTTTAGTGAGGGGAGGAATCTCTGAAGCGGGTGGTTGGGGGTGCGTTTGAACGAGACCTTCTGACGACGGGAAACTTAGGAGTTACTTGAATTTTGTGCGACCATGGGGTCAGCTACAATATTGAAACCTTGAAAATTCATGAGATCAATGAGGCCCACTAACGGATTTTCGAGGGTGGAGTGTGGTTTCGGTTCGTCATGGACATGACTTCTTCCTGGATTCGATCCTGCAGAAGCAAGTTTTTAGACGTGGATCAAAACTGGAAAAGGAGAGCTCTGGATGATCAGAAATGAGGCCAGGGAATTGAGGTTTGGTAAGGAGGGCGAGGTGCAGATCATTTCCTGGGTTGATTTCGCGACCGTTGAAAAGCGGATTGGGCGTATTGTCAGTGCAGCGCTATTTTCGGTGGCTGGCAAACCGGCCTACCTTTTGCAGTTTGATTTCGGCGGGGAAGTCGGCATGAAGCAATCGTGTGCGCAGAACACGCATCTGTCCAAACGTGATGGGCTGTAGGGAAAGCTTATTGTGGCGTTTCCAATTTGGCGCCCAAGTTGATCGGTCCGGTGATGTCTGAATATCTGGTCACCGGATTGTTGCCTACGGTCAACGGGGAGGGCGCGATGTGTGTCCCGGATAAGCCGGTTCCTCTGGAACAAAGATGTTGAAAGCATGGGGTATCAGCCCCGCCAACCTTTCTCCAGGAGAGCGTCTATGCGTCGAGTGCTCGTTTGTCTGTTTGTGCTGGTCTTCGTCACGGGACCTTCCGACGGAATGGCCCGGCGGGTGCATCTTTCCTCTGAACAGATCTCGCAGTTAGCTCAAATCCGTATCATCCTTCTTACTTCAAGCGTCAGGACGGAGGAGGGGCTCTTTCAGTCAGAGGCGTTGCATGCTCTGGTTGCGAAGCGATTTCATGAACTGGGGTTTTCGGTTGTAAACGATTCCGCGGCGTCGCATGATGTGGAGTTTCGCGTGTTTTGTGAGGAGCGGAAACGGTTTGTGGGAACCACACCTGGGGGTGGGGATGCGGAATTGGAGGAGGCCCCGGATCGTCTATGGAATGGTCCGGCCTGCCGGTTCCGATATCATTTGAATGGTATAGACCTGGGTTGGCTCACGGAGGTACGGGCTCCTTCTTCTGATGAGACGTTCAGTATCCGTGAGTCCGGGGAAGCCTTTGAAGAGAGTGCCGTGTTTGCCTCGCTGCTTCAAGAGGTGGCACGATCGGAATTTCCGTTTTTGGTCATGGCTGACTGGGGACATGGCTCACGGTTAGCCTCGCTCCTGTTGGATCCTGAAACCCAACCCGCTCACCAACAACTCATTGTCCGACAGTTGGCAGATTTTTCCACTTCCACATTTCTTCCTAGCCTGCTGACATTTATTCAACGGCAGCATTTTCCGGTGGAAGCGATTGAGGCCCTGGCCTCCGCGGGGGAGGAAGGGTTACCGCACCTTGTGGCGTTGTTCCAGGACCGGAACCAGTTGCCTATGATTCAGGCGTCCGCCGTCAGAGGGATTGGCCGGATTTATGGCACTACGGGAAATCGGGCCGCGTTTGAACCGATGGTGGAGTATCTGGCAGAAGCGGTGGATACGATGGCCTCGTCTGATGATATTGAGTTTCCGGTGCTCACGGCAGTGGTCTGGTCTTTGAGCAACAGTAGGTCAGATCGGGTGCTCGGACTTCTGCATCTCCTCCAAGCGAAAATCTGGATCTATCATGATCCATCCGAGAACATGCATGAGCTTCGGGAAGCGGTCAGTGCCGTGTCAAAATTTCTTGATCACGTGCAACTCTGAGGTGATGAGGTGTGAAAATTACGGGATTATGGATAAGAAAATTCCTGGAAAAGGCGAGCAGGAAGAACAAATTCAGTAGATGAATCCCCAATAATCAATGTCGGGGATGACGGAGAAGAGGTTCTGGGAAACGAAGGCATCTTCAGGCTGGGCACAGATTCTTCGGCATGGCCTCAGAATGACAAGACGGGTGGGGGGACTGCCTGAAGGAATCTGATGATCTCGGGGAGGTGTGGAGTCTTTTGGCTGGGCTCAGATTCTTCGGCGTGGCCTCAGAATGACAATTGGGGAATAGCTCATAAAGACAATACTAGGAGGAATGATCGGGGAGACAAGTCTCTGGGGAATGAGAATGACAACAGTCGTGGGGCTTAGCAGGATGACAGGATCGTCTTATTATTTTGGGGTGTGGTTTTCTGTTCTATGCTTGTGGGTGGACGCGTGAATGAGATGCCAGGCGCGGAGGATTTCGGCCACGGTCCAGGCTTGGGCGATGCAGCCACGTGGAGCGAAGGGCGGTTGGCCGTCAAAGATTTCTCCCAGCGTTCCCAGTCCGTAATCGTTGAGAAGATGAGCCATCGGCGCAAGATACGATCGAGCAGCTTCGGGGTTGCGATAGACCCGAAAGTGTGCCAGCACAAAAGGACCAAGTAGCCAGCCCCACACGGTGCCTTGATGATAGGCGCCATCCCTCTGCCGGGTATCTCCTTCATACTGTCCTACATATTGGGGATCTTCCTGTCCCAGGCTGCGTAACCCATACGATGTGTAGAGATGTTGGGCGCAATAATCCACGACAGCATGTTGCTGTTTGTAGGTGAGCGGACTGTTTGGCAGGGACACGGCGAACAATTGATTGGGGCGTGGGGCCGGATCATGGCCATGCGGTCCGTCCACCACGTCATAACATCGGCGTAATCGTTCGTTCCAGAACCGTTGAAAGGATGTGTGAATGGCCTTGGCTGTTTGTAGAAATTCCTCGTGCGGCGCTTTCATGGTCCTGGCCAATTGGCCCAGGGTGAGCCAGGCTTGGTACCACAGCGCATTGATCTCGACCGGTTTGCCGACCCGCGGAGTCACGACCCGGTCTCCGATCTTGGCATCCATCCAGGTGAGCTGCACGCCCGGTTCTCCGGCATGAAGTAAGTGATCGGCGGGATCCATGCCGATTCCAAACCTGGTGCCCTTGCGGTACCACGTCAGCATCTCGACAAGCACGGGAAAGATCGTTTTGAGAAAAGCGCGATCATCGGTGGCGTCCACATACTGACGGACGGCCTCGATATACCAGAGCGTCGCATCAACGGTATTGTATTCGGGTTCCTCCCCCGCGTCGGGGAAACGATTGGGCAGCATGCCTTGATTGGCATATTGCGCGAAAGTCGACAGAATGCTGCGAGCGATGTCAACGCGCCTGGTGGTCAGGGTGAGTCCCGGCAGGCTGATCATCGTGTCCCGGCCCCAGTCCCCAAACCAGTGGTACCCGGCAATGATCGTATGACCGGTGTCGTGAGGGGTCAGGGGGCGTGATGCGATGAATTGATCGGCGGCCAGTGTGAGCTGTTGGATCCAGTCCGGCCAACCCTGGGGCGATTGTTTTGCCGTGGGTTCCGATTGGAGTAATGACATTTCATGGCGTCGACGTGATTCGAAACACGAAGCATCGGGTCTGGACGGCTTAAGATGGGTGCTGGCCATCCAGGTGATTACTTCGCCCGGTTTCAAGTCGAGGTTCCACGTGCCGATGTGCAGATGATGTTCGCGATCGGGAAGTCCCCGTTCGCGTTCGAGCGGCAGATCGTAATCGTGGTACCACATGTTGGCGGCTTCAACCGATCCTCCCGATGCGGATAGGATAAACGGAGAACCTTCTGCGGGGAGAATCTGGAGTCCATGCGGGATGGGCGTGGTTGAAAATTCCGGGAGGGTGTCCAGCGTGATGCTATGGTAGTCTCGGTGATTGATGAAGGCTCGCAGATTGAGGCGAATCGGAAGGGATCCTCTGGTGAAGGAGTACTGCACGTACGTGGTATTCTCACCGGGTTCCATCCATATGCGCTTTTCGACTAATGCGTCCCCGATGGCAAATGTCCAGACCGGTGTCGTGCCTTCCAGGCGGAAGCGTTCCAGGAAGACAAATCCCGCTGGCGCCACGGTTCCGCTATGCCAATGGTTGGTGGAGAGCTGAACGATTTTTTCCTGGTACTCCACGGTTTCTTCCAATTTGCTGACCAACAAGGTGCGTCCGAGGGGTGGCTTAAGGGCGGCAATGAGCAGGCCGTGATACCGTCGGGTCAGGGAACCCGCCACGGTGCCGGAGGCGAACCCTCCGATGCCGTTGGTGACGAGCCATTCCCGCCGTTCGGACAGCCACAAATCGCCGCAAATTTCTCTGCCAACATCCACGACCTGCGGCAGGATAGAGGTGTGTAAGGGATGTGGGGTGTCCTGGTGTTGGTGCCTCCGGTCGGGAGACATATCCTATTCTCCTGATTGTTCCAGCAGTTTGGTCACAAGTCCGGTCCAGCCTGTTTGATGGCTGGCGCCCAATCCCGCCCCGTTGTCCCCGTGAAAATATTCATGAAATAACAGGTAATCCCGCCAATGCGGATCCTGTTGAAACAAAGCGACTCCCCCGAAGACCGGTCGATGGCCCGAAGGATCACGCAGGAAGAGCCGATTGAGGCGACGGGAAATTTCCGCCGCGACTTGCCATAATGTCTGTTGCGATCCTGAGCCGGTCGGGCATTCCACGGTGAGATGATCTCCGAAGAAATGATGGAACTTTTGTAATGATTCGATGAGCAGAAAATTGACCGGAAACCAAACCGGTCCTCGCCAATTGGAGTTGCCGCCGAATAAGCCGGTCCTGGATTCTGCCGGTTCATAATCCACGCGATGTTCATGTCCATTTACATGGAGCACATAGGGATGGTCCTGATGGTATTTGGATAAGGCTCGAATGCCATACGTGGAAAGAAATTCCTCTTCATCCAACATGTACTTCATGACGCGCGGGAGTTGCTCTTGATCCACAATGGAGAGCATCCGGCGAACACTGCCATCAGGCAGGCTGGTTGAGCAGACATGGCGCCGGAATTCCGGGCGGTTTTCGATAAACCACAACAGGCGCCGTTTAAAGCCCGGCAAGGCATCCACCACTTCCGGTTCCAACGTCTCAACGGCAAAGAGGGGGATCAATCCCACCATGGACCGGACCTTCATTTGTTGAGAATGGCCGCCCGGGAAATGCAACATGTCATAATAGAACCCGTCCGTCTCATCCCATAGGGAGGCTTCGTGATTGCCTTCGCCGATGTGATTGATGGCATGCGAGATGTAGACAAAATGTTCAAAAAATTTGCTGGCCACATCGCCGTAGGCCGGATCGTGTCGTGCCAGTTCCAGGGCAATGGCCAGCATATTCAAACAGTACATGCCCATCCAGCTGGTGCCGTCGGATTGATCGATGTATCCGCCGGTCGGAAGCGGCGCGGACCGGTCGAAGAGGCCGATATTATCCAGTCCGAGGAACCCTCCCTGAAAAATGTTTCGGCCATCGGCATCTTTCCGGTTCACCCACCAGGTAAAATTCAGCAGGAGTTTGTGGAAAATCTTGGCCAACCATACCCGGTCGGCTTTGCCCCTGATGCGTTTTTCAATTTTATACACCCGCCAGGTGGCCCAGGCGTGGACGGGGGGATTCACGTCGCCGAACGCCCACTCATACGCCGGAATTTGACCGTTGGGATGCATGTACCATTCTCTGACCAATAGCCGGAGCTGATCTTTTGCGAAGTCCGGGTCTACCAGGGCTAAGGGCACGCAATGAAAGGCAAGGTCCCAGGCCGCAAACCACGGGTATTCCCATTTGTCGGGCATGGAAATGATGTCTTCATTATAGAGGTGCTTCCAATCCGTGTTCCGGCCATCTTTTCGCCCTGCGGGCGGCGGCGGTCCTGTGGGGTCGCCGGCCAGCCAGGTGCGCACGTCAAAATGATAAAATTGTTTGCTCCACAGCATGCCGGCAAATGCCTGACGCTGAACATTTTGCGCGTCCTCGGATTGCGCAGTCCCGAGTCGTTTGGCAAAAAACTCATCCGCCTCCTGTTGGCGCGCAGGAAAAATGGTTTCAAACTCTTCGCCCAACTGGCCCTCGGTCGGAGGGAGGTTGGTCAATCGCAGTCGGTAGGTGATGCTTTGACCGGGAGCAATCAACGGATGATAATGGACCGCAGCCTTCGTTCCGACTTGTGCTGGATTAACCGCCATTTTTGTCCCGGCGACGATATAGTCATTGATCCCGTCTTTGACATAGGGGCTGGCGTTGGGCACCCCATACAGTCGTTGCGTGTTGGTGTCATTTTCGGTAAAGAGTATTTCCGGAGTGCTTTCGCATAACAACCATCGTGCCCCGTATTGTTCATGATCCAGGTGGATGGCCTGCGCATCGCCAAGGTCTTCATCCCGATTGAGGGTGGGACGTGGAGCATGCGGCGTCCAGGACCAGGTGTTGCGAAACCAGATGGTCGGCAAGACATGAAGGTCCGCAAAATCAGGCCCCCGGTTATGGGCGGTAATCCTGATTAGGATGTCCTCGTGCGTCGCTTTGGCATACTCGAGAAACACGTCGAAATACCGGTTGTCATCAAACACACCCGTGTCCATCAGCTCAAATTCCCAATCGTGTTTGCCCCGCTTCCGGTTTTCTTCGATCAATTGGGCATAGGGAAAGGGGTGTTGGGGATATTTATACAAAAACTTCATGTAGGAATGCGTCGGCGTGGAGTCCAGGTAAAAGTAATACTCTTTGACGTCTTCCCCATGATTGCCTTCGTTCCCGGTCAAGCCAAACAAGCGTTCCTTCAGAATCGGATCTTTTCCGTTCCAGAGCGCCAGCGCAAAGCAGATCTGCTGGTGGCGGTCGCAGATGCCGCCGATGCCATCCTCGCCCCACCGATAGGCGCGTGAGCGGGCCTGATCATGGGGGAAATCTTCCCAGGCTTCGCCATTCGGACTGTAATCCTCACGGACCGTGCCCCATTGGCGTTCACTCAGATAGGGGCCCCATCGTTTCCAATGGACCGTCCGCTTTTTGGATTCTTCTAAGCGTTCTTCCTCGATGGTCAGGTGAGGTGTGCTGTTGGCCATGGATGGGGCTCCCTATGAACAGATGCTTGAAGGGTTATCGTTGGATAATTTGCAGGACATATCCGTTCGGGGTCCAGATCATCAGGTCAGGGGAAGATTCCCGTTCCGATCGCGGGATGTTGCCAGGCTCCGAAATCTGAAACCTGTTCTGAGATGTTGGCAATGTGTCACAAAGGTGGGTGAAGGTTTGTTAGCAAAAACAGATCCGCCGGAGAACAGATCGCTGGGCCGTCCATGAGTATATTCGAGCCTTCCTGCTCCGTTCCACAATTTTAGTGTATCACGAAAAAACCGTAAACTGTCCCAGGTATCCGGCCAGGATGGTAGGGGGAACAACCTCCGGAAATTCCCCATCAGCCCACGTAATTTTCCTTGCCCTGTTTCGCAAGGAACTTACAGGATTCCAGGAGCAGTCGGTCAAGCATTTTACGAAAATTATGGTTCGACCCATTCGATGTAGTTTTGAGAACAAGCCCTTCCGCCAATCTCAGGGCAGGCTCTAGAAGAGTCCTTGCCTCCCGGTGTCATCCTGAGAGCAACGAAGGATCTGAGCCCAACCCACCTACGCCATGGCTCAGCCGGATGCTTCGCGCGCCTGCCCTGAGTCCTTCGGCTTTTACTCAGGATAAACTCGGTCGAAGGGGCTCAGCATGACAATGCTGTTGAGGGTGTCTCCCACCCGGTCTTCCGGTTATCCTCAGACGTTCAATGGGCCTCATCAAGATTCATCTATTCAGAATAATGAACGCTGTAGGTATAGAATTCTATATTCTGTCTGATCCGCGGTCAGGGGAACGTTAGGGAAGTCGTCTGGATCATGTGGAAACCGATCTATTCCCTTTCCTCCGGCTCCTCGGAGATAATAGCGACGGTGAGTTCCTAAGCAAGACGGCCCGGTTTTTCTTACGCATTGCCATTTCAGAGGAGGATGCAATGGCTGAGGTAGGCACAACGTCTCCATTTCACTCTGAGGGAGAGCCCGTCCCTTCGACAGTTTCCGCTCAGATGTCTTCCCTCGGTCCCATCCCTGTGCTTCAGGACGAAGTGCTCCAACGAGTAGTCAAAGGGGTGGAGGCGCAGACGGGAGAGAAATTTTTTGACACCTTGGTCGAAAAGTTAGTCAGGGCGCTGGGAGTGAAATATGCCTATCTGTCGGAATTCAATCAAGCGGACGGATGTTTTTATTCAAAAGCCGGATGGTCACCGAACGGATTGGTTCCTCGTTTCCAGGTACCGGTTGGTGGTCCCTGTGAGGTGGCGTTGAATCATCAGGTGGTCCATCATGCCGACGGCTTGGCCGATTGTTATCCCAATGTCCAGGTTATTAAAGACTGGGGAGCCACCAGTTATTGCGGCCTCCCCCTCATCAATTCTTCAGGAAAGGTGGCCGGGCATTTGGCGGTGCTCGATGATAAGCCTATGCCCAACGGGGACTATACGGCTTTCATCATGCGTATTTTTGCCGCTCGGGCGTTGGCGGAAATTGAACGGGTTCAGTTGGACCAAGCCCTCAGGAAAAGTGATTATATTCTGCGGCTCGTCGATGAAGGCACCGCTTCGACCTCCGGAGGGGAATTTTTCCAGGCACTGGCTTGCAACCTGGCAAAGGCACTGGGTGTCCGGTACGCCTTTGTGGGGCAACTCATGGCAGATACCGGACGAGTGAGAACTCTGGCATTTTGGAACGGCGAGGCCTTCATTGAAAACTTTGAATATAATCTGGAACATAGCCCTTGCCAACAAGTGCTTGCCGGAGAAATCTGTCATTTCCCTGAACGTGTTCAACAACTGTTTCCACATGAAAAAGGGCTGGCCGATCTGGGCGCAGAAAGTTATTTGGCCATTCCGTTGCTCAACCAGGCCGGTGAAGTGCTTGGGCACCTGGCCGCGCTGGATGTGCGACCCATGGCGATGGACGCCAGGCTGCTTCCGCTCTTTCGAGTTTTCGGCGCCAGGGCAGGAGCGGAATTGGAACGCCAGAAAATTCATGCCAGGCTTGCGGAAAGTGAAGAACAATTGCGTGATCTGTTCGATGAGGCACCGATTGCCTATGTAAACGAAGGACTGGATTCCAGGTTTATCCGGGCGAACCGTGTGGCAATGCAGACCCTGGGCATCACGCCTGATCAGGTGGAAGGGACGTACGGGAAATCGTTTATCCCCGATACTCCAGACGCGCAAAAGCGGATGAAAGAGGTATTTGATTCGATTGGCCAAGGCACCGATACCGGCGGGGTGGTGCTGGAATTGCGCCGCAAGGACACGGGGAAACCCCTTTGGATCCAATGGTGGTCCAGGCCCGATCCCAGCGGGACCTATACCCGAACCATGTTCCTGGATATCACCGACAAAGTCCTCATGGAACAGGAAAAGGCCAGGCTGGAAGCGCAGAATACGTATCTGCGGGAGGAAATCCAAAGTGTGCACAATTTTGAAGAGGTGATTGGATCGTCATCGACTCTCAAAAAAGTCTTGCGCAATGTCGAGCGGGTGGCTCCCACTGATTCGACCGTACTGGTGACGGGGGAGACCGGAACCGGGAAGGAGTTGATCGCCAGGGCCATTCATAACCTGAGTCCTCGCAAGTCCAAGCCGCTGGTCAAAGTGAATTGTGCCGCCATTCCTGCCGGCTTGATCGAAAGCGAACTCTTCGGGCATGAGAAGGGGGCATTCACCGGAGCGTTAACCAAAAAAATCGGACGGTTTGAATTGGCCGACAAAGGGACGATTTTTTTGGACGAAATCGGCGAACTGCCTTTGGATTTGCAGGCGAAGCTGCTACGGGTCCTCCAAGAGGGAGAGTTTGAACGAGTAGGGGGCACGCAAACCTTTAAGGTCAACGTCCGGGTCATCGCCGCGACGAACCGGGATCTCGAGCAATTGTCCCGAACGGGGCAGTATCGGTCCGATCTGTACTATCGTCTGAATGTGTTTCCGATTCATCTTCCCTCGCTTCGGGAACGGGAAGGGGACATTCCGCTCCTGGCGCAATATTTTGTGCGAAAATGCGCCACGAATTTAGGAAAAAAAATCGACCGGATTCCCGAATCGATGATGGCGTCGTTGCGGCAATATGCCTGGCCCGGGAATATCCGCGAGTTGGAACATGTCATCGAACGGGCCGTCATTCTCACGGAAGGATCTTCCCTGGAACCC
Source organism: Nitrospira sp. T9 (assembly GCF_052156535.1). NCBI lineage: Bacteria > Pseudomonadati > Nitrospirota > Nitrospiria > Nitrospirales > Nitrospiraceae > Nitrospira > Nitrospira sp. T9. The sequence goes on from NZ_JBQKUP010000026.1 coordinate 149,194, forward strand.
ATCGAATTGTCGACGGGGGCGCGGGGAGACGGGGTGGTTTCATCTGTCATGACATTGGAGGAGCGTGAGCGGTTGCATATCATGGATATCCTGGAACAAACGGGTTGGCGGGTCAGTGGAAAGGAGGGGGCTGCGGAGTTGCTGGGGTTGAAACCCACCACCTTGGAAGCCCGAATGAAGAAGCTGGGAATTACAAGAAAAAAATAGGAGCGATTCCCAATATGTTGTGACCGTCACGAAATATTGGGAAAAAATATTGGGAATACCGCTAAGATATTCATTAATCAAATAATAAAAAACCTCATTGAAACCGGCCACTTGGATCCTGTCTGAGTGGCCGGTTTTTTTTGGCCCGATGGTTGCTCAATACTCTTTGTATGAAACAGTTCACATCAAATAATGAAAGACCCTGACCGATGGTTCGACTCACGGTCAAAGCCACACAGGACAGAGAAACGACCGTGGAAATCGAAGGACGAATCGTGTCGGAATGGATAAACGTAGTCGAAACAGAATGTCAGGGACTGTTGGCTCAAGGCAACAATGTGGTGCTTGATTTTTCAGCGGTGAATTTTGTGGGGGAGGATGGAGTCCGCATGATTCGGCGGCTCATCACCAAAGGCTGTCGCATTAAAAATTGTCCGTCATTCATTCAGCAGATCTTATTTACCTAAATGGTTTCGATGGAGGAGCATTTCATGAGTACAATCACAGCAGAATCAATGGATGGTCTGTTCAGTGTACAAGCGCCAAGTCGGCTCAGGAAAGCCGCCACCCCGGCGCTCCGGGTATTCGAAGGCCACGACCGTCACGAAGGTCACGCGGAAGACGATCCTGCCGAGGCGGCCCTAGTGAAACGCGTTCGACGCGGCGAAGAAACGGCGTTTAATGAATTGGTCGAACGCTATCATTCACCATTACGTCGAGTCGCCTTGACCTTCGTGCATAGCGAGGCGGTGGCCGAGGAAGTTGTGCAAGATACATGGATTGCGGCGCTGGAAGGCATTCATCGCTTTGAGGGGCGCTCGTCTTTAAAAACGTGGATCTTTCGCATTCTGGTTAATCGGGCCAAAACGCAAGGGGTGCGGGAAAGCCGGTACGTGGAATTTCCAGGAAAGGCTTCCGATGCCGAACAAGGAGGAATCGACATGGTGGATGAATTGCCCGTTACGCCTGGAGGGGAGGGGTGGCCTGGAAATTATTCCGGAATCATTTCCTCCCAAACGGAAGCGTCACCTGAACGGAAGTTGTTGAATAAGGAAATGGTCGAGCGGATATACGCTGTCATTCACACCCTTCCGGCCATGCAGTGCCAAGTGATCCTCCTGCGGGACGTAGAAGGGTTAGGATCGGAGGACGTTTGCCGAATGTTGAGCGTGTCCGAGTCCAACCAGCGGGTCCTCTTGCATCGGGCGCGCACTAAAGTTCGTCAGGCCTTGGCACCTTATATGGATGAGCCAAAACCGAATGCATTAAGGCCCCCCGCCCTCAAGTCGTGTGCCTGACCGGTACAGAGGGGAATATCCTATGACTTGGAAACCGGTGATTGGGTACCGGGAATTTTGGACTTAGGAATGGACTGATGCCTGGTTCTGATCCTGACGTTGTGCAGTCCTCTTGATGGGACAATCGGGAAAAGGCCATGGTGTTTGAAAGAAAAGTCAGAAACGAAATGGGTCAATTGATGACCGACCAAGGATGGCATTGTTCGGGGAAGCGATGACTAACATCAGGCGCCCATTGACGGTAGAGGATTCATGGTGAATACGGTCCGTTTCCCCCCGATAATCATAACCGGCATAAGGCTGGCGATCGCCACAATGGCAAGTATCCTATCCAAAATATACTCCATAATGGCGGTCCAATATGATCCCGGTCACCCACGCAAATTTTTCTCAGGGTCTTGTCGGCCCAACACCCGCATGATTTCCACGCCCTGGTCATCAATGCGGTAGTAAATTGAATGCCCGCCGAAGACGCTACGCCGGTAGCCTTCGCGAATATCATGCACGGCCTGATACAGGTAGGGTTGTTCAGCGATAAGGGTAAACCGCTGTTTCAATTGCTCGCGGTAGCGGTCCGATTGGACGATCCCAAAATGCTCATCCCCGTATTCGGCGATGCCTGCCAAGTCGTCTTCGGCTAATCGGAATAGGCGATACTTAACCACGACCGGCCTTACGCCGTGTTCGGGCTTCGGCCCATATCTCATCCACCGATTTCTTGCTCACTCCGCTTTGCTCGCCTTTAATAAGGGCCTCGCGGATAGCCTCAATGTGTTCGGGGGTTTCCTCCTCGCGAAGTTGTCGTTCCCGGATGAGTTCGCGGACGACTTCACTTTCATTGCCAAAATGTCCTCTGGCGATTTGAGCCTTGATCCATTCATCCTGTTTGTCCGTGACCGAAATGCTTTTTTTTACCATCGACATAGGTAGATCCTCCATACTGTGATATTCATGGATTCCTACTTAGTAGTATATCCTACTCCATGGCGGCTGACCAATATTTTCTGCCTTTGCCGTTTCATGTAAAGATGAAAATAGCGAGCTATACCCGAGAATAGTGTTTAAGGGGGAGTCGAAAAAAGGCGGCTGGGGTTGGACCGGGTGTTGGAAGGCATTTAACCGAGTGAAGGCTGTTCATCCTTCAACACATGGATGTTCCACAAATTCGGATCGAGAACCCAACGGCTAGCGGGCGGCCGCTTCAACCAGGCTCTCATAATAGATACGGATTCCGGTCTCGAATTGGTCGACAGGGATTCGCTCAGCGTCACCATGGATGGACGTGGCGAGTGCAGTACTGAGCACAAGGGGAAGGATGCCATAGCATTTGGCCCCGCGCAGACGAAACATTCTCGAATCGGTTCCGTAAGGAATTATCATCGGCACGACGGTCGCGTCGGGATGATGCCGTGTGATGGCGGTGGACAGCGCTTGAAACATCCCGGTGTCATGAGGCGTGACGACGGATTGACTTGCCGGGTGAATAACCTCAACTTCGATTTCATCGCCGAGCCTGGACTGCACCTCTGCCAAAAAAGCTTCGGCATCCATACCAGGAAGCAAACGAGAGTCGAGAGTCGCAACGGCCAGTGAGGGAATCACATTCGCCTTGGGCGGATCTCCGACACCAGACCGGAGCGAGGTGAGCGAGACCGTCGTCTGCTGGATGGCGTTCGTGAACCGGTTGGGCGTAAGTGGGCCGAGCCGGGTCTCGAGTGCGTCAAGGACCGGATTGGGGATGGTCGGAAATGGCGCACTGAAGAGCCGATTGAGCGCGCGCATCAGCGTGTCATTGGGATTCTGATCATGCGGTTGTGAGCCGTGTCCGGCGACCCCGCGGGCCGTCAGACGAAGCCAGAACGCCCGCTTCTCCGCCACGGAAATCCCGAAGACCAACTTCCCGTCCACGAAAATCTCGCGACTGCCAACTCCACCCTCGTCGAGGACATACTCGGGATCGAGTTCGTCATAATGGTGGTCGAGCATATAGCGCGTCCCCATTCTCCCGCCGATTTCTTCGTCGTTCACAGCCATAAAAATCACATCGCGATCGAGAGAGACCTTCTGCCGTGCCAGCGTCAGAAAGGCATAAAGTTGAAGCACACCCGTGCCCTTCATGTCGATCGCGCCTCGACCCCAAATGTGGCCGTCTTTGATCTCGCCGCCAAAAGGATCAACCGAATCCCAGTGCCTCGCATCGGCGGGCACCACATCCATATGATGGAGCAGCAGAATAGGCTTGGCATCGCCCGTGCTTTTAAGCCGGGCTAAAATATTGATTTTGCCCGGTGCAGCTTCGTACCGCCTGACCGTGATCCCCTCTTCTTCAAGAACCTTCTGAAGGAAGCCGGCGGCCTCGGTGACATCACCCGGCGGGTTGGTCGTGTTGAACCGAAGATACTGCTGCAAGGTGTCGACGGCTTCGCCCACGGTAGTCTTCCAGTCAACGTCCTGCCCCATTGCCGCCGTCGCGGGTATTAGCAGAAACAACAGGCAGAGAGTTCTCAGAACCAAAATTGTCATCGCGTTTTCCCTCTGTAGTTCATTTTTACGGCATGCATATTTGGGAAAGTCAAACAGTGTATACCATCAGTGCCGACTGAAGGCTATCATTATTTATTTGTCTATTTGCCATGAAAAAAAGTTTGGCAATTGAAAATTTTTTATAAAATTTTGCTCTTGGATACCCCCCAGCTTGCTGGGGGGAGGAAAAGAGCAAGCCCGCGAAGCGGGCTGAGTTTGGTATTCTTCCATGCATGAGTCTCAAACGAACCAGAGGCGCTGTTTACGATCTCAAGTATCATGTGGTGTGGGTGCCTAAATATC